>JAOZVS010000132.1:5110-42614 GCA_025869435.1 Zavarzinia sp.
CCCATCAGGGCGCCGGGGGCCCTTTTTTGCGCGGGCTTACCCGGGTTCCCGCCGGCCCGGCGGCGGGCCCCGGGGGGCCGCGCGACGCTTTTCGGGGCCGGGGCCATCGCGCTCTGGTCCACCCTCGCCCTGCTGACCACGCTCGCCGAGATCCCCGCGCTCGAGAAGACCGCCATCACCTTCGCCATCGGCGGTCTCGTGCTCGCCGCGATGAATCTCGTCCGGGGCGACGGTCTTTCGCTCTATCGCCAGCCCTGGCCGGTCTGGGCGATCGGGCTTGGCGGGATGTTCGGCTATCACGCGCTCTATTTTTTCGCCCTCGGCATCGCGCCGCCCGCCGAGGCCAGCCTCGTCAACTACATGTGGCCCCTGCTGATCGTCGTCGGCACCGCCTTCCTGCCGGGCGAGCGCCTGCGCCCGCTGCCCGTGCTGGGCGCGCTGATGGGCCTTGGCGGCGTCGTCTTCCTGATCGGTCCCCGGGCGCAATTCTCGATGGATGCCATGGGCGGCTATGTCGCGGCCCTCGCCGCCGCCGTCACCTGGGCGGCCTATTCCCTCGCCTCGCGCCGCATGGCCGGGGTGCCCAGCGGCATCGTCGCCGGCTTCGCCCTTGGCACCGCCCTGCTGGCGGCCATCGGTCACCTGTTGTTCGAGAGTTTCGTCTGGCCCGAGGGCGGCCTTGCCTGGGCGTCGCTGATCGCCCTCGGCCTCGGCCCCGTGGGCGCCGCCTTCCTGCTGTGGGATGTCGGCATGAAGGGCGGTAACCCGCGCCTTCTGGGCGCCCTCGCCTATGCGACGCCGCTGACCTCCACCATCCTTCTCGTCCTGGCCGGCAAGGCCGAGGCGAGCGCCGGCATTTTCGTCGCCTGCGTCGCCATTACCCTCGGCGCCATTCTCGCGGGGCGGAAGGGATAGGCTTGCCACGGCACCGTCCTCCCCTAGTCTTCGGAAAACACCAAGGGAGAGACGACAGTGTCCGTGATCAAAGTCCACCATCTGAACGATTCGCGCTCGCAGCGCATCCTCTGGCTGCTGGAGGAACTGGGCGTGCCTTATGAGGTCGTGCCCTATGCCCGCGACGCCGAGACTCGCCTGGCGCCGGAAAGCCTGAAGACGGTGCATCCCCTGGGCAAGAGCCCGGTGATCTTCGACGGCGACCTGCGCGTCGCCGAATCGGGCGCCATCGTCGCCTATCTGATCAACAAATACGGCAAGCGCCGCTTCGGCCCCGACATCGAGGCCGAGGTCGCCTATGAGGAATGGCTCCATTTCGCCGAAGGCTCGGCCATGCTGCCGCTGATGCTGGCGCTCTATTGCAGCCGGCTGGGCGAGGCCGCCGGCCCGCTGATGCCCCGGATCCAGTCCGAGGTCGCCAACCATCTGGGCTTCATGGAAGAGGCTCTGGGCGCGAATGACTATTTCCTGGGCGCGGAGCCGACAGGCCCCGACTTCATGCTGATCTTCGTCGTCGAAGTCGCCCGCGCGCTGGGCTTCCTTGGCCCCTACGCGCGCCTTGCCGCCTATATGGCCCGGATCCACACCCGCCCGGCCTATCAGGAGGCCATCGCGAGAGGCGGCGCCTATAGTTTCGCTTCGTGAGGGCCACGTCGCCGCGAACTCGGCCGGGGTTTCGGCCGCCAGTCGGGCGGGGCCATTTCGAAGCCGGCGAAGTCGAAGCCGGGGGCGACGGTGCAGCCGACCAGGGTCCAGCGGCCGAGACTGACCGCCGCCTGCCAGGCGAAGGCGGGCACCACCACCTGCGGCTGCTGACCGAGGTGAATGTCGGGACCGAGGTGATGGCCCGAAATGTCGTGGCCATCGGGCGAGATCGACAGGGCGAGCGGCGCGCCGGCGTACCAGTGCCAGACCTCGACCGCGTCGACCCGGTGCCAGTGGGAATTTTCGCCCGATTGCAGCAGATAATAGATCGCCGTCGACGAGGCCCGGCCCGGCCCGCCATCACGGAAGGTCTCGCGGTAATGACCACCCTCGGGATGGGGCTGCAGGCCGAGGCGGCGGATCACCTCGGCCGCGTCGAGGCCGGCGCTCACACCGGATCCTTCGGGAGCGTCGCGAGGAAGGACGGGCGCTTCGACGCCGTTTCGAACCAGCCGGCAAGGGCGGCCCGGCCGTCCCGCCAATCGTCGGCGGGAAAACGGAAATCGAGATAGCCGAGCAGGGCCAGCACCGTGATCTGGCCAACGTCGAGCGCCGGACCGAAGCCGAACACAGCATCCTCGAGCGCGTCCAGCCCGCGCGCGACGGCGCGCATCTGGCGTTCGACCCAGGCGGCCGAGCGTTCCGCCTCGGGCCGCCGGCCTTCGAGCAGGCGAAGCACCAGGGCGTCGAGCACACCGTCGGCCAGGGCCTGAAGCGTCAGGACCCGGGTCCGCTCCGGGCCGGTCGCGGGAATGAGGGACGGGCCACCATGCTGGCGGTCGAGAACATCGAGGATGACGGGACTGTCGAAGACGACCGTGCCGTCATCAAGAACGAGGGCTGGCACCTTGCCGAGGGGATTGGTCGCCCCGATGTCCGTATCCGGCGCCCAGACATTCTTGGCCAGCAATTCGATGTCGCCGGCAAGGCCCGTCTCATGGGCGAGGATCATCACCTTGCGGACGAAGGGCGAGGTGGGCGACCAGCACAGGCGAAACCGGCTCATCGGAAATTGTCCTTGGCCTTGCGCAGGGCCGTGAAAACGGCGAGCGGCGGCGCGTCACCCATTTTCAGTTCCTTGGCGATGGTCCGCTGGTCGGCGCGCAGGAAAGGATTGGTCGCGAGTTCGACGCCGATCGTGGTCGGCACCGTCGGCTCGCCCAGGCGGCGGGCGGCCTTCACGCTGACCTCGCGCACCCGGAGCGCGGGATTCTCGAGATCGACGCTGAGGGCGAAACGGATGTTCGCCTCGGTATATTCATGGGCGCAGTAAACCTTGGTCAGGCCCGGCAGGTCGGCCAGCTTGTTCAGGGAGGCCCACATCTGCTGCGGCGTCCCCTCGAACAGGCGGCCGCAGCCGGCGGCGAACAGCGTGTCGCCGACGAAGACGACTTCCGCCGGCTCGAACCAATAGGCGACATGGCCGGCGGTATGGCCGGGCACGTCGAGAACCTTGCCGGTGATCGCGCCGATCGACACCGCGTCCCCCTCGCCCACCGCGCGGTCGATGCCGGGGATCTTGTCGGCCTCGCCCCGAGGCCCGACGATGGTCAGGCCATAGCGCGCCTTCAGCTCGAGGTTGCCGCCGACATGATCGGGGTGATGATGCGTGTTCAGGATCAGCGACGGCCGCCAGCCCAGCCGCTCCAGCGCCTCGGCCACCGGGCCGGGATCGGCCGGGTCCACGATGGCCACGACGCCCGTCGCGGGGTCCCGCACCAGGGGCACGTAATTGTCCGTGAAACACGGGATGAGCTGGATGTCGAAGCCGGTCATGGGAACACTATAGGCAGAAGGACGCGGATCGGCCACGATGCCGGGCATCCGGGTGGGACAAAAATGCGGCTGGACGTTACCGAATTTCGTGCCTTTTACGATAGCCCTCTCGGCGCCGTCACCCGTCGGCTGTTGCGCCGCCGCCTGAAGGAACTCTGGCCCGACCTTCGGGGCATGTCCGTGCTTGGTCTTGGCTATGCGACGCCCTATCTGCGGCCTTTTCGGGGCGAGGCCGAACGGGTGATCGCCCTGATGTGCGGCGCGCAAGGGGTGACACGCTGGCCGCGCCGGGGGCCGGCGGCGGTCGCCCTGTCCGAGGAAACCGCCCTGCCCCTCGCCGATGGCTCGATCGACCGCATCCTGCTGGTCCATGAACTGGAACTGGCGACCGACCTGCGGCCCCTGCTGCGCGAAATCTGGCGCGTGCTGGCGCCGGAAGGCCGGGTCATCGCCGTGGTGCCCAACCGGCGCGGCATCTGGGCCCGCCTCGACATGACACCCTTCGGCGCCGGCCGGCCCTATTCCCTGTCACAGATCGAACAGACCCTGCGCGGGGCGATGTTCGAGCCGCTGAACAGCCATCCCGCGCTTTATCTGCCGCCGACGAAACGCCGTTTCCTGATCCGCACGGCGCCTTTCTGGGAAAAGATGGGCAGCCGCTGGTGGCCCAGCTTCTCCGGCCTTCTGCTGGTCGAGGCGAGCAAGAGCCTCTACGCCCTGACCCCGCCGGGCGAGCGGGTGACCGGCCGGGTCAAGGCCAAGGCCCTGGTGCCGTCGCTGGAGCACCAGGCGGCGTCAGCCCCGGGCGAGCTGGAATACCGCCTGTTCGCCGAAAAGATTGGCCAGCCGCCCGGCGCCCCGGATCGGCCGTGACGCGCCGTCGCCATTGACCGCGAGGCCACGCTCGACCGAAACACCCATCGCGACCGTCATATCCAGAAAGTCCCGGATGGTGCAGAGGTGGATGTTCGGCGTCGAATACCACGGCTCGGCCAGGCAGGAGGTCATGGGCATGGTGCCGCCGAGCAGCAGATGGGTGCGCACCTTCCAGAAACCGAAGTTCGGGAAGGAGACGATGGCGTGGCGGCCGATGCGCAGCAGTTGCTCGACCACGAGGCGCGGATTGCGCGTCGCCTGCAGGGTCTGCGACAGGATCACGTAATCGAAGGCGCCGGCCGGATAATCGGCGAGGTCGGTGTCGGCATCGCCCTGAATGACCGACAGGCCCCGGGCGACACAGGCGTTGACGCCTTGCTGCGACAATTCCATGCCACGGCCATCGACGCCCTTGCGCTCCACCAGCCAGGCCAGCAGGGCGCCGTCGCCGCAGCCGACGTCCAGCACCTTGGTGCCCGGCGTCACCATCTCGGCGATGACGCCGAGGTCGACGCGAATGGATTCGGCCCCGCTCATCCCCGCACCGCCTTCTGACGCGCCGCCCAGGCCGAGGAGATGAAACCGCTCATCGTGCTGTGGAATTCCGGCTCGTCGAGCAGGAAGGCGTCATGGCCCTTGTCGGTCTCGATCTCGACGAAGGAGACATTGGCCGCCGCCGCGTTCAGGGCGTGGACGATCTTGCGATTCTCCGCCGTCGGGAACAGCCAGTCCGAGGTGAAGGAGACGACGCAGAACCGGGTCCTCGTGCCCTCGAACGCTTTGGGCAGCGAGCCGCCATTGGCTTCCCACAGGTCGAAATAATCCATCGCCCTGGTGATGTAGAGGTAGGAATTGGCGTCGAAGCGCTCGACGAAGCTCGATCCCTGATGCCGCAGATAGGATTCCACCTGAAAATCGGCGTCGAAGGAAAAGCCCAACCGGTCGCGCGATTGCAGGCGCCGGCCGAACTTGCGGTGCAGCGCCGGCTCGGACAGATAGGTGATATGGGCGGCCATGCGCGCGACGGCGAGACCGGCGCGCGGCCGCGTGCCCGCGTCGAGATAGGCCCCGCCCCGCCATTCCGGATCGGCCATGATCGCCTGGCGGCCGACCTCGTGGAAAGCGATGTTCTGGGCCGAATGGCGGGCGGCGGTCGCGATCGGCACGGCGGCGAAGACCCGCTCGGGACAGGCCGAGGCCCATTGCAGCACCTGCATCCCCCCCATGGAGCCGCCAATGACGCAAAACAGGGTCTCGATGCCGAGGTGATCGAGCAACAGACCTTGCGCCCGCACCATGTCGCCGATGGTGATCACCGGAAAATCGAGGCCATAGGGCCGCCCTGTCGCCGGATTGGTGTCGCGCGGGCCGGTGGTACCCATGCAGCCGCCGAGGACATTGGAGCAGACGACGAAGAAACGGTCGGTATCGATGACCTTGCCCGGGCCGATCAGGTCGCCCCACCAGCCGGGCTTGCCGGTCATCGGATGGGTCGAGGCGGCATAATGGTCCCCGGTCAGCGCATGGCAGACCAGCACCGCGTTCGATTTCAGTGAATCGAGGGTGCCATAGGTTTCGTAGGCGACGGTAAAGGGACCGAGGGTCGCGCCGGAATCGAGCCGCAAGGGAGCGTCCACCCCAAGCAGGGCGCGCTTGCCGGCGGAGGCGGCGAGGCTGGCGCCGGCCTCGGCTTCAGGTCCGGGGGCCGGATTTTCGGGTTCGGCGAAGATGGTCATGATCGAGGCACAATCGGTTAGGCGGCAGGCACACGCAAGTCAATGTTTTCTTTGCGTTCCCGTTGCCATCCGTCTAAAAACGTCAGGCCTTCGGACGGCCCGTCCGGCCTTCAGTTCAGTACCCGCGAATGAGCGAGAAACCCATCGACCTCGACGACCTGCGGCGCGAGATCGACCAGATCGACGACCGCCTCCACGACCTGTTGATGGAACGGGCTGACGTCGTGCAACGGATAGCCGTCCTCAAGCGCGGCACCGCGGCACTGCGGCCGGAACGCGAAGCCAGCATCCTGCGCCGGCTGGTCGGCCGCCATCGCGGCACCTTGCCCGTCGGGCTGCTGGGCCGGATCTGGCGCGAGATCATCTCGAGCCTTACCCGCGGCCAGGCCCCGCTGTCGGTCGCGCTCTATGCCCCCTATGGCCTTCTCGAGCATTTCGATGTCGCCCGGGCGCATTTCGGCGCCGCCCGCATCGATCTGCACGACACCCCGGCCCAGGCCCTGCGCGCCGTCGCCGAAAGTGGCGGCCTGATCGTCGGCGTGCTGCCGCTGCCGGCGGGGGACGAGAATGCCTGGTGGCCCAATCTCGCATCGACGGACACCGCGCGCCCCCGCATCATTGCCCGCCTGCCCTTCATCCGCGACGGCTCCAGCCCGGTCGAGGCGGTGGCGGTTGCCCCCTTCGGTCCCGGGGTTTCAGGCGATGACGCCGGCTATCTGATCATCGTCACCGGCTATGGCACGGAAATCAGCCGGGGCCGCCTGAGCGATCGTCTGACCGCGGTCGGCATCAACGGCCAGTGCATCGACAGCCGCCAGCGCGGCGGCGACACGCTGCATCTGTTCGAGGTCGATGGTCCGCTGCATGACGGCGACCCCCGTCTTCATTCGCTGCTGGCCGCCCATGGCGACGAGATCGCCCAGGCGATCCCCGCCGGCGGATATGCCCGGCCGATCAGCACGTCCGGCTATTGATCCCTTCAGTTTCCCCGAGGAGAGGCGTCATGCCCCCGGTCGATTCCAGGCCCCAGCCCCGTTCCAGCATCCTTGAGATCGCCGCCTATGTCGGTGGCCGGTCCAAAGCCGAGCCGGGCCAGCGGGTGGTCAAGCTTTCGTCCAATGAATCCGGCATCGGCCCCAGCCCCAGGGCGATGGAGGCCTTCAGGACCATTTCGGCCGAATTGCACCGCTACCCGGACGGCGGCGTCAGCGCCCTGCGCCAGGCGATCGCCAGCCGTTTCGACATTCCCGCAGATCGCATCGTCTGCGGCGCCGGCTCGGACGAGCTCATCCACCTGCTGACGATTTCCTATGCCGGGGCGGGGGATGAAGTCCTCTATTCCGAGCACGGTTTCCTCGTCTATCCGATCTCGGCCCGGACGGCGGGCGCGACGCCGGTGAAGGCGCCCGAGAAGGACCTTCGCGTCGATGTCGACGCCCTGCTCGCGGCGGTGACACCGGCGACCAAGATCGTCTATGTCGCCAATCCGAACAATCCGACCGGCACCTATGTCCCGCCCGAGGATATCGCGCGGCTGCATGCCGGCCTGCCGCCCCATGTTCTTCTGGTGCTCGACGCCGCCTATGCCGAATTCGTCGATACCGACGATTACGAGGCCGGCATCCGCGCGGTCGAGGCCGCGGAAAATGTCGTCATGCTGCGCACCTTCTCGAAGCTCTACGGCCTCGCGGCGCTGCGCCTCGGCTGGGCCTATTGCCCGGAAGGCGTCGCCGACGTGCTGAACCGGGTGCGCGGACCCTTCAACATCTCGATGGCGGCCCAGGCCGCGGGCGTCGCCGCCCTGGCCGACGATGAATTCCTCGAGGAAGCACGGCGCCACAATACGCAGTGGCGCGCCTGGCTGACCGGCCGGCTGACCCAGCTCGGCCTGAAGGTCGCGCCCAGCGTCACCAACTTCCTGCTGGTCGAATTCCCCCGGGAAGCCGGCAAGACTGCCGCCGAGGCCGATGAATTCCTGACCAACCGCGGCATCCTGCTGCGCCGGGTCACGTCCTACGGCCTGCCGCATCACCTGCGCATCTCGATCGGCACCGGCGAGGAATGCGAGATCGCGGCCGCCGCCATCGCCGATTTCCTGCGGGGTGACCATGGCTGAACAGCCCCTGTTCAGCCGCGTCGCGCTGATCGGCATCGGCCTCATCGGCTCGTCGATGGCGCTCGCTATGCGGCGCCACGGCCTTGCCGGCGAGATCGTCTGCGCCGCCCGTTCGGAAGCGACGCGGGCGACGGCGCTGCGCCTTGGCCTCGTCGATGCCGCCCATGCCACCGCCGCCGAGGCCGCGAAGGGCGCCGACCTGATCGTCCTCGCGACGCCGATCGGCGCCTTCGGCAGGATCGCCGAGGAAATCGGCCCGGTGGTCGAGGCCGGCGCCATCGTCACCGATGTCGGCTCGGTCAAGGCCATGGTCCTGCGCGAGGTTGGGCCGCATCTGCCGCTCAACGTGCATCTGGTGCCCGGCCATCCGGTCGCCGGGACCGAACATTCGGGGCCGGAAGCCGGTTTCGCCGAATTATTCGAGAACCGCTGGTGCATCCTGACCCCGCCCGAGGATGGCGATGCCGCCGCCCTCGACAAGGTCTCGCGCCTGTGGGCCGCCATGGGTGCCAAGGTCGAGATCATGACCGCCCAGCACCACGACCTGGTGCTGGCGATCACCAGCCATGTGCCGCATCTGATCGCCTACAATATCGTCGGCACGGCCTCGGATCTCGAGACCGTCACCCAGTCGGAAGTGATCAAATATTCGGCCGGCGGCTTTCGCGATTTCACCCGCATCGCGGCGAGCGACCCCACCATGTGGCGCGACATCTTCCTGAACAACAGGGAAGCCGTGCTCGAGATGCTGGGCCGCTTCGTCGAGGATCTGACGGCGCTGCAGCGCGCGATCCGCTGGGGCGAGGGCGACACGCTGTTCGACCTCTTCACGAGGACGCGGGCGATCCGCCGCTCCATCGTCGACGCCGGTCAGGAAACCCCGGCCGCCGACTTCGGCCGCCGGGTCCCGGGCAGCGCCGAATAGCTTTGCCGCCCGGCGAAGCGCCCTCCCCCTGTCGTCGTCCCGGCGAAGGCCGGGACCCTGGGCCGGCAAGGGCGCCTCTCTCGTCCAAAGGCCCCGGCCTTCGCCGGGGCGACGAGATAGTCGGAAAACGGTGCTAGAACAGGGGCCGGAGTTCGCCCACCTGCACCGGCCCCATCGAGACCTTGCCGTCCTGGAAGGTCAGGGCGAAGGGCACCCGCCCTTCCGCGTCCCTGGTGATGAAGCCGATGGCGTTCAGGGCCTTCTTGATGCTCTGCGCCTGGCCGGGATTCATGCGGCCCCGCGCCACCGCGCCGTCGATCAGCGGCTCCAGCCCGCCGACCCGGCCCGACATGGCGCCGAGGAGGCGCATCTCGCCGTCGACCGAGAAACTGCCGGTCATGGTCGAGTTCAGGCTGCCCCAGCGGGTTTCCGCCCGCGTCAGCTCGATGGTGCCGCCGGCCTGCGCCCAGGCGCCGATCATGTCGCGCGGCGCCGTGCCCGGCAGATAGCGCGGCAATGGTCCGGCCAGGCCGACCGTATAGCCGAAGGACGTGATCTCGTTGCCGAGCACGGCATCGGGCAGCGGCGGCAGCACCACGGCCTCGCCATCCAGCGCGAGTTCCATCGACAGGGGCGCGGTCGGCGTATTGCCGGCGGCACCATCGCTGGCCGGGACCGGCCCGCCGTCCAGCAGGCGGGCGTGAATCTCGAAGACCTTGGCCGAGACGGGTCCGGCGAGCAGGCTCGATTCCAGCCGGGGGCGATCCATCGACAGGGCGAAGCGCTTGGGTTGCCCACCTTCGAGGCCGACCGACAGGCCGGTCGACTCGGCGCGGTAAGTCGCGCGCTGTTCTTCGTTGCGGGCGTCGGTCCAGCGGGTCACCGCGTCGCCTTCGATGCGGGCAACGACGAGATTGGGGTTCCACGGCAGGCCGAGCACGACCAGCCTCGGCACGGCGAAGGCGGGTTTGCCCGGCTGACGCGGCATGGAGATGGTCAGATTGTCGACCGTCGCCTCGATCCGGTAGGGATAGCCGCCGACATCGAAATTCGTGAAGGCGATCTCGACACCGCTGGCCGTCTGCTGATCGATGAAGGCCCGCGCGCGCTCGCGCACCTGACTGGCGAGCATGAACCAATAAGCGGTCCAGACGCCGATGGCGACGATGACGAATAAAGTCAGGTAGAGATACCGTCTGGATTTCACCACAATGTCTCCCTTGGCCCCGGCCGGCTCCCTCTATAGGCAAGGATGGTCGGCGGCGGAAGAGGCCGCGGCGTGATCGAGGATGGCATGGCGGAACTGACGGGTGACTTGTTTGTGTTCGGTTACGGCTCGCTGATCTGGCGGCCGGGCTTTTCTCATGTCGATTGCCGGCCGGCCACGCTGCACGGCTATCACCGCGCCTTCTGCATCTATTCCCACCATTACCGCGGCACCTGCGAGAAGCCGGGCCTTGTTCTCGGCCTCGATCGCGGCGGCTCGTGCCGGGGCGTCGTCTTCCGCGTCGTCGCGGCCGAACGCGAGGCCACCCTCGCCTATCTGCGCGAGCGGGAACTGGTCACCAATGTCTATATCGAGAAATTCCTGCCGGTGCGGACCGATGCCGGGATGCATCCCGCCGTCACCTATGTCGCCGATCGGGCCCATGAGCAATATGCCGGCGGCCTCGGCTTCGAGCAGCAGGCGCGGATGATCGCCGACGCCGAGGGTATCGCCGGGCGCAACCGCGACTATCTGGCCGCCACCGTCGACGAAATCACCCGCCTCGGCCTTGGCGACGGCACCCTGCACCGGCTTCGCCGCGCCGTCGACGCGATCCCCGCCGGTCCCCTCGGCGATCACGAGGTCCAGCATCTGGCGGGGTGAGTCCCGGCCGCGGGCGGCGTGTTGCGGAAAACGTCAGCGACCGAGCCGTCGCGCGTTGGCTTCGGCCGTGCGCAGGACCGGCGCCATGATCGCGTCCTGCGACCGCATCATCAGCGCGCCGAGGGCCAGACCCTGGGAATAGGCCCGGCCCATCCAGTCGGACGCCGCCTGCTGCTGCAGGGCGGCCAGTCCGACCGGCGAGCCACTGACGGCAGAGGCCGCGGCGATATCGTTGGCGGCGGCGATTTCCCGGCGGATATAGCCTGAAACCTGATCGGCGATCAGGCCGGACCAGCGCAGCCAGATCTGGGCCGCTTCGGAAAAAGCCCCGATCTTTTCGGGGATCATGCGCGAGAATTCAGCGTGATCGGCATCGGCCGGGCTCATCATCGCCCGGGTGCCCAGCACCATGCGGTGATGGATGACCCGCCCCGCCGCACGCACGAGATCGCCGGTCTTGCCAGCGTTGGCGCCGGCAAGATGCAGCGTGCTGTTGAATTTCCGCGCATCCCGATGGGCTTGAGTGGGCGACTTCATGATGGATTTCCCGACAGATCGCCGATGCCGACGGGCACCGCGCGACAAAAGATGAAAATGAAAAACAGGCTATCGCCGCGACCTCAAGTCAAAATCATCGGCCAGTAAAACTCAGTTCTACACAATATAGGTATTGGCGAGGCATATAAAATGAGACCTTCCGGTAATCGGGGCTCAATTCTGCACGAAATGCGGGCCGGTGCTCACCTGAACTTCGACATGCATCGACAGAAAGGCATCGGCCCGACCACCGAAATTGCCGGCGACCGGCACCACTTGCCGAATATCGCGGCCGACCGCGACCGGGATCAGGTTAAGGCCGCCAACACTGCGGTTGGTCGGGTCGAAAGTGATCCAGCCCGCGCCCGGCACATAGACCTCGGCCCAGGCGTGGGTCGAGCCGGCCCCGGCCGAGCCGGCACGGCCCGAATAGGAATTGTCCAGATAGCCGGAGACGATCCGCGCGCCAAAACCAAGGCTGCGCACCGCCTCGACGAAGAGCACGGCGAAATCCCGGCATGACCCCCAGCCCCGATCAAGCGTTTCAAGCGGCGTCTGCGTGCCCTCGTCTTCCCTGTCCTGATAGCGGATCCAGGCGGATATCCCCGTGCACATGTCCTTGAGCAGCGAGAGCGTGTCCGTTGGATTGCCGCGGACGAAACCGGCGGCCCAATTGCGCAGGCGGCCGGCCGGATCGGCATGACGGGGAAAGATCAGGGCGCCGAGATCGGTCACCTCGTCCGCCTCGTAACGGAAGGGATAGTCGATGGCCGATGCCGCGATGTCGAAAACCGGCCAGGCCACGGCGTCGAGTTCGATCGTGGAGCGGCAGACGATCTCCAGCTGATCGGCAAGCCCCTGGAAATACGCCGTCGCGACGATGTTGCCGTAGACATCATTGGCCCAGGTGAGCGTGGCGACGGGGGAAGTCGCGATGTCGAAGGCGCGCAGGCGCAATTCACGGCTTTCCCGGGGCCGCACCATCAGCCGGTGAGGACCGAGGGCGACCGGGCTGCGGTAGCGATAGACGGTGCGGTGATAGATACCAAGCGCGATCACGATAGCCAGTGCTCTCCCAGCCGCATCAGGGCCACGAACCTCCAGCGAGGCCGCGACCATCGGTCGAGGGTGGCGGAACTTCGACAATGACCTTCAGGGCCCGCGTCGCCGCCGAGTGAGCAAAAGTTTCATATGCATCCCGAATCCGGTCCAGCTTGAAATGGTGTGTCACCAGGCGGCTCGGGTCGAGTTTCTCGGAACGAACCATGTTCAGCAGCATCAGGGTGCTGATCGTGTCCACCAGCCGGCTGTCGGCCGTGATGTTGCGATCCCACAAATGCTCGAGGCAGCGATCCGCCCGCCCGTCCCGATGATGGCACGGCACAGCGCCGTGCTGGCCGGAAGGCCAACCGTGTCAATGGCCGTGTCCACGCCTCTGCCCCGGGTCAGATCCACCACCGCCTTGCGGGCCCGCCCCCCGAGGCCATCGACGGTGGTTGTCGCGCCGAGACCGACCGCTATTTGGAGCCGCGCCTCATCCATGTCGATCACGATGATCGCCGCGGGAGCATAAAGCTGCGCGACCAGCAGCGCCGCCATGCCCACGGGTCCCGCGCCGATGATCGCGACTGTCCGGCCGGCCTGGACCTGACCGCCGAGGACACCGCACTCGAACGCGGTGGGCATGACGTCGCTCAGCATGACGAGCGCATCCTCGTCCGCCTCGTCCGGCAGGAGATAGAGACTGTGATCCGCGAAGGGAATCCGAACGAATTCAGCCTGTGTCCCGTCGATCGTATGGCCCAGCATCCATCCACCGTGGAGACAGCGGGAATATTTCAGCCGCCGGCAGCGATCGCATTGGCCGCAAGCGGTGATGCAGGAAATCAGGACCTTGTCCCCGATCCCGAACATCATCACGCCCTGCCCTTTCGCCGCGACCACGCCGACCCCCTCGTGGCCGAGGACACGGCCGGGCTCGCATGTCGGCACGCGCCCACCGAGGATGTGAAGATCAGTCCCGCAGATCGTTGTTCTCGTTATGCGGACGACGACATCCGTTGGCGCCGAAATCCGAGGCATCGGCCGGTCTTCCAGCGCGGTGCGACCATCCCCGCAATAGACAAACGCTTTCATCGAGCCCCCGGCGATGTCCCCATGCACCCAATTCCGGGAAACCTTAGCGTCCGCGAACACCGCGGATCAGGATCGGAAAACACTCACGCCCGCGTCAGGGCCGCACGGGTTCGCGTTGCCGGCCGGTCGACGCTATAACAATGCGTGCGACACGGAAGGACGGTCACCGATGGGCGCGACGCCGAGACAGGATCAGGCCGCCGAAGACATCTGGCAGGAGCCGCTCGACCAACTGCTCGGACGATTGAAAACCACCCCCGCCGGCCTTGAGGGCACCGATGTACCATCGCGGCGGGCGCGATACGGTCTCAACGCCGCCAAGACCCAGCGGCCCACGCCGCTCTGGCTGCAGTTTCTGCCGCGTTTCCGCAATCCGCTGGTGATCATTCTCCTTGTCGCCAGCGGGCTTTCCGCCGCGACGGGCGATGTGACCAGCTTTTTCGTCGTCGTCGCCATCGTCACCATGAGCATCACGCTCGACTTCGTTCAGGAAGCCCGCGCCCAGAGCGCGGTCGAGGCGCTGCGCCGGTCGGTCGCGGTCCGGGCAAGCGCGCGCCGTGACGGCACCTGCGTCTCGGTGCCGATCGATCAGCTGGTGCCGGGCGACATTATCGAACTGATCGCTGGCGATCTCGTCCCCGCCGATGCCAGGCTGATCGAAAGCCGCGACCTCTTCGTCAACCAGGCCCTGCTCACGGGCGAACCCTATCCCGCTGAAAAACAGGTGACCGACACCGCCCTGGGGGCCGAAAATCCGGCCGGCGCCTCGAACACGGTCTTTTCCGGCACGTCGGTGATCAGCGGCACGGCGACCGCCGTCGTCTGCCGCACGGGTGGCGCGACCGCGCTCGGCCATCTCGCCACCGGCCTCGCGGAGAAACCGCCGGCCACCGCCTTCGCCATCGGCATCCACCGCTTCGGGATGCTGATCATGCGTTTCACCATCCTGATGGTGCTCTTCGTCCTCGTGGTGAATATCTCCTTCGCCCGGCCCGCGCTGGAATCGCTGATGTTCGCGCTCGCGCTCGCCGTCGGGCTGACGCCCGAGTTTCTGCCGATGATCGTGACCGTGACGCTGGCCAGGGCGGCCATGGATCTGGCCAAGCGCAAGGTGATCGTGAAGCACCTCACGGCCATTCACGACCTCGGCGCCATGGATGTCCTGTGCACCGACAAGACCGGCACCCTGACCGAAGCCACGATCAAGCTGGTCCGCGTCATCGATGGCACCGGCGCCGAGAGCCGGCGAGCCTACGCCCATGCCTGTATCAACAGCCATTTCGAGAGCGGAATGAAAAGCCCGCTCGACGAGGCGATCATCGCCGCCCATCCCTTCGACATGACGGCCTGGAAGAAGATCGACGAGGTGCCCTTCGATTTCGAGCGCCGCCGGGTCTCGATCCTGGTCGAGCACGAGGCCGGTCGCCGCCTGATCGTCAAGGGCGCGCCAGCCCTTCACGCCGCCGATGTCGGAGTTTCGGTCGATGGCGCGGCCGATGTCGCCCGGGCGGCGGCCGACCTCATCCTGCTCGATCATGATTTATCGGTCGTGCGCGATGCCGTGGTTCACGGCCGCGGCACGGTGCGGAATGTCGCCAAATACGCCCTGATGGGGTCGAGTTCGAATTTCGGCAACATGTTCAGCATGGCGGGGGCGGCGCTGTTCCTGCCCTTCCTGCCGATGCTGCCGATCCAGATCCTGCTGAACAACCTGCTCTATGACGTCTCGGAAATCGCCATTCCCTTCGATCGGGTCGATGAAGAGGCAACCGCCCGCCCGGTGACCTGGGATGTCGGACTGATCGAGCGGTTCATGCTCGTCTTCGGGCCGCTCAGCTCGGTTTTCGATTTCCTGACCTTCTATGCCCTGCTGCATCTCTTCGACGCGGGCGAAGCCCTGTTCCAGACCGGCTGGTTCATCGAATCCATTACCACCCAGGTGATGGTGGTCTTCGCCATCCGCACGCGGCACCGGCTGTTCCGCAGCCGGCCCCACCCCTTGCTGATCGCGATGGCGGTAGGGGCGGTCGCCGTCGCGATCGCCCTGCCCTTCCTGCCCGTTGGCGAGTGGTTCGGTTTCGTCGCGCCGCCGCTGTTCTTCGCCTATCTGTTCGGCACGACCGTGCTTTATCTTGTGCTGGTCGAGATCGCGAAGTTCTTCTTCTACCGCTCGGCCGCCGGGCGTTAGCCCGGGGCCGGCCGGTCAGGCCGCCAGATCTTCGCCGCCCTGCACGCGCTCGGCGATCAGGGCTTCCGTCGTGATCATGAGGCCGGCGATGGACGCGGCGCCCTGAAGGGCGAGGCGGACCACCTTGGCCGGATCGATGATACCGGCCGCGATCATGTCGACGAAGCCGCCCTCGCGGGCATCGAAGCCCCGGGTCGGATCGCCGGTCTCGATCAGCTTGCCGACGATGATCGAGGCTTCCTCGCCGGCATTCACCAGGATCTGGCGGGCGGGCGCCTGCAATGCCCGGCGGATGATGTCGATGCCGGCCTTCTGGTCGGCATTGGCCGGGTTGAGACCATCCAGCACCTTGCCGGCATAAAGCAGGGTGACACCGCCGCCGGCGACGATCCCCTCCTCGACCGCGGCGCGGGTGGCGTGAAGCGCATCGTCCACCCGGTCGCCCCGCTCCTTCACCTCGGTCTCGCTGCCGCCGCCGATGCGGATGATGGCGACGCCGCCCGACAGTTTCGCCAGCCGCTCCTGCAATTTCTCGCGATCGTAGTCCGAGGTCGTATCCTCGATCTGGCGGCGCAGCTGGGCGCAGCGGGCGGCGATGGCGGCCTTGTCGCCAGCGCCATCGACGATCAGGGTATTTTCCTTGTCGACCTTGATCGAGCCCGCCTGACCCAGCATGGCCAGCGTGACATTTTCCAGCTTGGTCCCGAGGTCTTCGGTGATCACTTCGCCGCCGGTCAGGACGGCGATGTCTTCCAGGGTGGCGCGCCTTCTGTCGCCAAAGCCCGGGGCCTTGACCGCGACAACCTTCAAACCGCCGCGCAGGGCATTCACGACCAGGGTCGCCAGCGCCTCGCCGGCGATATCCTCGGCGATGACCAGCAAGGGCCGGCCGCTTTTCGCGACAAGCTCGAGCAGCGGCAACAGGGCCTGGACGCCGGGCAATTTCTGTTCGTGCAGAAGGATATAGGGTTGCTCGAAGGCGACGGTCATCTTCTCGGCATCGGTCACGAAATAGGGCGAGACATAGCCCCGGTCGAAACTCATGCCCTCTACGGTTTCGAGACTGGTTTCACGGGACTTGCCTTCCTCGACCGTGATCACGCCTTCCCGGCCGACCTTTTCCATGGCGCTGGCCAGGAGGTCGCCGATCTCGCGATCGTCATTGGCCGAAATCCGGCCGACATTGGCGATTTCCGCGCTGGTCGAGACCTTGCGCGACAGGCGGGCGATCTCGGCCACGGCGGCCGTCGTGGCCATGTCGATGCCGCGCTTCAACTCCATCGGGTCGAGCCCGGCGGCCACGGCCTTCACCCCTTCGCGCAGGATCGCCCCGGCCAGCACCGTCGCGGTCGTCGTGCCGTCGCCGGCCAGATCGCTGCTGCGGGTCGCGACCTGCTTCACCATCTGCGCCCCCATGTTCTCGAAACGATCGGACAGATCGACTTCGCGGGCGACGGTGACGCCATCCTTGGTGATGCGGGGCGCGCCATAATTCCGCGCGACGAGAACATTCCGACCCTTGGGGCCGAGGGTGACCTTCACCGCATCGGCAAGGGCCTCCACGCCGCGCAACAGGCGGTCGCGGGCGTCGCCGGCGAATTTGATGTCCTTGGCAGCCATGATCGATCTCCGATGGTCAGATGTTGGTTTCAGCGACCGACGGGAAATCCGGGCGTCTGCAGGCGAGACCCCTTGACGGGGAAAAGGCACCCGAAATCTTCATCCAGAATTCGGACGCAATATTTGAAATTGATACGGGCGATATATGGCGCCCAATCCCGGGAATTCCCGGGATTTATTTTCATTTCGCAAAATATTCACGTTTTCGGTATTTTGCCGATCGCGCCCGCACAAAATACAGCGGATCGATCTATTTCCGCCGCGGCGCCGGGATCTGGCCGACCAACGCCTCGAACGCCAGATCGAAGATCAGCGACAGGCCCTTGCGAAAGCAGTCGCCTTCCGGCGCCAGCAGGCGGATGCCGAGGCCAAGGCCACCCGGCAGAAGGGATGCCCCGGCATGACAGCCGAGGGCATCCAGCCGCGCCTCGATCTCGGCCCCGGCGAGGGCTGCGCTGCCCGGGCCAAAGATCAGGGCGCTGCCCAGGCAGCGGTATCCGCCCATGGCGCTCTGGAGAAGCGCGCCGCTCACGGCCTGGCGATCGCACAGCAGAAGGGTGCCATCAGGGGCCTGTATCCGGTTCTCGACCATCAGACTGTCGAAACCGCGGCCCGCGCCGGTCGGATCATGGGCCAGCACGCCATCCGTCACCACACCGGCGGCGCCGGGCCACAGGGTGACCGCCAGCCGGCTGTCCAGCGCGGCACCGGGCAGCAGGATCGCCGGCTCCGGCGTATGGGCGACGAAACTTCCCGCCTCCAGACACAGGCTGGTCGACTGGAGGGCCGGCTGGCCCCGGCAATCGTGAACGACGGTCGAGGCCTGGCTCGTCACCTGCGCCGCCGCCCCGGGGCCGACCCGCAGATCGAGCGTCAGCCGCTCCCCGCTATAAAGCCCACCGGACGAGGATTGCAGATAGAGCGTGGCCAGATCCGGCCGCGCCCGGTCCAGATAGAAGGGCCGGGTGATATGGAAGGGATAGGGCACATATTGGCGCGTGAGCACGCTGCGCCCGCCGCCGGACTCGAAGCATAGTTCCGCCCCGGCCATCGCGTCAGGCCGCCGGGGCGTGATCGAACAGGACCGCCGCGACGATGGCGTCCGCCACGGCGGCCACGCCCGCGCCGCGCCGCGCGTTGGTCGCGATCACGGGACGGCCGCCCCGCACCTGCCGGGCCTCCGCCAACATGCGCGGAAGATCGACGCCGACATGGGGGGCAAGATCGGTCTTGTTCACCACGAGAAGATCGGCGCGCAGCACGCCCGGCCCCTTCTTGCGCGGAATGTCGTCGCCGCCGGCCACGTCGATCACGAAGATCCACCAGTCGACGAGATCGAGGGAGAAGGTGGAGGCCAGATTGTCGCCGCCGCTTTCGAAGATCAGCAACTCGACACCGGGGAAACGCTCCTCCAGCACATCGCCGGCCATGATGTTCAGGCTGGGGTCCTCGCGGATCACCGTATGGGGGCAGGCGCCCGCCTCGACCGCCGACACCCGTTCGGGATCGATCAGGCCGGAGCGGCGCAAGCGCTCCGCGTCCTCGGCCGTGACCAGATCATTGGTGATCACGGCCAGGTCGACACCCCGCGCGTGCAAAACCGGGATCAGCGCCTCGATCAGGGCCGTCTTGCCCGATCCGACCGGGCCGCCGATGCCGATGCGCGCCGCCGTGGAACGCCGTGCTTCCAATGCGCTGTTCATTCCGGTCACCGCAGCATGTAGCGCTGGCCGAGGGGAACTTCCGAGGCCGGCTCGCAGGTGGCGATCTCGCCATCGACATAGACATCGAAAGTCTGGGGATCGACGCGCATTTCGGGACAGCGGTCGTTCCACAGCATGTCGGCCTTGGTCAGCTTGCGCGTGCCCTCCGCCGGCAGCAACATCTTGGACAGGCCGAGCGTGCCCGCCAGACCTTTCTGAATCGCCAGCGGATGGACGAAGCAGGCGGAAAGCGCCGGCGCCGCCCGGCCGAAGGCACCCCATTGCGGCCGCATCCGCAAGGGCTCGCAGGTCATCAGCGATGCCGCGGAATCGCCCATGGCGCCCCAGGCGATGAAACCGCCCTTGATCACGATTTCCGGCTTGATGCCGAAGAAGCCCGGCCGCCAGACGACGATATCCGCCATCTTGCCATCCTCGAGCGAGCCGATGTGCTGGGCGACGCCGAAGCTGCGGGCGGCATTGATCGTGTATTTCGCGACATAGCGCTTGATGCGGGCATTGTCGCCCCGGCCGGGCTTGTCTTCCGGCAGAGGCCCGCGCTGGCGCTTCATCTTCGAGGCCAGCTGCCAGGTCCGGCAGATCACCTCGTGAATGCGGCCCATGCCCTGACTGTCGGAGCCCAGCATGGAGATGGCACCGATATCATGCAGCACGTCTTCGGCCGCGATGGTCTGGGCGCGGATCCGGCTTTCGGCGAAGGCCACGTCTTCCGGGATCGCCGGGTTCAGATGGTGGCAGACCATGGTCATGTCGAGGTGTTCGTCGAAGGTGTTGACCGTGTAGGGATTGGTCGGATTGGTCGAGGACGGCAGGCAGTTGGCGAGCCCCGCCACCCGGATGATATCGGGGGCGTGGCCACCGCCCGCCCCTTCCGTGTGATACATATGGACCGTGCGCGTGCCGATCGCCGCCAGCGTATCCTCGACGAAACCGGATTCGTTCAGCGTGTCGGTGTGCAGCTGAACCTGGAAATCCAGATCGTCGGCCACCGACAGGCAGTGATCGATGGTCGCGGGCATCGCCCCCCAGTCCTCGTGGATCTTCAGACCGACGCAGCCCGTTTCCAGCTGTTCGACCAGCGAGGCCGAGACATGGGAATTGCCCCGGCCGAGAAAGCCGAAATTGACCGGAAAGGCTTCCGCCGCCTGCAGCATCTTGCCGACGTTGAACGGGCCGCCGCAGTCGATGCCGACGGTGATCGGACCGAGCGAGCCGCCGAACAGCGTGGTGATACCCGACGAGATCGCGTGGTCGCAAAGGCCCGCGCTGTCGAAATGGACATGGACATCGATCGCGCCGGCCGTGACGATCAGGCCCTCGCAATCGCGGACCGTGGTCGCGGCCGAGACGATCAGCCGGGGATCGACGCTATCCATGATGGCCGGATTGCCCGCCTTGCCGATGCCGACGATGCGGCCGTCGCGAATGCCGAGATCGCCCTTAACGATGCCGACGACAGGATCGATGATCACGGCGTTGCACAGCAGGAAATCCAGCGCCCCCTCCGCGCTGGTCACACCGGCGGCGAGACCGATGCCATCCCGCAGGGTCTTGCCGCCGCCATGCAGGCATTCGTCGCCGTAGACCGCGTAATCCTTCTCGATCACCGCGACGAGGCCGGTATCACCCAGTTCGATGCCATCGCCCACTGTCGGGCCATAGAGCGAGGCGTAAGCCGCCCGAGAAATGATCGCCATGGCTCAAGCCCCCCTGAAACCGCGGGCCCGCGCCAGCGCGAGGGCCGCGTCCTTGACCGCCGGGTCGGTCACGTCGCCCCCGGTCAGTCCGTTCAACCCGGTCAGCGACTGGCGCCCGCCGAAGCGGACGAGGGTGACGGATTTTTCCTGCCCCGGCTCGAAGCGGACGGCGGTGCCGGCGGGAATATCCAGCCGGCGCCCGAAAGCGGCCTCGCGATCGAAATCGAGGGCCTTGTTCGCCTCGAAGAAATGATAGTGGGAACCGATCTGGATCGGCCGGTCGCCGCTGTTGCGCACCAGGACGCTGACCGGCGGACGGCCGGCGTTCAGCTCGATATCGCCATCGGCCGGATGCAGGCGCCCGGGCACCAGAGCATCGGGCGCCGAGCCCGCCGCCGGGCGGATGGGTTCATGCACCGTGACCAGTTTCGTGCCATCCGGGAACAGACCCTCGACCTGCAGGATCGGCATCAGGGCGGCGACACCCGGCATGACATCGTCGGTCGTCAGCACGGTGGAGCCGAAGCCCATGAGATCGGCGACCGAACGCCCGTCCCGCGCGCCTTCCAGGATTTCGTCGCAGATCAGGGCGACTGCTTCCGGGTGGTTCAGCTTCAGGCCCCGGGCCCTGCGCTTGCGGGCCATTTCGGCGGCGGTGAAGATGACCAGCCGTTCCATTTCCGTGGGTGTCAGCAGCATGGCGACCTCAATTGGCAAAGAAGCGCACGTCGGCGCGCATGTGGCGTTGAACCGCGATATCGACGAAGGGCGTGAAACTGGACAGGTCCTCGCCCGGCGCCGGCAGGACCACCAGATCGGCGCTGTCGTCGAGGGCATGAACAAGGGCGCGCTGGGCTTCGATCGCGCCGATCGCGCCAAGACGCACCGCGGCCTGGGTCAGCGCCGTCGCGGTGGTGTAATGCGATAGCGCCACCGCTTCTTCCGGGGAAATGCCAAGGCGGGCCCAGACCAGACCCTGCACCACGGCAAGGTGGCCGGGCGCGGTGCCGGCGCGGATCCGGCGCAGATAGTCGCCGGCGCCAGCCGTGCCCAGCCTGTCGTGGGTGGTCAGGAAGGCCCGGCCATTGCGCGCCGAGCCTTCCCGCAAGGGCGCCACCAGGCTGGAAACCTCGACCAGACGGTCGCAGGCGGCGACGAGATCGAGATCATCGGCCGACCAATAGGCCCTCGCCAGCGCCACCCGGTCGAACCGCGCCCAGCGATGGCGAAGGAGCAGCGAGAGCGCCTCGCCCAGCGCCAGCGCCGTCGACAGATCCGTGGCGGCGGCCAGGGCTTCCATCCCGTTGGAGAAGCCGAAACTGCCGCCCGGAAAGGCGCTGTCCGCCTGCCACAGGAGACGGCTCAGGGGCATTTGGGCAGGCTTTCGAGAACGCTGGCGCCAAAGGTTCGGCCGCCGAGCTGGCTTGCCATCCGGGCGATATAATCGGCTGCCGGCGCCTCCAGCGCGACGAGCAGCGCGCCGCCCTCGAAACGCACCTTCCAGTGCAGATTGCCGGCGTGATAGCCGAGTTCGAGCGCGTCTTCCGGCCGCTCGGGCACCAGGCGCAACCAGTGCTGGCCAGCGACCCGCAACACGATCGCCGAATGACCATCGAGGAAAAGCACCGCGCCATCGAACAACTGCTGATCGCGCGGCAAGGCGATCGCGAGATCCCGCCCCCGGCCCGAGGTCACGCGCAGACGGTGACGGGCGATATCGACCGGGTCGATGGTCACGAGGTCGATCCCGCCATGATGCTCGACATGGTGCAGCCTTTCGGCCAGCGCGGGATCCATCCGGTTGCCCAGGATGGCTTCGATCTTCTGCATGGCCCCCTCCTCTTTGCCCGGATCCCGGCGTCACGCCGGGTGCGCGGATCTGCGGTACATGAAAACGCATCTGCCCGCCCGCGCCGGGCCGAAGCCGGGAGCGGGATCGAGGCGATAGCGGCCAACCATGAAATCGACCACGGTTCGTGCCGCGACCGGGGTCATCGCCGGCTTCCACAACCAGATGTCGCGGTCGCGATCGATGCCCAGGGTGTCGAACATCGCCTGTTCCGGGTCCTCGGCCATGCCGATGGTCCAGTCCTCCATGCGGGCGCCGAATTCCTTGATGTAACTGAAGCAGTCGAATTTGATCTGCTGCACGGAAAAGGTCATGGCCCTGCCCTCCCCTCAGCCCGGAACCGGCACGAGGCGGGCGGGCGAACTGACCGAGGCGGTGCGGCCGCGCCAGGCCTGAAACAGGCCGGCGCCGCGCTGCTTTTCCTCGGCCGACATCTGGGACACCACGCCTTCCAGGGCATTGAGCGCGGTGCCCACGCCATGCTGGGCCGCCAGCGACAGCCAGGCGAAGGCCTGGGAGCGATCCTTCTCGACCCCGAAACCATTGGCATAGAGAAAGCCGAGGCGGGCCTGAGACGGGTAATGTCCCTGTTCCGCGGCGCGGCGGAACCAGAGGGCAGCGGCGGCCTCGTCCTTGGCCACCCGGTCGCCCTTGAAATAGAGCGCGGCCAGATTGGCCTGCGCCATGGCGTCGCCCGCCTCGGCGGCCCGGGTCAGCCAGGCAAGACCGGCGACGGCATCGGCTACGGTGCCCTGCCCCATCACCAGCATGGCGCCGACATTGGTCATGGCCGCGATCGCGCCGGCTTCCGCCGCCCGCAGATACCAGGTGAAGGCGATGCCAAGATCGGATGCCACACCTTCGCCATTGGCGTGGAGCGCCCCGACCCAGGCCGCCGCCTCGGCATCGCCGTCCTCGGCAAGCGCGAGAAACATGACCCGGGCACCGGCGGCGTCACCCCGGTGATAAAGCGCGACCGCCTCGACGAGGGTGGGCGTGGTCGCGATGTCTGTGGCCGTGTTCATGGCTATCCCCGTCAATAGATGAAAGAGGCGAGTTCGTTGGCGGCGCCGTCGAGCGGATGGGCATCGAAGCGTCTCACGACCCTGTCGCACAGCCAGCGCGCCGCCGGGTCCGAGACCACGGGAACGGGGCCACGTCCGCGCATGTCGACGATGGCGTCGACCGCGGACTGGCTGCGCGCCGCCTCGATCCCCCGGCTGTTGATCACATTGCGCCAGCCGAGCCCGTCATCGCCAAAGACATGGACGCGGCACAGCGTCCTTGTCAGCGCGGTGGGTTGCAGCAGGACGACACAGACGGCCTCCCCGGCCTTGAGCACGACGAGATTGGGAAACAGCCAGGCGGCCCGGCCGCGCGCGCGGCCCAGCACTGTCTCGCCCGTCAGCATGTCGGCGCTGCCGGACGGCGTTTGCGTGTCGATCCCGGCGACATATTGCCCGGCGAGTTTCCAGTTGCAGCCGAATTCCAGCCATTCCTCGAACAGGCGCGGCGTGCCGTCGCGCGCGATCATCGGCGCGAATTCCGCCAGTGCCGATGCAATGCGATCGATCTCCTCGCCGTGGGGATCGAGATGGGCGAAGAGCAGCGATCCGGCCTCGGCGACACGCACGGGCAGCAGGCGTTCGGGCCGCAGGCCGAGATATTGGTACATCTCGGGCGTATCATCGCCGAGCTCGCCCGCGCTGATTGCCTTCCGGTCCCGGCTATGGCCGCAGGAGGTGAAGGAACAGGGCGTCTTGGTGCCTTGCTGGCACTGCAGGGGCACGAAGCGGCAACCACCGTGCTGCGCCTTGTTGAACCGGCCAGCCAGGCCGCCATCGGCACCGCGCTGCACATGCATGGCGTGATCGCCGATCGTATAGGGCAGGACATCGCCGGTCTCGGCGACATCGTCACGGGTGCCGATGCAGATCCAGTCCCGGGTCCAGATCGCCTCGTCTTCCTGACGGGCAAAGCCAAGGGTCCTGAAGGCCGCGATATCCAGCATATTCGGTCTATCCGCCTTTGGCCGCGCGCTCGAGCCGTCCCGCACCATCATGCCTGTGCCTTCCCTGCCAGCCGGATCGGAAGAAGTGGCGGGCATCCGCGGCGCTGGGTCGCCGCCGCGAATGCCCGCCGTCACCGCGTCACCGCGATGAAGCCAGAACCGGGCTTTCGTAATCCGCCCGGCCACGATGCCTGATCGCCTCGGCCGGGGCCGCCGGCAGCGGACCGTCCTTGGCGAAGTAATCGAGCACATTCTTCGTCAGCTTCGAGATGTTGTTGTCGCAATTGTTCCACGGCAACGACCCGCAGTAAGCGATCGAGCTGAAGGCGAAGCAACCACCACCGTTTGGCGTCTCGTGGAAGGTGATGTCGGCGCGAACGCGCGGATGCACCGTGCCGTCGAGACCCTGCTGGTTGAAGCCGAAGTCCTCCATGACGAGGAGATAGGCTTCGGTGTGACGCCCGGCCGAGGTCGCCACCGTCAGGATATGCGGGGGCGAGCCCAGCATGGTGTCCACGATGTCGAGTTCGAGACCGGCGGCGCCGCCGCCGACGAGACCGAAATTGCCCAGCTTCTCGTCATATTCGATGCCTTCGAAGGCGAAGGCCACGCGGCTGTCCAGGCTTTCCGGCGTCCGCGAGTAATAGGTCGAGATGTCGAAGCCTTCGGACGACATGCCCGTGCCGGCGACCGAGTGCAGGTAACGGCCACGATAACGCCACATGCCACCCAGCTCGCCCGTGCCCTGGTGGTAATATTCACCGGGGTCGGCACGCCAGGTGCGGATGCCGGATTCGCAGCGCCGCATCTCGGTGACGATGCCCCGGCCCAGCTCGTCATAGGCCGGATGGAAGGAATGCACCCAGTACCAGGCGTCGGCGCCCATGTACATCAGGCGGCCGCCGCGCTGCGTGTAATTGTGCAGGGCGTCGAGCTGCGGACCGGAATTATGTTCGGGATGCGAGCCGGTGATGATGACGTTGTAATTCTCCAGCCGGGCGAGACCGTCATAGGTCACATCCTCGTCGGTGAAGACGTCATAGTCATAGCCCATGGTCTCCAGCCAGTAGATGAGGTGGAGGTCGGCGGGATACTGCCACGGCGCCTGAGCCAGGAAGTGGTCGTACTTCGGCCGGATCGACAGGATCGGCCGCAGGCGCGACGACAGGCAGATGCCCGAGCCGTCGGTATGGGTGTCGTAGATCGAGCCGGCATATTCGCGGTGCTCGGCCAGGAACATGTTCTGCTGCTGCATGATCGGCACGCGGTAGACGAAGAGTTCCGCGCCTCCGGCGTTGCAGGCGACATGCTCGTTGGCATAGGCCATGTAGGAGATGGTCGGAACCATCACCGCGATCTTCGACTGTTCCTGACCAAGACGCGGCACGACCCAGAACGGCACGTAATCCTCGTCGCCCTCGGACGTTGTGACCTTGGCGGCGTAGAAACGGCTCTTGGCGTCCTCGGGCACGTCCCACTCGAAGCTGACTTCCCAGCGGGCGTTGTCGAGATCGTCGTCATGGAAATGGATCGCGCCATATTCCTTGGGCGAGGATTTCCAGTCGAACACGGTGCCGGCCCAGTTGTAGCCGGTCAGGGCCCGGGTCGGGCAGTTCACCAGCGCGGCGTGGAACTTGTAGGGACCGAGGTCCTTGGCCGTCAGCGTATTGATCCCGTCCGAGAAATCCCAGGCGGCGACGATGGCTTCCGACAGGGCGCCGGTCGGGCCGGAATTGCGCCGCTCGGTCAGGCCGGGCTGCACGCCCGCCTTCATCATCTCGATCTCGAAACGCGACAGGGCGCGGCTGCACAGCCGCGGGCTGTCGATCTTGCCGTTGTAATGACCGGCGACGACGACGCCCTTGGGCAGTGACGAATAGGCCAACGGGCTCGGATCCAGATGGCCGACATAGCCGGCGATCACCAGCGGAATGGCCGAATGCTCGATCTTGCCGGCGAATGTCGCCGTGACCGGCGGGATCACCGGATCGAGGGCATAGACGACCTGCGGCTCGTGATAGAGCACGACCTCGCCGGTCGCGGCATCGAAGCTGGCGGCCAGGAAATGCCAGGCATGGTCGCGCAGCCTGGCGCCGGTCGAGAAGGTCTCGCCGTTGATGCGAAGCTCGGCGCAGCCTTCCTCGTTGATGAAGAGGCCGTAACCCTTGCCGTCCGACCATTTGGTCACCAGGCCCTGGGGACCATGTTTCCAGTAGCGGGGATCGGTCGCCGGCGTGGTCGGCCAGATCCAGCACTGCAGGGTGAAACTCTCGACGCGGAGCTGCGGCGCATCGGCGACATAGCCGTAGGAGCCGCCGTAAACGACCTGCTTCACACCTTCATAGGTGCCTTCGATCGCCGACGGAACCGCCGCCTCGATGAAGCCGGGGCCGCGCGGGTTGGTGTCGCCATTGATCAGACGAACGATCGAAGCATCGTATTTCGCGGGGCCGTCGCAATTGATGTAGAACTTGATCTTGCCGCCGGGATGAACGCTGAACTTGTCAGCGTAACCGGTGAGCCGCATGGCGCACATGAGTAGAGTCCTCCGTTCCACGCATCCCTGGGGGATGTTGGTGAGTTGATCCCAGTTTTCGAGGGCACCAGGGTCCGCCGGGTCCGACCCAAACCCGGCAAATCGTCGGTGCGTTCAGCCGGTCAGGTCACGGGCCAGTTGTCATCCCGGCGCTTGTAACCTTCATGATAATGCTCGGGCATGCCGTCGGTTTCCGGCATTTCATCGAGCCGCATCAGGAAGATGTCGTGCTGGATTTCCTGCTCGCTGGTATAGACCTTGTCGTTGACGAAGGTCGGCGGCACGCCGCGGATGCCCGACAGGCGACCGATGCGCCAGGCCTTCTCGACCTCGGTGCAGATGACGACGAGCTTGCCCTTGACCGAGGCGCCGCGCATCCGCAGCAACACCCGGCGCAGCAGATAATCCTCGTGGACGCCGCCGCTGATATCGGTGGTGTCGCCCGGGGTCGCGCATTTGAGGACGGAGAAGCCGGCGACGCCTTCCATCGATTTCGTGCACTCCAGGTGTTCCTGGATCAGGCGCTCGCGCTCGGGCGTGCCCTTCTTTGGTATCGGAATCATGTCTTCCCTCGCTTCATGGTCCGGTTTCGACCCAGTACTGGGGACGCGGCGCGCCCTCAGATCGTCAAATGCCTGTTCACCAGTTCTTCCGTGACTTCGCCGATCGGGCCCTTGGCCACGACGCGGCCGTGATCCATCATCACGAAGGCATGGCCCAGCTTGCGGGCGACCTTGATGTGCTGTTCGGTCAGGATCAGCGTGATGCCGAATTCCCGGTTCAGCCGCATCAGCGTGTTGCCGATTTCCTGCACGATGTTGGGCTGGATGCCTTCCGTCGGCTCGTCGAGGAGCAGCACCGTCGGATTGGCGGCGAGCGCGCGGGCGATCGCCAGCTGCTGCTGCTGCCCGCCCGACAGAAGACCCGCCCGCTTGTTCAGGTTTTCCGCGAGATAGGGAAACAATTCGAGGCAAAGCGGCGGAACCTCGGTCGCGGCATCGGCCCGGGCGAAAGTGCCGAGAAGGATATTCTCCCTCACCGAGAAATTGCCCAGGATCTGCCGGCCCTGCGGCACGTAACCAAGGCCGTAGCGGGCGCGGTCATGGGTCGGCCGGTTGCCGATGTCCTGGCCGTTGATGGTGATCTTGCCGGTCGAGCGATCGGTGAGACCCATGATGGTGCGCACCAGCGTGGTCTTGCCCACGCCGTTCCGCCCCAGCACGCACAGGCACTCGCCCTTCTCGACGCCGAAGCTCATCTCCCAGAGGATCGGGGTCTTGCCGTAGTAGGATGTGACATTCTCGAATTCCAGCAGCATGGTCAGTGCTCCTCACTGCCGAGATAGACTTCGCGCACCCGGGCGTTGGCTTCGATCTGGTCGATCGAGCCCGTCGCGAGATGGGCGCCCATGTGCATGACCGTGACCACATCCGCGATCTCGCGGACGAAAGCCATGTCGTGTTCGACGACGACCAGGGTCTTGGTCTTCTTCAGCTCGTTGAACATGCGGGATGTCTTGTCGATTTCCTGCTCGGTCATGCCGGCCGCCGGTTCGTCCATCAGCAGGATCTGCGGGTCCTGCATCAGGACCATGCCGATCTCCAGCCACTGGGTCTCGCCGTGGGACAGCGTGCCCGCCTCGATGGCGAGGCGCTGGGTGAGGCCGACCTGGGTCGCCACCTCGTCCAGCTTCCGCTCCATGCCCGGATCGCGGAAACGGAACATGTTCTTGAACGGGCTGGTCTGCCGGCTGTAGGCGACTTCGAGGTTCTGACGCACGGTCAGATCCTTGAACACCGCCGGCACCTGGAACTTCCGGCCGATGCCCCGGCGCGCGATCTCGTGCTCGTCGAGACCGGTGATGTCATTGTCGTTCAGCAGGATCCTGCCCGAGGACGGCTTCTGCCGGCCCGTGATCATGTCCATCGTCGTCGTCTTGCCGGCACCATTCGGGCCAAGCAGACAGCACAGCGTGAGTTCGACCACATCGAGGCTGAAGTCGTTCAGGACGACCGTGCCGCTGTAATCCTTGGACAGGTTGTGGATCTCGAGGATACCCATCGTCTCGCCCTCCCTCAGCCCTGAACCTTGGCGCCGGCAACCGGCCCCGGCGCGGATTCGCGCTCGGCCGCGGGTTTCGCCACCAGAAGACCGAGACCGCTTTCCAGAAGACCCGCCAGGCCCTTGGGCAGGAAGCGGACCACGAAGATGAAGAAGCCGCCGAGAATGAGCAGCCAGGTGGCGAGAAATTCGTCACCCAGATAGCTCTGGCCGCCCTGGATCATGAAGGCGCCGATGATCGAGCCGAGCAGCGACATGCGCCCGCCGATCCCGGCCCAGATGACCATGGAGATGCTGAAGGAGACATCGAGCTGCGCCGGCGAGACATATTGCACGGCAACCACCCAGCAGCAGCCGGCGATGGCGGCGATGAAGCCGGACACGGCATAGATCACCGTCTCGTAGTAGGAGACGCTGTAACCGAGGAAACGCACCCGCTCGGAATCCGCGCGCACCGCCTGAACGATCAGACCGAATTTCGACGTCGTGATCAGCTTGATGATCAGGGTCATGGCGGCCAGCAGGAACAGCACCATCCAGTAGATGAAGCCGCTGTAGGGATCGATCTCGAAGCCGCCGATGCTCAGGGGCGCCGGCGGGCTGATGCCGTTGACGCCATTTGTGAAGGGCTGACTGTCGAGGATGATCGTGTACCAGGCCGAGAGCATCGCCAGCGACATGATGGCGAAGAAGGGACCCGAGACCCGCGCCCGGAACATGATGGTGCCGAAGATCACGCAGAACAGGGTCGGCACGGCAAGGGCGATGAAAATGCCCCAGCCCGTGTGCCAGAACGGCTCCCACATCAGGGGCAGCTGTTCGACGCTGTTGTTCAGCATGAAGGGCGGCATCGGGCTGGTTTCGGGATCCTGGCTCTGCATCTGCATGGTCATGGCCATGCCATAGGCGCCGAGGCCGAAGGCAATGCCCTGACCGAGATTGAGGATGCCGCCGAAGCCCCAGCACAGCGAGATCGACAGCGCCAGCATGCCAAAGACGCCATAGGTGGCGAACTGGTTCATCATGAAGGCGTCGTCGCTGAGCACGGGAACGAACGCCAGAGCCCCGAAGAACAGGACATAGACGACCCATTGGGCGGTCTTGTTATGGTAGGGATTGCTCTTGAACATGGTGCGTACTCCTCGTCCGTCAACGGGTCAGCGTCGTGCCTTGGTGATCGCGAACAGGCCCTGGGGCTTGTAACGAAGCAGGATCACGATGAGGACGAAGAGCAGGAAGCGGGCGAAAGTATCCGAGGTGAAATAGGCGAAGATCGACTGCAGCTCGCCCGTGCCGGCGCCGGCCGCGACACTGCCGACCAGCGAACCGCCACCGACGACGACCACCAGGAAGGCCTGGACGACATAGGACGTGCCCATGGTGGGCAGCACGATGTTCAGCACCCCGAAGAGCGAGCCGGCGACACCGGCGAGGCCGGCGCCCAGCGCGAAGGTCATCATGTAGACCCGGCCGGAATTGATGCCGAAGGCGGCCGCCATTTCCTTGTTCTGGGTGACGGCACGCACCTGCATCCCGAAGCGGGTGCGATAGAACAGATACCAGATCATGGCGACCAGCAGGGCGGTGATCAGCAGCACGACGATGCGGAAGAGCGAGATCGAGAAGAAGCCGATCTCGACGCTTTCCTGAAACATCTGCGGCACGGCGATATATTTCGGGTCCGACCCGAAGATCAGCCGCACGCCCTGCATCAGCACCAGCGACACGCCCCAGGTGGCGAGCAGCGTATCGAGCGGCCGATTGTAGAGATAGCGTATCAACCCTCGTTCCATGATCAGGCCGACCAGGCCGACGATGACGAAGGACGCCGGAATGCACAGGAAGAACGGCACGCCGAAATAGGCCTGAAGCATGTAGGACGAATAGGCCCCGAGCATCAGGAATTCGCCATGCGCCATGTTGATGACGCCGGCCGTGCCATAGATGATGGTAAGACCGAGCGCCGCGATCAACCAGATCGAACCGATCGAAATGCCCAGCAGCAGGGCACTCGCAAAAGCACTCAAGTCGAAATTTCCGAACAGACTGTCCACGTTGCGCCTCCGCCGGCAAAATCAATGACACACACGCGACCCATTTCGCATGTATCACCCTGCCCGCTGCCTCCCGGTCGGGCGGCACGGCCCTCATGGAGCCGTGCCTTGTCGTTGTCGTTCAGATGACGTTGGTGCGCAGCTTGCCGTCCGGCGCCATCAGGCCCTTGGCGGTGCATTTGCCAAGGTCGGGATAGATCGAGTACGGATCCGGCGCCACATGTTCGGCGGCCTGCTTCACGATCTTGAAGCTGCCGTCGGCCTGGCACTGACCGATCTTCGGCACCAGCCAGGTGTTGAAGTTCTCGGGATCGATCCAGGTCAGGCCTTCGGGCGAGACTTCGTCCGGCACCTTGATGCCGGCGCTGGCGTCGCGCAGCTTCGCGGAAGTGACGTCCTCGATGCCATGGTCCGCGATGGCCTTCTCGAGGCCATACTTGAAGACATAGGCCGAGGTATAGGTCTCTTCCATGTTGTAGTGCGTGGTGCCGTTCTTGCCGTATTTGCTGCCGAGGAATTTCTCGACGAACTTCGCGTTGGTCGGATTGTCCAGGCCCTGGAAATAGGGCGCCGACAGGAAGTGACCGGCGCCATATTCGACACCCATCGCCTTGGTCTCGATCTCACCGGTGGTGAGCGAGGCGATCGGCATTTTCTCGACCTTGAAGCCTTCCTGCTTGAACTGCTTGTGGAAGGCGATGTCGGACGCGCCGACCACGGTCGAGAAGATGAAGTCGGGGTTGGCCTGCTTGATCTTGTTCAGCACGGGGGTGAATTCCGACGAACCGAGCGGGATATATTCCTCGCCCAGCAGTTCGCCGCCCGCCTGCTCCAGCCACACCTTGGCGTTCTTGTTCGACTCCTTCGGCCAGACATAGTCCGAGCCGACGAAGAAGACCTTCTTGCCGAAGTTCTGGACCATGAAGGGGATCAGGTCCTTGGAATGCTGGTTGGCCAGGGGGCCGGTGCAGATGGTGTTCTGCGTGCATTCCGCGCCTTCGTAACAGGTCGGATAATAAAGCAGGCTCTTGTGCTGCATCACCGCCGGCAGCACCGCCTTGCGGCTGGCCGAGGTGTAGCAGCCGAAGGTCGCGATCACCTTGTGACGAAGGATCAGCTCCTTCATCTTTTCGGAATAGACGTTGAAGTCGGACTTCGCGTCGATGATCACGGGTTCGATCGGCGAGCCATTGATGCCGCCGGCCGCGTTGATCTCGTCGATGGCATATTGCATCGCGAGGGTCGAATCCTCTTCCGGCACGGCCAGCGAACCGGTGAGCGAGAACAGGATGCCGATCTTGATCGGCTCGCCCTTCTTCAGGGTGGCACCCCAGGCTTCCCGGGTGACCGGCACCCAGAGATGCGGCGCCGCGATCGCGGCGGCGGCCACGGCCGTCTTCTTCAGAAACCCACGACGTGAAATCTTCATAGCCCGCCTCCTTGCATGTCCATCGCCTGCCTGAGCCCCCGGTAGGAAACCTGATGGTTACAATCCTGCCAGCGACGCCCGGACAACATTTAGTGAGAAGTCTTCAGTATCGTCAAGAAATATATTTTCTTATTAGTCAATTTAGTTTCCTGACCGGAATTTTGCAAAGACATTCCCGCGCGCAGGCAAATAGATCGCCCACGGTTATATTTTTCGTTTTCTTCGAGACCAGGGACATCATTGGCCCTGAAACATCCGGTGTTCAGACAGGGCGCCGAAGCGCCGCCCGCTTAGACCTTGCGCAGCGAATATTCCCAACTGTCGCTGTTCATCAGCGTGCGAGCCCGCATGAACTTCCAGATGCCGTATTTGTAGTAGTCGAAATCGATCGACGAAATGCGTCGCTGCACCATCGACCAGGTGGCCCACTTGATGTCGGCCAGTGCCTTGTGCAGATGGATGCGAGCCGAAATCTCCGGCGTTACCTGACCGAAATAATCCTCGATGATCTCCGCCTCGGTATCCGGGTCGAAGAACATCTCGCCGAACCACATGGCGATCTCGTAGGCGCGATCGTTGTTCGAGGCATATTCGAAATCGATCAGCATGACTTCGCCCGTGCCGTCGACCATGAAGTTGGCGGCGATCGTGTCGTTCATGCAGGGCACCAGATCGATCCCGGCGGCTGTGATCGCCGCCTTCGCCCGGTCGCACTGCAGGCGAAGCCAGGCGTGATCGAGGGGACGCCGGGCGCCCAGCTCCGCCGACTGCGCCTCATGCTCGTCGATCATGTCGAAGACGGTCTTGGTCAGGCCGAGGCGCGGCTGATCGTTGAAGGCCCGCAGGGCTGTCGTCGCGTTGCGCCGCATGTGGGGTTGCAGGAAATCATCGTTGGACGACGACCGCCAGCCGTCGACATAGCCGAGGATTTCAACCCCGCTGTCCTCGATGAAGCCGACCACCGGCGGACCATAGCCCGAGGCCGCGGCGGCCAGGCTGGCGTCATGCGCGGCCCGGCGATCGACGAAGATCTCGGTGCCGGGCCCCGGGATCTTGACGAAGTAATCCTGGGCATCGCCTTCGACCCGGACCCGCCAGTTGGCGTTGGAAATGCCGCCCGATACCACACGGTAGGACAGCGTCCTTCCCTGCCACGCCGCGACCTTGGCGATTTCCCGCTCCAGCGCCCGCGCGGCCTGTGCCGCCCCCTGACCATATGCCGTGAAGGAGGTACTCATGGTCAGACCCTCCTCAGCCAGGTTTCGAAGCGGGCATCCGACAGGGACTGACGCAGGCGCAGCAGGCGCCACTGGCCATATTTGAAGAACTCGATGCCCTGACCGCGGTGAAGCGCGGCATTCCACAGGCCCCACAAGCCCCAATACATGTCATCGGCCATGGCATAGAGCCGGACGCGGGCATATTCGGCGTGGTGACAGCGGCCCGCCCACAGCTCGAGCGCGGCCTGCCATTCTTCCTCGAACTGGAAGAGTTCATTGAGGACGACGGCGACATCGAGCCAGGGATCGCCCATGCCGGCCCGATCGAAATCGACCAGCAACACCCCGCCGTCCCTGCCCCGCAGCACATTCGAAGCGGCGCCATCAGCGCGGACCGGCACCGCATCGCTGCCGGCGGCGGCCATCGCAATACCGATCAAGTCGACACATTGGCCAAGCCAGACGGCATCATGGGGAAGATTGGCCCCAGCCCCGGCCGCGAGAGCGCGCAGGGCGGCGATATCGGCGAAAATATCGCGCCGGACAGAAAGCGTCCCCGCCGCGTGAAATGCCTTCATGGCGCCAAGCAGAGGCGACAGGCGCTCGTCGATCAGATCGTCGATACAGGACCAATGCCAGTCCGCTTCATCCAGCGCCTCGAACACCAGCAGCCCCCGATCGGCGTCCGCCGCCAGAAGACGGGGCGCGATACCGATGGCGCCGGCCAGGGCCGAAGCCTCGGCAACGGCCGCGACATCGATCACGGCCCCCTGCCCGGCACGCAGCTTCTTCACGAAGCAGGGTCCCGAAGCGGTTTCGAGACGCTGGCCATCCCAGTCGGTCGCGAGCCGGAGGGGCGAGGCGACGGGCCGCGTGTCCGGCACGCCAAGGCGCGCCGCCAGATCCGCGATCATCGAGCCGCCGAGCGCCGTCATGCCGCCGCTCCCTCGTCTTCCAGCACCGCGCCGGCCAGGCACATGCGCCCGATCACGCCGGCCATCACCTCAAGACCCGCCTCCAGGTCCTCGGGCGAGGTATATTCCCCCTCGTTATGGGCGATGCCGCCCGCGCTCGGCACGAAGAGGAGCACCGTCGGCGTTACCTGCGACAGGGAAATGGCGTCATGGCCGGAAACCGTGTCGACATCGGCCGAAGCAAGCCCGACCCCCGCCGCGACCTCATGCGCGAGATCGCCAAGGGCGGGATCCAGCCCGGCTGGTGCCCGCAGGCTGCGATCCTCGATCTCGAAACTCGTGCCCGTCATCGCGGCGAAGCGGTTCAGGCTCGCCGCGAAACGCCGCTCCGCCCTGTCGAGAACCTCGGGCTGGCGCGATCTGAATTCGACATAGGCGGTCACGTCGGACGGCACGACATTGGCCGAATTGGGATAGACATGAAGCCGGCCAACCGAACTGTGCATGACACCGGCAGGCTCGCCATCGGCGATCGCCCGAACTTCGGCGATCACATGGGCAGCCGCCAGCAGGGCGTCGCGCCGGTCCTTCATCGGGGTGGGGCCGGTGTGGGCCTGATCGCCCTTCAGCCTGACCCGCAATTTCAGGGCGGCCCAGGTGCCGCGCACCACGCCAATCCGCGTGCCCGAGGATTCCAGGCCGCGCCCCTGTTCGACATGAACCTCGGCATAGCCGGCCACGTCGAGATCGAGGCCCCGGGTTCCTTTGAAGCCGATCCGGCTCAGGGCCTCGCCCAGACTGATACCGGCTTCATCGCGAACAGCGAGGGCATCCTCGGCGTCCAGGGCACCGATGAAGACGCTGCTGCCGAGCAGGCTCGGCACGAAGCGGGCGCCTTCCTCGTTGGTCCAATTCACCATGGCCAGATTGAAGGCCGGCGTGATCCCTGCCCCTGCCACCGCCTGTGCCACGGCCTGCTGCGCCAGCGCGGCGCAAACCACGCCGTAAGCGCCGTCATAGCGTCCGCCCGTGGGCTGGCTGTCGAGATGGGAGCCGCAGAGCACCACCGGTGCCCCTTTCCGCCATTCGATCACGCCGAAGACATTGCCCACCGGGTCCACCCGAACATCCACGCCCCGCGCCGCCAGCCAGTCGCACAGGACCTGCCGCGCCGCGCCGTCCTCCGCGCTGGCCGACAGCCGGTGCAGGCCGCCGCGCGCCGTGGCGCCCGGACGGTTGATCTCGTCGAACAGGCGGTGCAGCTCGGCCTTGTCCTCGGGCCGGGGACGGAACATCGGCAGGGGCGCCTCAGCAGACGACATCTGTCCGCGCCTCCCTGAACGCCGCCGCGTAATCGGCGGACAAGGGTTCGTTGGTGATCAGGGTCGTCACGGCGGCGAAATCCAGCGTGCGCACGAAGGCGCGGCGGCCGAATTTGCTTTCATCGGCGAGGATCACGGAGCGTTCGGCCCGGCCGACCAGCACGCGGCGAAGCTGCGCCTCCTCCTCCTCGTAATCCATGAAGCCCTGGTCGAGATTCACCGCGCCGATGCCCATGAAGGCGATGTCGTAACAGAAGGCGCCGGCCCAGCCGATCGCATCGGCGCCGATCACCGCGTTGTCCTTGGCCCGCACGGTGCCGGGCGCGATCATCACCCGGTTGTTGCCCCGGCGCGCCACGGTCAGCGCGACATCGAGCGAATTGGTGATGACATTGAGGCCGCGCTGCTCCGCCACCCGCTGGGCCAGGGCATTGGCGGTCGTGCCGGTATCGATGAAGATCGACATGCCCTCGCGCAGCAGCGCCACCGCCAGCGCGGCGATGCGCTGTTTCTCGCGGGGGTTCACCCGGCCGCGGACATCGATGGGCTGTTCCTCGTTCCGGCGCGGCACCACGGCGCCGCCATGGATGCGGCGCAGCCGGCCTTCGCCCTCCAGCGCTTTCAGATCGCGGCGGATGGTCTCATCGGTAACCTGCAGCGTTGCCGCAAGTTCCGCCACCCGGACCTGACCATTCCGTTCGAGCCTAGCCATGATCTCGTCCAGCCTGTGCTGCCCCAACATGCGAAACAATGCCCCCGATCAATCCGCCCGGCCCTCGCCGGATCGTGAAAGCCGCGGAGAGACCAAACGCCATAATGTTGTATTTGTTGTTTTTATGCATCCGCCCGGCACGCCGCCGTTCCGATGCCACCGTCCCGCGCGCGAGAGCGCCACTTCCGCGCGCCTCGCCCGCATTTCCCGGTGTTTCCGTTGCAGTCGTGCTGCAACCCATCCCTGGGCACCAGTTTGGAATCACAACAGCCTGAGTCAACAGAAATTTGGGATTTGTTGCTTTTTCGCGCTTCATTTCCGCCCCCTCAGCGCCGCAGCCGGGCATAGATCTGCATCATGCGATCGGGCAGCGCGCGCAGATTGCGGACGGAGACATGACCATGGCGCCCGAAGATGCGATCGAAGGCCTGTTCGGCCCCGGATTCGAGACCGATGGCATAGGTGGCGATGCCCCGCCCCGCCAATTCGCGCACCGCCTGGCGCGCATCCTCGGTCAGATAGCGGCGATCATGGAT
>JAOZVS010000133.1 GCA_025869435.1 Zavarzinia sp.
CTCTCCCCCCTGAAGGGCGGAGAGGGAGAAGAGGCCCCCTCTCCGCCCGCTTGCGGGGGGAGAGGGCGGGGGGTGAGGTGGGGAGGGCTCGATCCCCCATGCGATACCCGACATCACGCCGCCACCTGCCCGCTCATCATCAGGCCGATGCGGGCGACGGAGGCTTCGGCGATGGGCAGGACGCCCATGATGCCCCCCTCGTAGAGGACGGCGATGCGGTCGGATATCTGGAACAATTCCTCGAGGTCCTCGGAAATGACGATGACGGCGCGGCCGGCGGCGCGCAAGGACAGGAATTGCTCGTGCACGAAACGGGCGGCGCCGACGTCGAGGCCACGGATCGGCTGGGCGGCGAGCAGCACGAGCGGGTCCTGAGACAGCTCGCGGGCCAGCAGCGCCTTCTGCAGATTGCCGCCCGACAGGGTGCCGGTGCGGGCGTCGGGGCCGGCGGTGCGGATGCCGAAGGCGGCGATCTGTTCGGTCACGAAACGGCGGATCGCGCCATGGTCGATGAAGCCGAAGCGACTGTAGGGCTTTCGGCCGACGAGGGGCAGGACCATGGAATCCGACAGCGGCAGGCTGGTGATCAGGCCGGTGGTCATGCGGTCTTCCGGCACACGGCCGATGCGCAGCGCCTGCATGACGCGGGGCGAGGTCTCGCGCACCGGCAGGCCGCCGACACTCAGCGTGCCCGAGGCGACGGGCAACATGCCGGCGATGACATCGGCCAGTTCCCGCTGGCCATTGCCCGAGACACCGGCGATGCCGAGGATCTCGCCGCCGCGAAGCTCGATACTGACATCCCGCAGCCGCACCCGGCGCCCGCTGGCGGTGGAGACGCCTTGAAGCGACAGAAGAACCTCGCCGGTCTCGCTCGCCGGCTTTTCCGGCGGGGTCAGTCCATGGCCGCACATCAATTCCGCCAGCTGGCGGTCGGTGATCGCGTCCGACATGTCGAGGCTGGCGGCGATGCGGCCCTGGCGCAGCACCGTGACCTTATGGGTCAGGCTGCGCACCTCGTGCAGCTTGTGCGAGATGAAGACGACACCGAAGCCTTCCGCCGCCATGGCGCGCAGGGCGGCGAACAGGCCCTCAGCCTCCTGCGGGGTGAGGACGGCGGTCGGCTCGTCGAGGATGACGATGCGGGCGCCCCGGAACAGGACCTTGATGATCTCGAGCCGCTGCTGCTCGCCGATGGCAAGGCCGGAGACCAGGGCGTCCGGATCGAGTCCGAGGCCGAAGCGCGCCTTCACGTCGGCGAGACGCGCCCGGGCGCCGGCCTCGTCGAGGCGGAGGCCCTTGCCGGGCCGGCCGATCATCAGGTTTTCCAGCACCGTCATCGATGGCACCAGATGGAAATGCTGGTGCACCATGCCGATGCCGAGGGCAAGGGCATCTGCCGCCGAATGAATGGCGACGGGCTTGCCGTCGATGGCGATCGTGCCTTCGTCCGGCGCATAGGTGCCAAAGAGGACATTCATCAGCGTGGTCTTGCCCGCGCCATTCTCGCCGAGCAGGCCGAGGATGTCGCCGGGCAGCAGGGAGAGATCGACGCGGTCGTTGGCGACGACCGCGTCGAAGCGCTTGGTGATGCCCCGCATCTCCAGCAGGGCTTGCGCCATTAAGGATTACTCCGACTTCGGAATGGATTCGTCGACGTCGACGCGATAGGTGCCGTCCATGATTTCCGCGGTCTTCCTGGCGACGAGCTCTTTCACCTCGGCGGGCAGGAGGGTGTCGAACTTGTGATAGGGCGCGAGATAGGAGCCGCCCTTGCTCATGGTGGAAAAGCCGCCGAAGTCCTGCGCGGTGAAGACGCCGGCCTTCACCAGCTTGATCATCTGGTTGACGGTCGGGCTCATGTCCCAGACCGGGCCGGTGATCACCGTGTCGGGGCCGAGCGACGACTGGTCGGACATGTTGGAAATGGCCAGGACCTTCTTCTCGACCGCGGCCTCGACGACGCCGAAGCGTTCGGCGAAGATGACGTCGACGCCGGATTCGATCTGGGCGAGGGCGGCTTCCTTGGCCTTGGGCGGATCGAAGAACGAACCGATGAAGGAGAATTTGCACTTCACCTCGGGGTTGGCTTCCTTCGCCCCGGCGCAGAAGGCATTGACGAGGCGGTTCACCTCGGGGATCGGCATGGCGGCGACGGCACCGACCACCTTGGTCTTGGTCATCTTGCCGGCGATCAGGCCCGACAGATAGGCGGGCTCGTGAATCCAGTTGTCGAAGACGCCGAAATTGGGCTCCGCCGGGCCGATGCCGGAGCCGAAGACAAAGGCGACATCCGGGTAATCCTTGGCGACCTTGCGGGCGATGCGCTCGGCGCCGAAGGCGTCGCCGGTGATCAGCTTGTAACCCTTTTCGGCATATTCGCGCATCACCCGCTCGAAATCGGCGGATTTCACGCTTTCCGAATAGGCATAGTCGATGCCGTGCTCGGTCTTGGCCTTTTCGAGGGCGACGTGGATCTGGTTCACCCAGGGTTCCTCGATCGGGGTCTCGAACACGGCGGCGACTTTCAGCTTCTCCTCGGCGGCGGCGGGCGCCGGCGCGGTGAAGGTGCCGGCCAGCAGCGCGGCGGCGGCGAAAAGCCCGAGGAGGCCGCGCCTGGTGGCGCCCCGGCCGACGGAAAGACGACAGGCTGACAGCATCTGATCCCCCATGTTGCCCTGATGTTCGGCATTGCCCGCGGCCCAGCCCGCGAGCGCCCAAAACTTTCACACCCGCACCGGGGGCGATCAAGAAAAATTGTCCAACTGGTTAGGTTTTGGTCACGGCGCCGCTTCCCTTCGCCGCCCGCATCCGTTAACGGTTAGAGGAGAGGGAGGCGAGGCGCGCATGGTGCACAGCTTCGATATCGAGGATGACGGCGGCGCCGAGGCGGCGCCCCAGGGCGGACGCATCCGCCAGCGCAACAAGGCGCGCATCATCGCGGCGGCGGAAAAGGTCTTCGCCGAACGCGGCTATGACGGCGCGACCACGGCGGAAATCGCCGAGATCGCCGGACTCGCCAAGTCCAACGTCCATTATTACTTCGGCACCAAGGAAGCGATCTACCGCGAGGTGGTGGCCGGCATCGTCGATCTGTGGCTGAAGGCCTTCGGCGAGATCACCGCCGAGGATGATCCGGCCACGGCGATCAGTGCCTATATCCGGCAGAAGCTGCTCTATTCCCGCAAGCGCCCGCTGGCTTCCCGCATCTTCGCGACCGAGATCATCAGGGGCGCGCCCATCCTGCGGCCCTTCCTCGAAGCGGACCTCCGCGACTGGGTGGAGGACAAGGCCAAGGTGCTGGCCCATTGGGCGGCGCAGGGGCGGATGGACGAAGTCTCGCCCCATCACTTCTTCTTCATGATCTGGGCGGCGACCCAGACTTACGCCGATTTCGCCAGCCAGATCGCCGCCGTTCTCGGCCACAAGCGCCTGCGCGAGGCGGATTTCGAGGAAGCGATCGCGACGGTGACCGCCATCGTCCTGAAGGGCTGCGGCATCAGGGCCTAGCCGGGCCCGATATCGTCATGCCGGCGAAGGCCGGCATCTTGGGCCGGCAAGGGCGCCCCCTCGTCGAAAGGCCCCGGCCTGCGCCGGGGCGACGAGCGAGAAAGCGGCTTCAGCTTTACGCAAGGCTGGCATGACCGTAACTTGGCGTGCGGTCCGGCGAACCTGTCCTTGCGGCAGGCGATGCCGCATCCGAGACGGAGACGAAACCATGACCTCCTGCCCGATTCCGACGGGGCGCGGCCTCACCCCCGCCCAGTTTCCCGATCCCGCCCGCGATCTGTCGCCCGTGGCCGGCGAACAGGTGGCGGTCATCGCCGGGGGCTGCTTCTGGTGCACGGAGGCGGTTTACCGCGCGGTCGACGGCGTGATCGACGTCGTGCCCGGCTATGCCGGCGGCACGGCGGAAACCGCCGATTACAAGACGGTGTGCACCGGCCGGACCGATCATGCCGAGGCGATCCTGATCCGCTTCGATCCGGCGCGTACCAGCTATGGCCAGCTGCTGAAACTGTTCTTCTCGGTCGCCCATGACCCGACCCAGCTGAACCGCCAGGGCAACGACATCGGCCGGCAGTACCGCTCCGCCGTCTTCCATGCCAATGCCGAGGAGAAGGCCGTGGCGGAAGCCTATATCGCCCAGCTCGCGGCGGCAGGCGCCTTCACCGCGCCGATCGTCACCACGCTGGAGCCCCTGACCGCCTTCTGCGAGGCGGAGGAATATCACCACGATTACGCGGCGCGGAACCCGTACCAGCCCTATATCGCCCATGTCTCGCGGCCGAAGGTCGACAAGCTGAAGGCCTATTTCCCCGAGCGGCTAAAGAAGGCGTGAGGGGCGCTCCCCGCCCTCAGTGACTGCCTGCGCTCGGCCCCGGGCGCAGGAATTCCTCGGCGGCGATGGCGAAGTTCAGGTTCTGGGTATCCTTCAGCATGAAGGTGGTGATGCCCAGCAGGTTGCCGCGCGAATCGAACAACCCGCCGCCGGACGAGCCCGGCGAGATCGGCGCGCTGGTCTGGACATATTGCTGGCCCTCGTTGCGGCGCTTCGACGAAACGAGCCCCTCGCCCAGCGTGAGGTCGAGGCCGGAGGGCGCGCCGATCGTATAGGCGCGCTCGCCGATCACCACATCGGCATGGCTGCGGATGGTGACGAAACTGGGCAGGTCCGGCTTGTCGACCCGGATGATGCAGCGGTCGCCTTCCTCGTCGCGCAGCTTGATCGAGACCGGGCGCAGGTCCGACATGTCCTCGTTCCTGAATATGCCGAAGAACTGCTGGCCCTCGAGGACATGGCAATTGGTGAACAGGTGCTGCGCCGTCACCGCGACGGCCGAGCCCTGGCTGAAGCCATCCTCGAGAAAGGGCTGGCCATTGCGCAGGGGCGCGGCGACGACGACCCAGACCGCGTCCTTCACCTTCTGGAAGACGCCGGATGGATCGAGCGCCTGGGTCGCGACCGGCATCGGCAGGGTGGGCAGGGGCACCTGATCGCTGGCTTCGGCGGCGGACGGCGGCCGGCCGGGCTTGCCCGGCTGGTCGGGCCGGCTCGGGCGGGCGGGCTGGGCCGGCTCGTCCCCGGCGACATCGGGGACGGAAGCGGCCGAACCCTCGCGCGCCTCGTCCTTGGCATAGAAGCCGACCACCGTGTCCGGCGGCGTTGCTTCCGGCGGGGCCAGCCTGTCGGGCACGACGAATTCGGAAACGATGGCGGCGACCAGGCCCTCGTTCGCCGGCGCGTCCGCCGGCGGATAGTAATAGGTGAAGCCGACCGCGCCATTTTCGCGCCGGTCGACCCGACCGGTGAAACGCTGGTCGCCCTCCATCCCCTCGAAGACGAAATAGGCCCCCATGTTCACCGCCCTGGTCACCCGCTTCCCGCCATCCTTCAGGTTGCGGATGGTGTTGAAGAAGGTGAGGTATTCGGACGCCGACATGGATGCGATCACTTCGACGTCGAGCAGGCGCGATCCATCGGCGCTGGTGAAGGTGCGGGCGCCCCCGTCGCCTGGCCGGGTCTTCGTCAGTTGAACCGCCGGATAGCCGATGCGAAAGCCGAGATCCTGACTGATGTAGGAGGTCCAGCCGACCTTGGCCCGGGCTTCGGCGCCGATGCGCAGCAATTCCAGGGTCTGGTCGGCGGTCAGCGTTCCGGTGGTGCGGACACCGGTGTCGCGCTGGAAGGCCTTGATCGCGTTTCGCGAGGCGTCGTCCAGCGTGCCGGTGGCGATATCGGTCGAATAGCCGGCCCAGATCAGCGCCAGTTGGAGGATGCGAGGGTCATTGGCCGCGGCGATTTCCGAAAGACCATTGCTCGAATCGCCTTCGACCGAGCCGGCCGGGCCGGACGGTGTCGTGGCTTCGGGGGCAGGGCGCGCGCCGCCCGGCCGGATGGAGCCCTTTTCCCCGGCCATGGCCCCCTGAACCGCGAGCGCCAGCACCATGATCGCCGCCGAAACAGCCGAACCTAACCGCTTTGCCATAAAAACGCCGCCTGTATGAGTTCCCCCTGAAGCTGGCCAGCCTAAGCGATCCCGTGGCGGCGGCCAATCCCGGCGAAAGGCCGCGGCGCGGATAATGCGTCGTCAACGTGTGACGTTCAGCATTGTCTCGCCTCGGCGAAACTGTTGGGCTAGTTTGCGCCCTGGAAATGGCCCGGTTTCCGGGTCGGGCCTGGGGGATGTCCGCGCAAGGACAAAGCTGATCCACCGAGAGGGGAGACCATGAACAAGATTGTCGTTGGCGCCGTGACCGCCGTCGTGGTGGGCGTCGGGGCCGCCGCCGGCTGGTATTTCATCGGCAAGGAAAGTGGCCCGGGCGTCGCCGATGTGTCGGGCGCGCCGCCGCTCGACTGCGCCAATATCAAGACCGATGTCGACGCCACCCTGGCGGCCCTGCCGCCGGAGCTGAAGGCGACCTATTCGGGCCTTGAATGCTCGGGCACCAAGCTCAGCTTCGCCGAACTCCGCTTTGGCGTTCTTGGCGCCGGCGCGATCGAGGAAGGCGCGGTCAAGATGACCGGCGTTCTCGTCGACGGCGGCTTTGCCGCCAACGCGAAGAAAGTCTTCAACGCCGCTTCCTATCCCGCCGGTCAGGCCCCCTCGACCGAGCGGCTGCCGATCGCATCCCGCATCACGGCGGCCAAGGTGAACATCGGCCCCGAAGCGGGTGGCGGTGTCAGCTTCGAGAATTTCGAGATCGCCGACCTCTCGGCCCGTCCGTTCGCCAAGGCGCCACCCGCCACCCTCGCCGACCTCGGCGCGGCCGGCCCCGCGGAAATCGCCGACCTGCTGCAGGCTTTCGGCTTCTCCTCGATCAGCTTCAAGTCGGTCGCCGGCGGGCCGCCGCCGGCCGCGGGCCAGGCGCCGACCCCGGTGGTGACGATCGCCTCGGTCGTCTTCTCCGCCTTCGACGGCCAGCGCCTCGGCGCCTTCGACCTGACCGGTCTCGCGGGCAAGCCCGAGTCGGGCAGCGGCACCTTCGGCCTCGCCAGCCTGTCCCTGAAGGGGGTCGGCGTCGGCGATCTGGCCGCGATCTTCTCGTCGGCCTCGGCTGGCGGCATGGTCAATAGCGATGCCATGGAAATGAAGACCCTGCTGGCGATCAGCGCCGATTCGGCGAGCCTGAAGGATTTCCACGTCGCGGGCTTCAGCGCCCCCGACGACGAGATCCGGCTGGCCAGCATCACCCTCGACCAGTTCAAGGCGCTCAGCTTCTCGAAGCTGGCGATCGATGGCGTCGAGGGCCATGTCTCCGACATCGGTTACAGCTTCAAGCTCGCCCATCTCGCCCTCAAGGGCGTCGATTTCGGCGCGGCCCTGCGGGGCATCGCCGACGGCAGCGCGAGCGAACCCGATTTCGCCAAGCTGCGGATCGATGGCTACGACCTGTCGGATCTCGCCTTCGGGCCGAAGGACGGCGAGAAGGTCACCCTCGCCTCGGTCGTCGCCAGTTCGAGCGATTATGTCGATGGTATCGCCACCAAGGGCACGGGCAAGCTGACCGGCTTCGCCATGCCGATCTCCATCATCCCCGAGGAATATCGGGGGCCGTTCACGGATCTTGGCTATCCGGTCATCAAGCTCGAGATGACGACCGACTACAGCTTCGATCCCAAGGCGATGGCGCTCGACATCAAGGACGTGACGCTGAAGCTGGCGGATGGCGGCGCGCTGACGCTGAAGGTCAATCTCGGCAATTTCGATCTGAAGGCCATTCAGGCGGCGTCGCAGTCGATGGAGCCGCCAGCGGCGCTCTTCGAGGCGAAGCTGATCGCGGCCTCCCTCGGCTACACGGATGATTCCCTGTTCTCCCGCGTGCTGAAGCTGATCGCCAAGGAACAGGGGGCGACACCCGACGCCCTGCTGGAACAGGCCAAGGCGATGCTGAAGATGCAGATGGATGCCGCGCCGGGGCCGGTGACCAAGGCTTTCCTCAAGGGTCTCGAGGATTTCCTCACCGGGCAGAAGAGCCTGACGATCAGCGTCGCGCCCTCGACCCCGCTGTCGTTCGACGAGATCGGCAGCAAGTTCGACAACCCGGAGGCGGCCGCCGCCGCCCTGAAGCTGACCGCCAGCGGCAAGTGACATGATGCGGGGAGGGCGCCGCGAGGCGCCCTCCTTTTTCTGCCGAGCCGGGGCTTTCCGGTACCCGGATACACGGGCGAGGGGCCATGCGCCGCGTCATCCTGATTGTTTTCGCCGTTCTGATCCTGCTTGGCTTCGCCGCCTATCGATACCGCTTCGACCTGCTCGCCTTCATGGTGACGCCGTCCGGCGGCTTTGACGCGGCCCGGGTGCCGCCAGCACCCGACTACCGGCGGGCGGAGGCCTGGCTGGCCCTGCCCGACCATCAGGATGCCGCCGATGAAGTCCCCGCCGGGGCCATTCCCGGCGACAATCAGGGCCGGGCCCCGGCCGATGTCTTCTATATTCATCCGACGACCTATGTCGATCCGGCGGGCTGGAATGCCGCCTGGAGCGATCCGGCCGCGGCCGAACTCGCCGGCCAGCTCACCCAGGCTTCCGTCTTCAACGGTTGCTGTCGGGTCTTCGCCCCCCATTACCGCCAGGCGACCCTGGCCGCCTTCGCCGACGAGAGCCGGGTGGAGGGGCGGGCCGCGCTCAAGGTCGCCTATGGCGATGTCGAGGCGGCCTTCCGGCAATATCTGGCCGCTTACGGCGGTGACCGGCCCTTCATCCTCGCCGGGCACAGCCAGGGCTCCTTGCTGCTCCAGCGCCTGCTGGCGACGGTGATCGCGCCCGATCCCGCGCTTCGCGCGCGGCTTGTCGCGGCCTATGCCGTTGGCTATCCGCTGCCCCTCGACCAGTTCGACGGCCCGCTGGCGCCCTTGCGCCCCTGCGCCTCGTCAGGCATGACGGGTTGCGTGCTGACCTGGACCAGTTTCGTGCGCGCGGGCGATCCCGATTTCTACCGCCGCCGGGCCGAGATCTGGAATCCGGCGTCGATCAGCGGATTTTCGCCTGTCGCGGGGCGGCCCATCCTCTGCGTCAATCCGATCAGCTTTCGCATGGACGACGTGCTGATCCCGCGCGAGGCGAATCGCGGTGGCACGGTCCATTCGATGATTTCCGGCGGGCCCGAACCGCTCACCCGTGGCCTCGTCGATGCCCAGTGCGTGGACGGCATCCTGCGCATTTCCGAGCCGGAGCCCTTCGTCTTCCGCGCCATCCTGCTGCCGGGTCAGGATTATCATGTCTATGACTACGCCCTGTTCTGGCAGGACATGCGGCTCGACGCCATCGCCCGGGTGAACGCCTATATCGCCGCCCGCGGTCCGCCCGGCGCACCGGCGGTCCAGACCCCATGAGAGCGTTCAGCGGGCGCTGATCCGGGCCTGGTGGTAGGGCCGCCACAGACCCTCGGGCTGGGCCAGCCGGTCGGCGATGATGCGCAGGCTCAGCGGGTTGTGGGCGAGGCCGAGGTGGCTGGAGAAGACTTCCACGCTTTCATGCATCGGGCCTTCCGCCTCGAGACAGGCCTGCCAGGCCACGAGGCCATCGCTTGGGCTGTAGATCGCCGTCGTCGGCACCGGGGGCGCCTTGGAGATCCGCTCGCGCATGGAGCCGACGGCGAGGCGCAGGGCCTCGATCAGGCTCATCGGGGCATCGTCGCTCAGCACGTCTTCCGAAGCCTGGCGCGTGGGCGTGCCCAGGGTGATGACGGCGCGGACCGCGCCCGGCCGGCTCTTGGCCGCCTCGCGGGCATAGATGCCGCCGACCGAAACGCCGACGAGGCTCACCCTGGTGCCGTGAAGATCGGCCAGATGGGCGACCCTGGCCTGCAGGATGGACATCACGTCGGGTCGGGGTCCCAGGTTGAAGCCCTGATCCCAGCCATAGACGGCGTAGCCCCGGTCGGTCAGGAACTGGCGCAGCGGCCAGGTGGCGATGTCGCCGGTCAGGAATTCGGGAATGACGAGGACGGGATGGCCATCGCCCCGTGCCGTCGCCGACAGGAATCCCCAACTGGCGGCGAGGCCCGCCAGTTCGAGGCCGGCCCTGGCTTCGGCCGCCAGCAGGAACGAGCGGCGGAAAAAGCTGAATGCGCTGGTGATACGGTCTGCCATGTCCTGCCTGTCGCGGCGTCGATCACGTTTATAATACGCCCAATGCCAACAAGGCGACTATCGCATCTGTCCGTCCTGGTGCATTGATGGACGAAAGGCGAAGACAAGGCCAAAGGAGAGCGTGATGCTGGGGAAACTCGGGAAAATCCTGTCCGACAATCCGCTGACCGGGATCGCGGCCGCCGTCGTCGACAAGGCGACCGGCAAGGCGCCCGCGGGTTCGGCCCATCAGTTCAGTTTCGAAGGATTGCGCGGCGGCGCCCTGCCTTTGTCGCAATTCGCCGGCAAGCCGCTGCTGGTGGTCAATACCGCCTCGAAATGCGGCTTCACCCCGCAGTACAAGGGGCTGGAAGCGCTCTACGAGAAATATCACGATCAGGGCCTCAACATCATCGGCGTTCCGTCCAACGATTTCGCCAATCAGGAACCCGGCGCCGCCGACGAGATCGCCGAATTCTGCGAGATCAATTACGGCGTGACCTTCCCCCTCGCCGCCAAGGTGCCGGTGACCGGCGACGAGGCGCATCCCTTCTTCAAGTGGATCGCCGACGAGCGGCCGATGGCCCGGCCGCGCTGGAATTTTCACAAATATCTGTTCGACGGTCAGGGCCGTCTGGTCGAGGCGGCCGCGTCGGTCACCAGTCCGTCCGCGCTGGCGCCGGCCATCGAAAAACTGCTCGCCGCCCCGGCCAAATAGACCATGCCTTTACCGGTGAGTGGTCAAATGCTGGCGGAAAGCCGTGACGGCCCGTCGGCCGTCGGCATCGAGGCCCTGTGAAGTGATGCGCGCGATCGATAAAGACCCCGCCCCGCCGTCCACGCTGCTCGCCATCGCCGAGGTGCGGGCCGTCGCGGAATTGCTGCAGTCCATCCAGGCGAGCCCCCTGCTGCGCCTCGCGCCGCGGGGCGACGGTCATCCGGTGCTGGTGCTGCCGGGTTTTCTCGCCAGCGACCTGTCGACCGTGTTGCTGCGCCGTTTCCTCAAGCATCGGGGCTATGCCGTCCATGCCTGGGACCTCGGCCGCAACCTCGGCCCCAACGCGGCGGTCGAGGAAGGCCTGCGCGAGCGCCTCGTCGATATCGTGCGCGAGCATGGCCGCAAGGTCTCGATCATCGGCTGGAGCCTGGGCGGCGTCTACGCCCGGGAGATCGCCCGCGAGGCGCCGCAACTGGTGCGCCAGGTGATCACCCTGGGCAGTCCCATTTCCGTTGGCCCCAAATCGACCAACGCCTGGCAGATCTTCGAGCGCCTCAGCGGCCAGTCGGTCGACGATGTCGCGCAGGCCTATGTCGAGCGCCTGCGCCAGCCGGTCGAAGGCGTGCCCTCGACCGCCATCTTCTCGAAGTCCGATGGCATCGTCGCCTGGCGCGGCTGCCTCGAGGCGGATGGTCCCTTGCGCCAGAACATCAGGGTGCGGGGCAGCCATTGCGGCCTTGGCCACAACATGGCGGCGCTGTTCATCATCGCCGACCGGCTGGCGCAAGCGGAAGGCGAATGGAAGCCCTTCGTGGCCAGGGCGCCCCTGTCGCTGCTGCTGCCGGGGAGCGGCCGGCACCACGACCGGCTGGCATCCGCTTGACCGGAAGGCCGGAATTGGCCACGACTGACAGATTATCGGCAACAACCGACCCGAGGCCATGTCCCAGACCCAGCCCATTCCCTTGAGCGACGACGAGAAGGCGGCGGCGCTGCGCCGCATGAAGATCATGGCGGGATCGATGATCCTGGTCATGGCCGCCATTTTCCTGGCCAGCCGCTTCCTGGCGCCGATCCTGCCCTGGATCGAGATTCCGGGCGCCTTCGCCGAGGCGGCGCTGGTGGGCGGTCTCGCTGACTGGTTCGCTGTAACCGCGCTGTTCCGACACCCCATGGGCATTCCCATTCCCCATACGGCGATCGTGCCGCGCAATCAGGCGCGTATCGGCAGCACGCTGGGCCGCTTCGTCGCCAACAATTTCCTGAAGCCCGAGGAGGTGACGGCGAAGCTGCGCCAGATCGACCTGCCGCGCATCATCGCCGACTGGCTGGACAAGCCGGAGAACCGCCAGCGGGCCGCCGAGCGCATGGCGAAATCCGTGCCCGGGATCCTGAACGCCCTCGACGACGAGGATGTCGGCCGTTTCCTGCAGACCAATCTGTCGGCCCGGGTGAAGGATATCGGCGTCGCCCCGATCCTCGGCCAGATCGTGCAATTGCTGACCAACGAGGGGCACCATCAGCGCCTGCTCGACGAATTGCTGGAGCGGGCCGCCCGCCTCGTCCACGACAACAAGGAGTTGATCGAGAAGCGGGTGGATGAACAATTGCCGCGCTGGCTACCCAAGGCGGTCGATCGCGCGGTCTATCAGAAGGTTCTGGCCGCCCTCGACAGCACGCTCGAGGAAATCCGCAATCCGGAAGGTCCCTGGCGCCAGCAGTTCGACGAAGCGACCAAGGCCTTTGTTCACGAGCTGCGCACCAGCCCCGAGATGCGGGCGAAGGGCGAGGAAATCCTGCACCGCCTGCTCGGCAACGACACGCTGAAGCAATATTTCCGCGATATCGCCCGCAGCCTGAAGGAGCGTATCCAGAGGGATGCCATGGCCGAGGATTCGGGCCTGCGCCGCCAGATCGACAGCGCGATGCGCGTCTATGGCGAGACCCTGACCCGCGACCCGGCGATCCGCGAGACCTTGCAGCACTGGATCGAACAGGCGGTGAATTCCACCGTCGTCGGCCGGCGCGAACAGATCGGCGAATGGATCGGCTCGATCGTCCAGAAATGGGACCCGGACACGATCGTGACCAAGCTGGAAACCCAGGTCGGCCGCGACCTGCAGTTCATCCGCATCAATGGCACAGTCGTTGGCGGCCTGATCGGACTCGGTCTCTATCTGGTCGAGCGCGTGATCTGAGCGCGGCCGATATCTCGGCAGGTCACACGCAAACCTACTTGCATTTTGCGAGCGGCGGACCAAAGGTTGTCAGGTCGGGCAGACGCGGCCAGATCGACGGTGCCTCAGGCTCGTGGATTCACTGGCTGCGTTGGCGTGGCTGAGGGTGCTCCATGACGGATATCAATCGTGCCTTGCCGTGGTCTATCAGCGCCGAGACGCTGTCCCTCGTGCTCGACGCCGTTCCAGCCCCGGTGTTCATCATCGACCGCCAGCACAATATTCCTTTTGCCAATGCGGCCTTCTGCCAGTTTTTCGGAACTTCCCGGGAACAGATGCGGGAGGATGGCGACGGCGCCGTTCTGAGTCCCGAACAGCGCGAGGCGGTTCACCGGGTTGACGATCTGGTCTTCGCGAACGGAATGCCGATCGACAACGAGGAAGTGGTCACCGACGGCCGTGGCGGGTTGCGGGTCGTGCACACGTCGAAACATCTCATCCATCTCGAAACGCCCGAGGGGCGCACGCCCTATATCGTCGCCCACATCCTCGATGTGACCGAGGTTCGCGAGACCGAGGCCAAGGCACGTTTCCGGGCCGAGCACGACGACCTGACCGGCCTGTTCAATCGCGCGCAGTTTCTCGCTCACCTTTCGGTGCTGATCGATGGGGATGCGGGGAAAGGCAAGCTGGCGGCCGTCGTCATGCTCGATGTCGATGGCTTCAAGGCGGTCAACGACCGGCATGGCAGCGTCATCGGCGATGAATTCCTGCGCACCGTCGCCCGCAGGTTGCTGGGGCAGGTCAGAAACACCGACCTGCTGGCCCGCATCAATGGGGACAGTTTCGGCATCATCGTTGGCGACTTGCGCCAGCCGAGCGACGTCGACCGCCTGGCCGAGAGGATACTGGCCGCGGTCGGCGCGCCGATGTCGCTGGGCGGGCATCCGTTCTCGCCATCGATTTCGGTCGGTGCCGCGGTCTATCCGATGGATGCCGTCAATGCCGAAAACCTGATCCGGCTGGCGGAACAGGCCCTGAACCAATCCCGTCAGCGTCGGCGCCATGCCTATCTGCGCAGCGACGGCGCCAATGCCGATGTCGTGGTGGCACCCGATCACCAACTGGCCGACGACATGCCCGGCGGTCTCGCGCGGGGCGAATTCTTCATGGTGTTCCAGCCCCAGGTCGACGCCAAGACCGGGCTGACCACGGGGTTCGAGGCTTTGGCCCGGTGGCGCCATCCGGAACGGGGCCTGATCTCGCCCGAGATATTCATCGGCCTCGCGGAGAAATCGGGGTTTATCCACGAATTCGGACGCTGGGTTCTCGAAGAGTCCTGCCGACAGGCGGCGGGCTGGCCCTGGCCGCTCCGGGTGGCGGTCAACGCATCGCCCATCCAGCTCGAGTCCGAGGATTTCGTCACCGCCGTGGCCGAGGCGCTGAAAAGCACCGGCCTCGACGCCCGGCGCCTGGAAATCGAGGTAACCGAGACGGCGCTGCTGGGCAATACCGATCAGGTGATCGAGGTGTTCGAGCGTTTGAAATCCCTGGGCGTCGCCATCGCCCTCGACGATTTCGGCACGGGGTGGTCGTCGCTGGCCACTCTCCAGAGGTTTCGCTTCGACCGGCTGAAGATCGATCGCAGCTTCGTCGAGCGTATGGAATTCGACACGCGGTCGCTGGCCATCGTGCGCGCCGTCCTGAACCTCGGCCAGGCGCTGGACGTGCCGGTCACCGCCGAGGGCGTCGAGCATCCGGGACAGTTCGCGGCGCTGAAACAGCTGGGCTGCGCCGAGCTTCAGGGCTTCATCCTGGGCCTGCCGGAGGTCGAGGCGAGCCTGGTGCCGGTGGTTCCCTGGACCTCCAGGGCCAGGGAGGCCTGAACGGAAGGGATGCGCGCCCGCGCCCCGACTCCGTCGTCGCGGAACCGGGTGCGGGCGCGTGCCTCTCAGCGTTTCAGCTTGCGGTCGAGAAAGTCGTGGACCAGCGCCGCGATTTCCGGGCCGCGGCTTTCGAGGGCGAAATGCCCGGCGTCGAGCAGATGGATTTCCGCCGTCGGCTGGTCGCGCCGATAGGCTTCGGCCCCCGCCGGCAGGAAGAAGGGATCGTTTCGGCCCCAGGCCGCCAGCAGGGGCGGATGCTGCGTGCGCAGGTAGCGCTGGAATTCGGGATAGAGCGCGACATTGCTCTGATAATCGCCGAACAGGTCGAGCTGAATCTCGGCATTGCCAGGCCGGGCCAGATAGGCCGCATCGAGCGCCCACGCATCCGGCGTCAGGATCTCAGGATTGGCAACGCCATGAGTATATTGCCACTGCACCGTCTCGGGTTTCAGGAAGCCGCGCAGCGCCTCGCGGTTGGCGTCGGTCGGGTCTTTCCAATAGGCCTGGATCGGGTTCCAGCCATCGCTCAGCCCCTCGAGATAGGCGTTGCCGTTCTGCGAGACGATGGCGGTGATCCGCTCCGGATGGCGCAGGGCGAGGCGGAAGCCGACCGGCGCGCCATAGTCGAAGACATAGATCGCGTAACGCGACAGCGCGAGGCGTTCGGTGAAGGCCTCGGTGACCTTGGTCAGGTTCTCGAACGTATAGGCGAATTCGCCGCGCGGCGGCGCGACGGTCTGGCCGAAGCCCGGCAGGTCGGGGGCGACCACGTGATAGCGGTCGGCCAGCGCCGGGATCAGGTCGCGGTACATATGCGACGAGGTCGGGAAGCCGTGCAGCAGCAGGACGGTCGGCGCCGCCGGGTCGCCCGCCTCGCGGTAGAACATGGTGACGCCGGCGACGTCGACGGTGTGATAGCTGGTGGCATGGGCCGGCGCCGGCGTCGAAGCCGCCGAGGCGTCGAGCGGCGACAGGCAAGCCGCGGCCAGCAGGGAAAGTGCGATGAGGCGCATGGGGAACCTTTCGGGGTAGTAACCATTGAACATGGCAAACAACAGTTACGGCGAATGAGGTAACTTGTAAATCGGAATTTACCGGTTATGTTTGTGTCGGCCGGATATCGCCGGCCCTCCCCGGAGACCGCGTTGCCGGACCTGCGCCCCGCCCCCTTTTTCATCGCCGACGATCCGGCGCTGGATTTTCTCAATTCCATCGCGTCGCCCGCGGGTACGCCGGTCGAATGGATCGCCGACGGGCGCGACCTGCTGGACTGGATGGTGGCGGCTGGCCTGTTGCCGGCGGAAGTTGCTGCGCGCTACCGCGCCGAAGCCGTGCTCGACGAACTCGATTCCGTTGCCGCCCGGGCCCGGGCGCTGCGGGAATGGTTCCGCAGCCTGATGGCGGCGCATGCGGGGAAGCCGGCGGAGCCGGCGCTGGCCGCCGAAATCGAGCCACTGAACCGGTTGCTGCGCCGGGATATTCGCCATCGGGAAATCGGCCTTGCCGAAACGGGCGCCGGGGCGGAGGCAGGACAGGGGGTGCTGCATTGGCGCGACATCCGCCAGTTCGCCGCGCCAGATTCTCTGCTGGCGCCGCTGGCGGAGGTGATGGGCGATCTGCTCTGCCGCCGCGACCTGACCCTGGTGCGCCCCTGCGAGGGGGTGGGGTGCACCCTGTGGTTTTTCGATGCCAGCAAGCGCCATGGCCGGCGCTGGTGCAGCATGGCCGCCTGCGGTAACCGAGCGAAGGCCGCCGCGCATCGGAATCGGCATCGTCCGAATCTTCGCTGCGACTAGATGGCGCGATTGATAACCTTTAAAATATAATATAGAAGGTTATTTGCGGTCGGCCGCCGGGGCCGATCCCGATCTGTCCGAGGTAACGACATGAAGACGATATTGTTGCGCGCGGCCGCCCTTGCGGTCGCGGGTGTGGGGGCGCTTGCGCCCGCGATGCAGGCGGAAGCCCAGGTGGCGAAAAGCGGGGCGGTCCTGCCGCTGTCCCTCGCGATCGAGGCGGCGAGCGCGGCCATCGCGGCCTGCGAGGCCGGCGGCTACAATGTCTCCGTCGCCGTCGTCGACGCCTCGGGGGTGGTGAAACTGCAAGCCAAGGGCGATCACAGCACGATCCACACCAGGGATTCGAGCTTCCGCAAGGCCTATTCCGTGGTCACCCTCGGCCCCGTGTTCAAATTCGAGACCAGCGGCGATCTGGCGGCGCTGGTGGCGAAGAGCCCGGCGGGGCCGGCGCTGGCCTCGCTTCCCGACATATTGCCGCTGGCCGGTGGCGTCGCCATCAAATCGGGCGACGAGATCATCGCCGCCATCGGGGTCGGCGGCGCGCCGGGCGGCGACAAGGACGAAGCCTGCGCGCAGGCCGGCGTCGCCCGCATCCGCGACCGAATCCCGACCGGCCCCCATGCGTCCTGAGGCGCGAAAAATTCTCCGGCCCGCGGCGTAACCTCCCGCTGCGCTTCGGCGAACCTGTCAATACGGCCCCGGAGATGCTCGGGGCCGTCGGCGGATGAAAAGGAAACCGCCGCCCCCCACCCCCGATGTTATCTGGAGCATACCATGAGCAGGACCGGTCTTACTCTCGCCGCGGCGGCTGCCGCCCTCTTTTCCGCCGGCAGCATGATGCTGGCGCCGGTCGCGGCCCATGCGGCGGGCGGCGTGCATTGCGTCGGCGCCAATGCCTGTAAGGGCCAGAGCGCCTGCAAGACCGCCACCAATGCCTGCAAGGGCCTCAACGAGTGCAAGGGCCAGGGCTTCGTCGAACTCGACAGCAAGGCGGCCTGCGAGTCCGCCGGCGGCCACGTCGGCTGATAGCGGAGGGATCGCGGCCCCGCACCCCACGGCCGTCCGGCGCGCACCCCCCGACGCCGGACCGGCCAGCGCGGTCCACGATCTTTCCCAGCACGGATCCGGCGCGCCCCCCGGATCCGTGCGCCCCTTGACCCAAGGGCGCGGACAGGAGAATTCGCCATGCGTCTCGCCGCCCTCGCCCTGCTGCTCGCGGCCGCCGCGCCCGTCGCGGCCAACGCCGGCAAGCCCGTCGTCGTGGAACTTTTCACATCGCAGGGATGTTCGTCCTGCCCGCCCGCGGACGATTATCTGCGCAGTCTCGCCACCTCCGGCGACGATGTCCTGCCCCTGGCCTTCCATGTCACCTACTGGAACCAGCTCGGCTGGTCCGATCCCTATTCGCTGGAAGCGGGCACGCAACGTCAACGTCTCTATGCCTCGCTGCTCGGCCAGCGTCAGATCTATACGCCGCAGATGGTGATCGACGGCCGCTGGCAGGCGGTCGGCTCGGATCGCGCCGCCGTCGGCCGCCTGATCCGCGACGCCGCGGCCGAGGACGAAGCCGTCGCCATCGAGGCGCGGCGCGATGGCGCGGAACTCAGCATCCGCATCGGCGCGTCCCCGGCAGCCGGGCGCGGCCTGGTCCTTCTCGTCGGTTACGATCCCGAGCATCGCACCGCTATCGGCCGCGGCGAGAATGGCGGCCGCACCCTGACCGAGGCCAATATCGTGCGCAGTCTCGATATCGCCGGCGAATGGCGGGGCGAGAGCCTGGGCCTTCGGGTCCCCCTCGGCGATGGCGCGCGCTTCGCCGTGCTGCTTCAGGGCGAGGACGGACGCATCATCGGTGCCGCCCGCGCGGATTAATCGACGGCCAGGACGGCCGGCGCCGCCTTCAGCCGGGCGATGTCCCGCACCGGCGGCGCCCCGAACAGGCGGCGATACTCCCGGCTGAACTGGGACGGGCTTTCGTAACCGACGGCGTGGCCGGCGCTGGCGGCGTCTGACGCCTCAGCCAGGATCAGGCGCCGCGCCTCCTGCAGGCGGATCTGCTTCTGGAACTGCAGGGGGCTCATGGCCGTCACCTGCTTGAAATGATGATGCAGCGCCGACGGGCTCATGCAGGCGATGGTGGCGAGTTCGCCGATCGACAGGGGCGCGGCGTAATTCTCCTTGATCCAGGCGATCACCCGGTTGATCTGGCGCATCCGACCTTCGCCGGCGGCGATCTGGCGCAGCCGCGCGCCCTGCTCGCCCCGCAGCAGGCGATAGAGGATTTCCCGCTCCGCCAGCGGCGCCAGGGCGGCGATATCGCCCGGGCTGTCCAGCAGGCGAACCAGCCGCGTCGCCGCGTCGGTCACCGCCGCCGTCAGGGTGCTGACCGCGATGCCGGGCAGAGGCATGGCCGGCGTCGGCGTGGCGTCGGTTTCGAGGATCAGCGCCGCCAGCAGGCCGGGATCGAGGTCGAGGCGAAGCGAGGCATAGGGCGCCTCGGTCACCTGACCGGCGACGGGCGTGTCGATCGACACGATCAGGTAGCGGGCCGGGTCATAGACATGGACCGCATCCCCGCTGATCACCCGCTTGCTGCCTCGCGCGACGATGCACAGCGCCGGCCGGTACAGCACATGGGTCGGAGACGAGGGCTGACGGGCAGCGAACAGATGCAGGCGGGGAATGGTGGTCGTCAGACTGCCGTCGCCGCCGGTGAATCGTTCAATAAGGTCGGCCAGGGCCGCAGCCGTCGTCATGATGAAAGCCCTCCCTCGCCGGGACCATGTGTGCCGGCATGGTTCACCGCCGGGCCGTCCGGGTCAAGCGCGGCGGGAGGATCGTGCAAGGATCGTCGAGGATCGATCTACCGCCGACTTTCACCGGGGGAGCATGGTGTCCCGGCGCCGCGATGCGACGCAAGCGAAGGAATGAAGCCATGACCACCATCGACAAGATCATCCTGATCACCGGCGCCAGCAGCGGCATCGGCGAGGCCGCCGCCCGGCTTCTGGCGGCGCGGGGCGCCCGTGTCGTCCTCGGCGCGCGCCGCGTGGATCGTCTCGCCCGCATCGTCGACGAAATCGGGGGCGCCGGCGGCCAGGCCCGGGCGATGGCGCTCGATGTAACCGATGCCGATCAGATGAAGGCTTTCGTCGCCTTCGCCGAGGCCGAATTCGGCGCGCCCGGCGTCATCGTGAACAACGCCGGGCTGATGCCGCTGTCGCCCATGGCCGCGCTGAAGACCGACGAATGGAACCGCATGGTCGACGTGAACATCAAGGGCGTGCTGAACGGCATCGCCGCCGTGCTGCCGGGCTTCATCGCCCGAAAGTCCGGCCATGTCGTCAACATCGCCTCGATCGCCGCGCACCGGGTGATCCCGACCGCCGCCGTCTATTGCGCGACGAAATACGCCGTCCGCGCCCTGTCGGAAGGGTTGCGCATGGAAAGCCCGGATATCCGCGTGACCGTGGTCAGCCCCGGTGTCGTCGAATCCGAACTGTCCTCGACGATCACCCATGAAGCGACGCGCGAGATGATCGAGAATTATCGCGCCACCGCCGCATTGACGGCCGACGCCATCGCCCGGGCCATCGCCTATGCCGTCGAGCAGCCCGAGGATGTCGACGTGAACGAGATCATCGTCCGCCCGACCCGGGCCACCTGAGCCTGGGCCAGCAAGGCCGTCGCGAGGGCCGACATGCCGGGCACCGTTACCTCGGCCCCGGCATCCAGCCCCTCCGGCGGCAGGCCCGGGCGGTTGAGCCAATAGCTGCGATAGCCGAACCAGCGCGCCCCCGCCGCATCCCAGCCGGCGGAGGCGACGAAGCCGATATCCCCCGCGGGCAGGCCGAAGGCCTCGGTGCCGAGGGCATAGGCTTCCCGGGCCGGCCTGTAGGTTCTGGCCGTGTCGGTGCTGAGCACATGCTCGAACAGGCCATCGAGGCCGCTGTTGGCAAGGGCGCGGTCGAGGAAGGCGCGGGTGGGATTGGTGAGCACGGCGAGGCGATAACCCGCACGGCGCAGGGCGCCGAGGGTAGGTGCGACGTCCGGAAAGGCCCCGATGGCGGCGAAAGCGCCCAGCAGGCGCGCACGATCCGGGGCGTCGAGCGTCAGCCCGAGCGAGGCCACGGCGAAATCGAGGGCCCCGGCGATGCAGGCCTCGAACGGGGCATAGCGCCCGGCCGCAACGCGCAGCCAGGTATATTCGAAGATATGGCTGCGCCAGGCGGCGGACAGCGCAGCGCCCTTGCCCGGAAAAATCTCCTCCGCCTGGGCGAAGACCGGGCGGAGATCGAACAGGGCGAAGCCGTCGAACGCCAGCGCCTTCGGCCGGGGCGCCGCCAGGGCCGGGCACTGGCCGGCCACCAACAGGGCGGCCGCCCCGGCGCCGAGCAATCGGCGGCGGTCGAGCGCGAGCGGATGCAATGTCACGGATTTCATGGGCGGCCCTCAATATCGGGTGGTCAGTTCGGTCAGCCAGACCGGCGAGAGATCGACCAGGAGGGTTTCCACGCTGCGGTCGATCCCGCTGAGGATGAAGAGGCCGAGCAGGCCAAGCATGACCCCCAGCAGCCGCTTGCCGCCCTTGCCGGCACCGAGCAGCCGGCGGCGCCAACGCGTCATCGCCTCGCGCGAGGCAAGGCCGATCAGGACGAGGGGCAGGCCCGCGCCGATGCCGAAGGCGGTCATGACCAGGGTGACCTGACCGAGGTCGCGGCCCTGCGCCGCCAGCACCGAGGCTGCCCCCAGCGTCGGCCCGACGCAGGGCGACCAGACCGCGCCCAGCAGCAGGCCAAGGCCGAACTGGCCGATGGGGCCGCCGGGCTGGAGCTGGTTCAGCCGCTGACCGGCCCAGTCGCCGACCGGGCCGGCGAAGGTGCTCAGACGGTCCTGCAGGGCCGGGACCAGCAGCAGCACGCCCGCGCCCAGCAGCAGGACGGCGCCCGCGCGGCGAACCACGGCGCCATCGAAGCCGAGGCCATAACCGATCGTCGCGATGAAAAGCCCGATGGTGACGAAGGACAGGGCAAGGCCGGCGGCAAGGCCGAGCGGGCCCAGCGGGTGCCGTGCGCCGGCGGCGCCCAGCACGATGGGCAGCAGCGGCAGCACGCAGGGCGACAGGATCGACAGGACGCCGGCCAGAAAGGCCAGGGCTTCGTGACCGAACATTGCGCTCCGCCTCAGGGTGCGACGGCGCTTTGGATCAGCGCGGCGATGGAGTTGGGGCGCGTGTCGCCGATGGAACGGCCGGTCTCGACCTTGCCGCGATAGGCGATCAGCGTGCTCTGGCTGCGGGCGTCGAAGGCGCGGACGACATCGGCCTGCCGGTCGAAATCGACCTCGAACACCAGCAGGGTCTCGTTGCCGGGGGCCGCCAGGAGACTGTCGATGATCGGCTTCTGCGCCCGGCAGGTCGGGCACCAGTCGGCGGCGATGTCGATCAGGATGGGGGCGCCGATGGCTTGCGCCTCGGCGAAGGCGGCGGCATCGAAGGGCAGGCGGCTGCCGGACCAGGCGGGGCCGGCGAGGGCGGCGAAAGCGGGCACGGCCAGAATGGCGGCCAGCACCTGGCGTCGGTTCATCGGATTATCCTTAGGGTCAGAGATCGCCCAGCCAGCGCAGCAGCAAGGCGGGCTCGAGCCGGCGGCGGTAGTCGGCGGTCAGGAAGCTATGGGTGATGATGCCGTCCCGCGAGACGACATAGGTGGCGGCGAGCGGCAATTCCCAGCTGTCGTCGCCATTGCGCGCGGGCAGGTCGACGCCGAAGGCGGCATAGATCGGCCGCAGGCGGTTATCCAGCGCATAGACGAGGCCGAACTGGCGCGCGACCACGTTGCCGACGTCGGAAAGCACGGGGAACGCCAGATTCAGCTTCTGCCGCATGTTCATGGAGTCGTCGGGCAGGGTGGGGGCGATGGCGACAAGGGTCGCGCCATGCTCCGCGATGGTGGGCAGGTGGCGCTGCAACGCCGCCAGTTGCAGGTTGCAGTAAGGGCACCATTCGCCGCGATAGAAGGTGACGATCAGGGGCCCTTTGTCCAGCAGGGCGCGGCTGTCGAGCGTCCGGCCGGTGGCGTCCGGCAGGGTGAAATGCGGCATCGCGTCGCCGATGGTCAGGGCCTTGCCGGCGATGCCGCTGTCGGCCAGCGCCGCCAGGGCATCGGCCATCAGGGCGATGACATCGCCGGGGGCCTGCGCCGCGAAATCGCGGGTGAGATGTTCGAGTTGCTGTTCCAGCTCTCCGGCCAAAGTCGCCTCCATGCCCGTGTCGACCGATAACGCGGTCTCACATCGGGGTTCGCCGGCGGAACCCGAAGGTTTCATGCCGGCAGGGCATGGGAGGTCTGACGAGGGCGGGAAGCGTGATCGCCCCCGCCCAAGGGATCAGGCGCGGATGCGTTCGCCCTTCGGATCGTGGAAGGGGTGCAGCGAGACTGTCGCCGGGAAGCGTTCGGTGGCGATTTCGAGCTCGTAAGTGCCCGACAGCACGAAATCGGCGTCGACACCTGCCTCCCGCCGGACATAGCCGTAACCGATGGCCTTCCCCACCGTGTAGCCGAAGCCGCCGGACGACAGCCAGCCGACCCGCTCGCCGTTCCGATAAATGGTCTCGCGGCCCAGCAGCACGGCGGCGGGGTCATCGACGGTGAAACCCGACATCAGGCGGGGCAGGGGCCTTGTCTTGGCCTCGATCAGGGCCTCGCGGCCGAGGAAGGGGATGCCGGATTTCAGCTTCACGGCAAAGCCGAGGCCCGCCTGATAGGGATTGTGATCCGGCCCGATGTCCGAGCCCCAGGCGCGGTAGCCCTTTTCCAGCCGCAGGCTCTCGATCGCGCGGTAGCCGGCGTCGGCCAGGCCGAGGTCGGCGCCGGCCGCGAACAGGGTGTCGTAGAGCTTTGCCGCGAATTCGGTGGGGACGTGAAGCTCCCAGCCCAATTCGCCGACATAGGTGATGCGGATGGCCAGCACCGGGGCGCCGCCGATCTGCAAGTGCTTGGCCGTGCCGAAGGGAAAGGCGGTGTTCGAGACATCGGCGTCGGTCAGCCTCGCCAGAATGTCCCGGCTCCTCGGCCCCATGAGCGAAAGGGCGGAGAAGCCCGAGGTGACATCGACCAGATGGGCATCCAACCCTTCCGGGATATTGCGCCGGATCCAGTCCATGTCGTGGGTGGCGAAGCCGGTGCCGATGACGATGTAATAGCGATCCTCGGCCAGCCGGGTCAGGGTCAGGTCGGTCTCGATCCCGCCCCGCGCATTCAGCATCTGGGTATAGATCACCTTGCCCGGTGGCTTGGCGACATCATTGGCGCAGATCCAGGAGAGCGCCTTTTCCGCGTCGCGGCCGATGACATAGGCCTTGGCGAAACTGGTCTGGTCGAAGACGACGGCGGCCTCGCGGCAGGCCTTGTGCTCGCGCCCCACCGCCTCGAACCAGCCGGGCTTCGTGAAGGAATAGCGGTCGACCGGGGCCTCGCCTTCGGCGGCGAACCAGTTCGGCCGCTCGAAGCCCAGTTTCTCGCCGAAGCAGGCGCCCTTGGCCTTCAGCCGGTCGTAGAGCGGCGAGCGGCGCAGGGGCCGGCAGGAAGTGAACTCCTCCGCCGGCCAGGCGATCGTGTAGTGACGGGCATAGGCTTCCAGCGTGCGGTCGCGCACGAAGCCGGTGTCGAGATGGTTCTTGCCGAAACGGCGGATATCGACGGGCCACAGGTCATAGGGCGGCTCCCCGTCCGCGACCCATTCGGCCAGCGCCATGCCGGCGCCGCCAGCCGAGGCGATGCCGAAGGCATTGAAGCCCGCGCCGATGAAGAGGCCGGGCGCCTCCGGCGCCTCCCCGATCATCCAGTTGCCGTCCGGGGTGAAACTCTCGAGGCCGTTGATCATCTGCTTGACCCCGGTCTCGGCCAGCGCCGGCACCCGGCCGAGGGCGAGTTCCATGATCGGCTCGAAATGATCGAAATCGTCGTCGAGCAGGCGGAAGGCGAAATCCTCCGGCGCGCTCTGCCCGCTCCAGGGAATGGGGTTCGGCTCGTAACCGCCCATGACCAGGCCGCCGACCTCTTCCTTCCAATAGGTCAGGCGGTCGGGGTCGCGCAGCGTGGGCAGGGAGGAGGTAACCCCGGGGATGGCTTCGGTCATGATGTACTGGTGCCGGATGGGATAGAGCGGGACATTGACCCCGGCCTTCGCCGCAAGCAGCCGGGTCCACAACCCGCCGCACAGCACGACCTTCTCGGCCCGCACCACGCCCCTGTCGGTGACGATGCCGCGCACCCTTCCGTTCTCGATCACGAAATCGGAGACCGAGACAGTCTCGGCCATCTTCGCGCCGGCCATGCGCGCGCCCTTGGCGAGGGCCTGGGTGATGTCGGACGGGCTGGCCTGACCGTCTGTCGGAAGAAAAGCCGCGCCGACCAGATCATCGATCGCCATCAGCGGCCAGAGGTCCCGGGCTTCCCCGGGGCTGAGGAGATGCATCTCGAGGCCGAAGCTGCGCGCCGTGGTCGCCTGGCGTTTCACCTCGATCCAGCGGTCCTCGTTGCAGGCAAGGCGCAGGCCGCCATTCATCTTCCAGCCGGTGGCCTGACCGGTCTCGGCTTCGAGCTTGCGGTAAAGCTCGACAGAATAGCCCAGCAGCTTCGTGATATTGGCCGAGGTGCGGAGCTGGCCGACGAGACCGGCCGCGTGCCAGGTCGAGCCGGCGGTGAGCTGGTGGCGCTCGACCAGCAGGGTCTCGATGCCCCTCTTCGCCAGATGATAGGCGGTGGAACAGCCGACGATGCCACCGCCGACGACGATGACTTTGGCGCTTGCAGGCAGATCGCTCATGATCATTCCATGTCGAGGAAAAGGGTCCAGGCGGCTTCGAAACGCGCCAGGTTCTCGCCCGTGTAGGCGATATAGTCGAATTCGAGATCGGAATGGATCTCGGAGACCATGCTCCACATCGCCTCGCGCAGCAGGGAGGCGCATTGCACGGCCTTGAAGCGGCGGCGCAGGGCATCGTCCGGGGATCGCCCGAAATACTGGCCCAGCATCGCGTCCTCGTCCGTGGCGTCGAAGCCGTTGTTGGACGACAGGCCGCCAAGGTCGAACAGCGGCGAATTGAAACCGGCGTAATCCCAGTCGAGCAGCCACAGGCGCTTGCCGTCGTCGATGAAGTTGGCGGCGAGCAGGTCGTTGTGACCGAAGACGAGGTCGATGGCGCCGGTCGCCGCTTCCAGCCGCGCCGCCTTGCCGGCGAATTCGGGCAGGCGGTCCAGCAGGCGGTGGTCGCCGTCGCGCAACGTATGCGCATAGTCGCTCAGGACGTGGAAGACATTGAACGACAGGAGGGGGCCCCGCAGGTGGCCTGCGATGTCACGGTGGGTCCGGGCGATCAGGGTGGTGCAATCGTCCCGCCGCTTGCGAACGTCGGCGGCGCTCAGGGTAACGCCCTCGATATAGTCGAGGACGAGGAGGCCGGGGCCGGCCGCCCGCACGGCGGGCGAGATGCCGGCGGCGGCGGCGGCCCGGCTGGCGGCATGTTCGTTGAAGCGCATGATGCCGTGGACGGGAATATCGCCCCCCACCCGGACGACGGCCTTGCCCCGCCGGTCGGTGACGATGAAATTGCGGTTGGTGATGCCGCCTGAAAGGGGGGCGATGTCGACGCGGCCCTGCCACAGGGGCAGGGCGCGGATGGTGGCCTCGATGGAATCGACATCCGCCGATGGGGGCATTCCATCCTCGTTTCAAGCCGCGACTGGCGGATTCTGGGCCTTTCCCGAGGGCTTGGCAATGTGCCGCGCACAGGGTTTCGCGCGCCGCGACACGGAATTAAGGGCTTGACCTCGGGGCGGGCAGCCGTTCATGGTATCGGCCATGATGACCCGCGCGATGTGGACCCTCCTTACCCGACTTATTTGACCGACGCCTTTCAGGTGTCGGGTGGAACTTCGTGTTCCCTGCGGTCGTCTTCGGTCCATCATCCCCGGTAAAGCATTCTCCCATGCCCGTTTCTCGTCGTAAGCTGTCGGTCGTTCATCACGCCCCGGGTGTGGTTCCGCGTTCCCTCGCGCGACTTACCAGGGCCGTGGCGCGGCCATCGCCTGCCGCCGCGGCCTGATCCCGAGACGCCGACATCCCATCCAGATCCAGATTCGAATCCTCAGGAATTTTCCCATGTCCTCCATGCCGATCGAGAAATATCGCCCCGTACCGTCCATCGACCTGCCGAACCGCCAATGGCCGGGCAAGGTCATCACCAAGGCGCCCTTGTGGTGCTCGGTCGACCTGCGCGACGGCAATCAGGCCCTGATCGAGCCCATGGGCCACGATCGCAAGCTGCGCATGTTCCGCACCCTGGTGGACATGGGCTTCAAGGAAATCGAGGTCGGCTTCCCCTCGGCCTCGCAGACCGATTTCGACTTCGTCCGCTTCCTGATCGACAATGGCGAGATCCCGGACAATGTCACCGTCCAGGTCCTGACCCAGGCGCGGGAAGAGCTGATCATCCGCACCTTCGATGCGATCCGCGGCACCAAGCGGGCCATCGTCCATCTGTATAATTCGACTTCGACCCTGCAGCGGCGGGTGGTCTTCGGCCTGGACCGGGCGGGCATCATCGACATCGCGGTGAAGGGCACCCAACTGGTCAAGAGCCTGGTGCACAAGATCCCCGATACCGAGATCGTGCTGGAATATTCGCCCGAGAGCTTCACCGGCACCGAACTCGATTTCGCCAAGGAAATCTGCGAGGCGGTGATGGACGTCTGGCAGCCCACGGCGGAAAAGCCGATGATCTTCAATCTGCCGTCGACGGTCGAAATGGCGACGCCCAATGTCTATGCCGACCAGATCGAATGGTTCATCCGCAATGTGAAGTGGCGCGACCGCTATCTGCTGTCGCTGCACCCCCATAACGACCGGGGCACCGGCGTCGCCGCCACCGAACTGGCGCTGATGGCCGGCGCCGATCGGGTCGAGGGCACGCTGTTCGGCAATGGCGAGCGCACGGGCAATGTCGATGTGGTGACCCTGGCCCTGAACATGTTCACCCAGGGCGTCGATCCCGAACTGGAGATCAGGGATATCGACGAGTTGCGTCGCACGGCCGAATATTGCAACCAGTTGCCGGTGCATCCGCGCCATCCTTACGCCGGCGATCTGGTCTTCACCGCCTTCTCGGGTAGCCATCAGGATGCGATCAAGAAGGGCCTAGCCGCGCGCCGTCAGCAGAATGACATCGTCTGGGAAGTGCCCTATCTGCCGATCGACCCGGAAGACCTGGGCCGTTCCTACGAGGCGGTGATCCGGGTCAATTCCCAGTCCGGCAAGGGCGGCGTCGCCTATCTGCTGGAGCAGGACTACGGCCTGCATCTGCCGCGCAAGCTGCAGATCGAATTCAGCCGCGTCGTCCAGGGCCATACCGACCTGACCGGCAAGGAAGTGACCTCGGCCGACCTCTACGCCATGTTCACCAAGGAATATTTCGAGGCGAAATACCCGCTGGAATTCGTCCATCACAACACGATGCCGGCGAATAACGCCGGCGAGGAAAGCTCGATTACCTCGCGCGTGAAAGTCTATGGCGAGACCAAGGAAATCCACGGCACGGGCACCGGCCCGATCGACGCCTTCTGCGACAGTCTGGCCAAGGAGCTGGGCATCGGCATCGAAGTCGTCGACTACAGCCAGCACGCCGTCGGCCAGGGCGCCAATGCCGAGGCCGTCACCTATGTCGAGATGAAGGGGGAAGGCAACATCACCCTCTTCGGCGTCGGCCGCGACCGCAACGTGACCGTCGCCTCGCTGAAAGCCGTAGCCAGCGCCGCCAACCGCATCCACGCGGCGGCGGCGGTCGCCGGGGCCAAGTAAAGTCCGATGGCATTATGATCACCTGTGAACTATAGTTCACAGGTGATCGAAGTCCGCCAGACCATCACCTTCCGGAACTGGCTCGACGGTCTGAAGGACCGCCGGGCGCGGGAGCGCATCGCGCAGCGGATCGTCCGATTGCAGGCCGGCTTGTTCGGTGATGTGAAATTCTTCGACGGTATCGGCGAGCTGCGTGTCGATCATGATCCGGGATACCGGGTCTATTTCGTCCAGCGCGGCAGACTTCTGATCATTCTCCTGTGTGGCGGAGACAAGGGCTCGCAGGACAGGGATATCAGAAAAGCCCAGGCGTTGGCCGCCGAGCTGGAGGTTTGACATGGCCGAGACGATTGTGCCCTTCAATGCGGCTTGCTATCTCGAAAGCCGCGAGGCCCAGGCGGAGCTGCTCAGCGAAGCCTTTGCCAGTGGCGATACGGCCTTCATCGCCGTCGCCCTCGGCACGATTGCCCGTGCCCGGGGCATGACCGAGGTCGCCCGGGAAGCCGGGGTGACGCGGGAGGCGCTCTACAAGGCCCTCAGCGGCGAGGGCGATCCCAGATTGTCGACACTGCTCGGCGTAATGCGGGCGCTCAATCTCACGATCCGGGCCGAGGCGAGCTGATCGCGGCTTCCGCCCCCTCGAACGCGAAGCCTTCGTCGGCCCAGCCGGTCATACCGCCGATCATCAGTTTCACCGGCCGGCCCAGGCTGGCGAGGCGAAAGGCGGCGCGATCGGCGCCATTGCAATGGGGGCCGGCGCAATAGACGACGAACACTGTCTCCATCGGCCAGGCCTCCAGCCTTCGGGCATTGATGTCGAGGTGCGGCAGGCTGACCGCGCCCGGGACATGGGCGCGGGCGAAAGCCTTGCGGCCGCGCACGTCCAGCAGCACGAAATCGGCCGATCCCCGCGAGATCGCGGCGAAGACATCGGCGCAATCGGTCTCGAAGCCGAGTTTCCGGCCGAAATGGGCCAGGGCCTCGGCGGGGGTGGCGGCGGGATGGTCGGTGACGGCGCTCGGCATGGCTCGCTCCTGCTGGATCGGGAGCAGTCTCGCGCGGGAGCGCCGAGGCTGGCAGATGGCGCGATTGCCATGTATCGTCAAGATCATGCCAAACGAAACCGCGTCCCTGGTCGTCGCCCTTGCCTATGACGGACTGTGCACCTTCGAGTTCGGCCTCGCAGTCGAGGTCTTCGGCCTGCCGCGGCCGGAAATGAGGCCGGACTGGTATCGTTTCGCCGTCGCGAGCGTCGATCCGGGGCCGTTGCGGGCGACCGGCGGCGTGCGCCTACTGGTCGACGGCGGGCTCGAAATGCTCGATCAGGCGGGGACCATCATCGTGCCCGGCTGGCGCGGGGCCGATGTCCCTGTTCCGGAAGCCTTGCGCGAGGCGCTGCGCCGGGCGGCGGGGCGGGGGGCGCGCCTGCTCTCGATCTGTTCCGGGGTCTTCGTGCTGGCGGCGGCCGGCCTCCTGGACGGGCGGCGGGCGACCACCCATTGGCGTTACGCCGCGCGGCTGGCCGCGGCCTATCCGGCGATCATGGTCGATGCCGATGTCCTCTATGTCGACGAGGGCCAGGTGCTGACCTCGGCCGGATCGGCCGCCGGCCTCGATCTCTGCCTGCATCTGGTGCGGCGGGACTTCGGCGCCGAGGCGGCCAACCGGGTGGCGCGGCGTCTGGCCGTGCCGGCCCATCGCGACGGCGGCCAGGCGCAATTCATCGAGCGGCCGGTGCCGAGGGCACCGGCGGGGGCAAGGGTGGCGCCGGTGCTCGATTACATGCTGGCCCGGCTGGACCAGGCCCATGGACAGGCGGCGCTTGCCCGTCTGGCGGGCATGAGTCTGCGCAGTTTCCTTCGCCATTTCCGTTCGGCGACCGGGCTTGCGCCGGGGGAATGGCTGTTGCGGCAACGGCTCGCCCGGGCGCGGGAATTGCTGGAGACGGGTGATTGCGGGGTCGAACAGGTCGCCGTGGCCTGCGGCTTCGGCACGGCGGCAACACTGCGCCATCATTTTCATCGCAGGCTGGGCCTCGGCCCGTCCGACTACCGTCGCCGATTCCGCCGGGAAGGCGCGGGAAACAAGGTTTTCGCGCCGTCTGGCGCGGGCGGGACGGAGGATGGCGTTTCAGCCGCCGCCCTTGCCCCCGGGGATGGGTGAACTTAGGTTCAGGGCAGGAATGTTTTCCCCCCGATTCCGTTCGCCGGTCCCCTGGGCCGGGCGGACAAGGAGTTGCGTCATGTCCGCCTCCCGTCTTCGCCTCATCGCCGGTCTCGCGCTGGCTTTCGGTCTGTCCCTTGGCGGCACGCTGACCGCCCACGCCCAGCAGGTGCAGGGGCCGGATGATGAGAGCCGTCCGCCGCTGCTCTCGGCCCCACCGGCCACGGCGGCGTCGCCCGCGACCGATGCCGCCCGGCGCGCGCCGGGCGCCCAGACCGATCAGCCGCCGACCACCACTTTCTTCGACGACTACCCGCCGGAAGTCGTGCCGCCGTCGTCGACCCGGCGCGATCCGACGCTGGAAGGCAGTTCGGCCGTGAAGTGAGGCCGGGTCCCCGCGACAGGCGGGGACCCGAAGCCGCTTACTTGCCCAGCTTGGCCTTGATCGCCGCCAGCCGGTCGGTGACCGTCACCGGCTTCGGCCCGGCCGCCTCGGCGAGGGCGGCGGCGATATTCGCGTCGTCTTCCTCGGGCTTGGTCGGCTTCAGCAGGCTGGCCTTGGAATTGGCCGCCTCGGCCGCGATCAGATCCTTTTCCGCCGCATCCTGCATGGTCTTCAGCGCGACGCTGAGGCCCGACGTCGTGCTGGCGAGGCCGGCGGCCCGCTTGGCGGCATCGGCCTGACGCTCGGCCATGTCGCGCTGCTGTTCGGCGCGGGACATCTGGCGCTGGGCGCGCTCCAGCTCGCTGCGGGCTTCCTTCAGCTTGACCCCGGCCGAGGCATAGGCTTCCTCGAGCTGGACGAGGAAGCTCTGCGCGTCCTCGGCATCTTTCACCTCGCGGTCGATCTCCGGCGCCATTTCCTCGAGCAGCTTCAGGAGCTGGGCGAGGCTTTTCTCGAGGCTGACCTTGCGGTCCGGGTCATTGGCGGCATCGGCCTGGGCCTGCAGGCTTTCGGCGGCGGCAAGGCGCTGTTCGCTCAGGGCCTTGATCGCGTCGGCTTCCTTCCGCTCCTTCACGAGCGACAGGCGGGCGCGGGCGACTTCGGTGCCGAGTTCGTCGAGGCGCTGTTCCATGGTGCGGAGTTCCGCCTCGGTCGCGGCCTTGGGGTCCCAGCGCACCAGGGCTTCGAGGCCGGACTGCACCGCCTGGTTGGTCTTCACGCCGAGCAGGTTCTTGATGAAGGTGATCATGGTTTTCCTCTTCGGGATTGGATGGACGATCAGCCGGCCATGGCGCCGGCGTTCAGCAGGGCAACCGCGATCTGGGCGGCGGCAAGGCCAAGACCCGCGGCGACATTGCCCGCCTCGACCCCGGCCTTCAGACCGCGGAACACGAGGGTGATGACAAGGAAGGTGACGAGCTGGATGACGAGGGCGACAAGACCCCAGACGATGATGTCGGCGAGCACGGTCGAGGTCGCGAGCGTCGCCGCCAGCGGGATCGTCAGGGCGAGGATCGAGCCGGCGAGGACGACGCCGGCCGCGACATTGCCCTCGCCGATCAGGCGGCGCTCGTGGAACGGGGTGATCGCCTGATAGATGGCGACGCCGATGCCCAGCAGGACCACGGTGGCGCCGAGCTGGGTCAGCAGCACCGGCAGGCCCGTGCCGAGGATGGTGAGGATCTGGTCGAAGGTCGACGGCATGGGATTGTCCATCAGCTGAGGGAAAGCGCGCTGGGGTTGATGTCGATGCCGGCGTGCAGGGCGACGAAGGCTTCGCGCTCGCCCCTGACCGCCGTCACCAGCAGATATTCGGTCTCGGGCGCCGGGGCCTTGCCGCCGGTCGCCCGGGCATAAAGCATGGAGATGTGGCGGATCTCGGTCTTGCCGTTCAGATCCTCCCGCGTCTCCTGCAACTCGCGCGGGGCGACATGGTTGGGACCGGGGCTCCACACCCTTTTATAGGACTTGCCGTCCTTGGTCTCGAATTCGGGCCAGCCGATCATGCCCTCGTCCTTGTCCAGCCAGAAGGACCATTCCTCGCGGTCGGCAGGCTGGACTTCGTCGAACTGCCGGAAATAACGGCATTCGGCGGGGAAGCCCTGGCCATCCAGCACCAATTGGAAAAAGGCGCCCTCGTCCTCGAGATAGAGCCGGTGATAGGTCCCGCCCCGGTCGGTCAAGGTGCCGAGGGCATCGACCCCGATCATGCCGTTGTCGGTCGCCGCCCGGGGCGCCGTCACCTTGGTCAGCCCTTCGGCGAGGATGAAGGGCGTCGGATCGAGGGTGAGCGGCATCCCGACCCGGAACAGGTCGGGCCTGTAGACTGCCCCGGTCATCTTGTTGCGCAGGATCGCCGTGGCCGAGCCCAGCGCGCTGCCGCCGCCGCCGATGGTTTCCTTCACGTCGCTGACCTTTCCCGCCGCGCTGGCGCCGGGCTTTGGCCGGCGCAGGTTCTTCACGATCATGAACAGAATGACGCCCAGAATGAGGAGGGCGATGACAAGGCCGAAACCGCCGGACGACGCGGGCGGCGGGGCGATGTCGGGCGGCAGTTGCCCGGCGCGCGACGGATTGCCCGGCGCCGCCGCCAACTGGGCGTCGAGGGCGTCGAGCTTGGCCTTCAGCGCGGGATCGCTTTCCGCCGCCTTGTCCGCCTCGGCCCGCCACTCGCGGTAACCGGGGTCGTCGCGGTTGTCGCGGAAGAAATCGGCATGGCCGCGATCGCTCAGGGTGTCGAGCAGGAACCACAGCATGACCGCGTCGAAGACGCCGAAGCTGGAGCGCCCGCCATAGGCGTAAGCGGGCGTCCGATAGCCGCGACTGCCGTAATAGTCGGTCGTGGCGCGCCGACGCGGGCTGGGCGTGCTGCCGACATCGCCCCAGCCGCCGCCACTGCCGGCGCTGCTGCCGCTGTCCCGGGTCGAGGGGGTGCGCGAGGGCGCGGGGCTGAGGAAATCGTCGAGGGCGTCGCGCGACTGCCCGCGCGAGGCCGAACGGTCGGAGCCGGCGGTGGAGCCACCCCAGCCGCCGGACGAGCCACCGCCACCTGGTCGGGCATAGCCGCCGCTCGACGACGAGCCGCCGCCAAAGGATGGCGTCCGGGCATAGCCGCCGCTGGAGCCGCCGCCCGGCCGGCTGTAACCACCGCTGGAGCCGCCGCGCCGCTTGGCCTCGGCCTCGCTCGCCCCGGGGCCGAGCCACAGGGCGGCGACACCGGCCCCGATCGCCAGCCGCAGGGCCGGCGCCGACAGGTTGGCGCCAACGGGACCAAGGCCGATGACGGCGGCCAGGACAATCGAAAGCAACCGGCGCCCGCGGCCCCGGTTGGTTACATCGGTCATGATTCGCGCCTTGACCCTCAGTAGGTCAGGATGGGGGGCAGCGATTTCGCCTGTTCGATCCAGTCGGCGACATCGGCTTCGCTCGGCAGGCGCCGGACGAGGTTCTTCGCCTCGTTCACCTCGACCAGTTTCTTGTAGAGATTGGCCGGCACGCGGTGCTGCAATTCCTTCACCGTGTCGACACCGGCGAATTCCAGCAGGTCGCCATATTCCTCGCCGACGCCCTTGATGCGCATCAGATCGGCGCGATTGGCCCATTCCAGGATTTGCTTGGTGGAAAATCCGGTCTTCTCGGCGAGGGCCTCGCGATCCGCTGGCGAGGCGGCCGCCTTCAGCAATTCGCCGGTCGTGTCGATACTGACTTCCCTCAGCCTGGCGCCAAAGACGGGACCGATACCTTCGATCTTTTCGATGGGATAGGACGACATGCGTTGCGACTCCCCTCGCTCGTGATGCTGAAAAGGTACAGGCTGATGCCGCCAAGGCAATCGCTAAACATCGCGGCGGTTGCGCGCGTGCGTTTGATCCTGATCAAGGGGCAGACACCCCGTCCGGGCCTACATAGGACGGGTCAGACCAAGGAAAGTGCCATGTACAAACATCTTCTCGTGCCGACGGACGGTTCCGCGCTTTCACTGGCGGCTGTCGATTCGGCCTTTGCGCTGGCCAAGGAAATGGGCGCGAGCGTTTCGGTGGTCGCCGTCGCCGAGCCCTATCCGACCATCTATTACACCGAGGTCCTGCAGGTCGACACGCTGCGGGCGGAATTCGAGCAGCGCTCGCTCGATCAGTCCAAGGCCGCCGTCGCCGACGCCAAGACCAAGGCGGCGGCCCTCGGCCTGGAATGCGATACCGCCGTCGTCGTTCATGCCGAGCCCTACAAGGCGATCATCGATCAGGCCGAGTCCAAGGGCTGCGATCTCATCGTGATGGCCTCGAACGGTCGGCGCGGCATATCTGCCCTGCTTCTGGGCAGCGTGACCACGAAAGTGCTGACGCATTCGAAAATTCCTGTACTTGTCTATCGCTGAGCGTGGCCCCGACGCGGCCCGCCCGGTAAAGCCCGCCGCAGCGGCGGCGGGCCGCAACAGGATCTGTGCCGCCGATGGATTTCGCTTCGCTCTACGCCCATGACTTCGTCCGCATCGCTTCCTGCGTGCCGCGCGCGGCGGTGGGGAACCCGGGATTCGCCGTCGACGAGACCCTGAAACTCGCCCGGGCGGGCGATGCTGCCGGTATAGCGGTGCTGCTGTTCCCGGAACTGGGCCTGTCGTCCTATGCGATCGATGACCTCCTGTTCCAGGATGCGATGCTCGACGCGGTGGAGGCGGCGATCGCCCGTCTGGTCGACGAATCGAAGGCGCTGCTGCCGGTTCTCGTCGTCGGCGCGCCGCTGCGGTCCGCCGGAAGGCTCTACAATACCGCCGTCGTCATCCACCGGGGCGAGATCCTGGGCGTGGTGCCCAAGGCTTACCTGCCCAACTACCGCGAATTCTACGAGCGGCGCCATTTCACCCCGGGCCTCGGCGTCATGGGGCGCGAGATCACGGTCGCCGGCCGCGCGGTGCCTTTCGGCATGGACCTGCTGTTCCGCTCCACCGGCAGCGTCGCCTACACGTTCCATATCGAGATTTGCGAAGACGTCTGGGTGCCCCTGCCGCCCTCCACAAGGGGCGCGCTGGCCGGGGCCGAGATCCTGCTCAATCTGTCCGCCAGCAATATCACCATCGGCAAGGCGGAAGACCGCCGCCTGCTTTGCGCCAGCCAGTCGGCGCGGATGATCGCCGCCTATGCCTATTCGGCGGCGGGGCCGGGCGAATCGACCACGGACCTCGCCTGGGATGGTCAGGCCGCGATCTTCGAGAACGGCCGCCTGCTGGCCGAGACCGAGCGTTTCCCCGTGAGGGCCGAAATGGCGACCGCCGACATCGACCTTGCCCGCCTGCGGCAGGAGCGGATGCGGGTGAACACTTTCGGCGACTGCCAGAGGGAAGAGGGCGAGGCGGCATTCCGCACCGTCGCCTTCGCCCAGGACGCGCCTGAACGCGCCGTGACCCTGGGCCGGGTGGTGGAGCGTTTCCCCTTCGTGCCGGCCGATCCCGCGCGCCTGCGCGAGGATTGCTACGAGGCCTATCACATCCAGGTCCAGGGCCTCGCCAAGCGGCTGCAGGCGACCGGCCTGTCCAAGGCGGTCATCGGTGTCTCCGGCGGGCTCGATTCGACGCAGGCGCTGATCGTCGCGGTGAAGGCAATGGATCTGCTTGGCCGGCCGCGCGGCGATGTCCTCGCCTATACGCTGCCCGGCTTCGCCACCTCGGACGAGACCAAAAGCAATGCCTGGGCGCTGATGCGGGCGCTCGGAGTGACGGCGGCCGAAATCGACATCCGCCCCGCCGCCCGCCAGATGTTGGCCGACATGGGCCATCCTTACGCCGATGGCCGCGCGGTCTATGACGTTACTTTCGAGAATGTCCAGGCGGGCCTGCGCACCGATTATCTGTTCCGCCTCGCCAATCACAACGGCGGCCTCGTCGTCGGCACGGGCGACCTGTCGGAGCTGGCGCTCGGCTGGTGCACCTATGGCGTCGGGGACCATATGTCCCACTACAACGTCAATGCCTCGGTGCCGAAGACGCTGATCCAGCATCTGATCCGCTTCGTCGCCCGCTCGGGCGATGTGGACGAGGAGACGGTGGAAATCCTCCAGGCGATCCTCGCGACCGAAATCTCGCCCGAACTGGTGCCCGCCGCGCCCGGCCAGCAGATCCAGTCGACGCAGCAGATCGTCGGCCCCTACGCCTTGCAGGATTTCACGCTCTATTACCTGACCCGCTATGGCTTCCGGCCGTCGCGCATCGCCTATCTCGCCCATCACGCCTGGGGTGATGCCAATGCGGGCGTCTGGCCGATGGATCTGCCGGCGGCGGAGCGCCGGGCCTATTCCCTGGCCGAGATCCGCCGCTGGATGGAGGTTTTCCTGCGCCGCTTCTTCACCAGCCAGTTCAAGCGCTCGACCTTGCCGAACGGGCCGAAGATCAGCTCCGGCGGTTCGCTTTCGCCCCGGGGCGACTGGCGCGCACCCTCGGACGGCGAGGCGTCGGTCTGGCTGGCCGAACTCGCGGCCAACCTGCCGAAGGACTGATCGCGGTCAGAGCATCTCGGTTTCGATCTCGGAGAGCGAGGCGCCCAGTTGCTCCAACCCTTCCTCGACGAAATCGCCGACGAGGGGAATGCCCAGCAGATAGCGGGCGGTGCGGTGCTTGTTGGCGGCGGCGTGGGCGCGCAATTCGTCCCAGTCGTCGAAATCGCCATCGCCCCGGCCCAGCCAGACGAGGGCGACGAGATCGACCTTCTCGTCATCGTTGAGGCCGTTGATGAAGGCGAACAACTCGGCCCGCACGGGATCGTCGCCATGATCCTCGAGCACCGAGACCATGCCGTCGTCGCTGGCGTTGGAGCCGCCGTCTTCCGCGTCGTTCGGCGCTTCCTTCACATCGTACTCGCGCACCTTCAGGACGAAATAGGCGAGTTTCTCGAGGGGGATGGTCAGGTCGTCGGCAGTGGCCATCAGTATTCTCCATGGCGCCCGGGGCGATCTTCGCCCCGGAACTCCCGGCCATTGATGCACCGCCGCGCCCGGACATGCGTTGCGCTGGATCAACGCTGCCCCACCTCGTGCTAGGCTTGCCGCCGGAACCTGACGAGGATATGTGCCGATGCCGCTCGCCCCCGCCGACAGCGATCTCCTGCTGGTCGTCGACGTGCAGAATGATTTCTGCCCGGGCGGCCGCCTCGCGGTGCCGGATGGCGATGCGGTGGTGCCTGTGATCAACCGCTTGGCGCGGGCCTTCGCCCATGTCGTGCTGACCCAGGACTGGCATCCGCCCGGCCATCGCTCCTTCGCCAGCGCCCATGACGGCCGCCAACCGTTCGAGACCGTCGACATGCCTTATGGCGCCCAAACCCTGTGGCCCGACCATTGCGTGCAGGGAACGGCCGGCGCCGCCCTGCATGGGGATATCGACATTCAGAACAGCCAGTTGCTGCTGCGCAAGGGCTGGCATCCAGGCATCGATTCCTATTCCGCCTTCTTCGAGAACGACCGCCGCACCCCGACCGGCCTTGCCGGCTACCTGCGCGAGAGGGGCTTGACCCGGGTCTTCATCGCCGGCCTCGCGCTCGATTTCTGCGTCCGCTATTCGGCCGAGGATGCTCATGACGCGGGTTTCGAGGCGGTGGTGGTCGAGGATGCCTGCCGGGCGATCGATCTCGCCGGCTCGCTGGATGACGCGCATCGGGCTTTCACCGGCCGGGGCATCGCCCGGGTCAAGGCGGGGGATGTGACGCGGGGGTGGCGGTGAAGCCCGCGCCGGACTGGATCCGGCAGGGCCGGCAGGCGCGCGGCCTCAGCCAGGCCGCGCTGGCCCGGCTGACCGGCCTGCCGCAACGCCGTCTCTCCCACTGGGAGCGCGGGCTGAGGCTGCCCGATCCGGCGGATGTCGCCGCCATCCGTGCCGTCTTCGACCGTCTCGACGCCGAGACCGCCGCCGGCCTGCCGGGGCGGCGGAAAGCCCGCTGGCGCCTGCTCCATGGCGGCGCGGGCGGCGCCCCACCTCGCGGCCGGATCGAGGCGGCCGCCGTTGACGCCTTCGTCCGTGGCATCGATCCCGTTTTCTCGCACCGGCGGGCGCTGGCGCTGGCTCCCACGGGCGGCCTCAGGGCACTGTCGCTGTTCTCGGGCTGCGGCGGCCTGTCGGCGGGCTTTGCCTGGGCCGGTTTCGATCTCGTTGGCCATGTCGAGATCGAGGCGGCGGCCCGTGTCGTGCATCAGGCCAATCTGCCCGGTTGCCCGGTTCTTGGCGCCGACATCGGCGCCCTGGCGGATGATGCGCTGGCCGCGCTCGGGACGGTCGATGTCGTGTTCGGGGGCCCGCCCTGTCAGGGCTTCAGCCTGACCGGCAAGCGCCGGGTCGAGGATCCGCGCAATCTTCTGTGGCGGGAGTTCCTGCGGGTGGTCGGCATCGCGCGGCCCGCGGTATTCGTGATGGAGAACGTGCGCCTGATGGCATCGATGCGAACGCCGGCCGGCGGGCTGGTGATCGACGAGATGACCGCGGCCTTCGCCGCCCTTGGCTATCGCCTGACCATGGGCAACCTCAACGCGATGGATTTCGGCGTGCCTCAGTCGCGACAGCGCTGGTTCGTCATCGGTAGCCGCGCGGGCGAGCCCGGCCTGCCGACTGGGATCCCGGGGCCGCCGCGCACCCTGCGCGATGCCATCGGCGATCTTGCTCCGCTTGACTCCGGCGAGGCCGATGCGCGCGATCCCCTGCATTTCGCGGTGCGCCATCCGCCCCATGTCATCGCGATGCTGCGCGACGTGCCCGAGGGGGCCAGCGCGCATCAACATCCCGATCCCGCCCTGCGGCCCCGTTCGGGCTATAACACGACCTACAAGCGCCTGGTCCTTGATGCGCCCGCGTCGACCGTCTCGACCAGCTTCGGCATGATTTCGGGCTCGCGCAATGTGCACCCCCGGGCGACCCGCTCCCTCACCATCCGCGAGGCCGCGCGCTGCCAGAGTTTTCCCGATGATTTCCGGTTTTTCGGCACGCTGGGGCAGGTGCGCGCCATGATCGGCAATGCCGTTCCGCCCCTGCTGGCGCTGGCGGTCGCCCGTCATGTCGAAGGCCTGGTGCCGCGTGTCCGACTTGAACGGACGACCTACCGCTTACAAGGCGGTTGCTCTACCAGCTGAGCTAACGCGGCCCGGGAACCAGGCGCCCTTATAATCGCGACACCGGCCCGAGGGAAAGAGCAAATGGCGGGCGCTTCAGCCCGCCGTCAGCCAGGAGACGCCGGTCAGCGATTCCGACAGGGACCAGAGCGCGGCGCCCTTCTTTTCGCTGCGGGCGGCGCCGGTGCTTTTGGCTGGCACGACACCCCGGCCCCACAGCTCGAAGGCGCCGTTCGGCCCCCAATAGCCGCCGGGGGCGAGGTCGGCGGTTGTCGCGGCGTGGAGGATGGGGATCGCGCCCCGGTCCGCCGACTGGGCGAGCAGGGCGCCGCCCAGCGCCATGGCGGCCTTGCCCAGCGCCGAATTCTCCATCCGGGGGCCGGCCATCAGCAGGTTGGTGGCGGCGAAGCCCGGATGGGCGGCGACGCTGACGACGCGGCTGCCGGCCGCGCGCAGGCGGCGGTCGAGTTCCAGCGCGAAGACAAGATTGGCGAGCTTGGCCTGGCCGTAGGCGCGCCATTTATCGTAGCGCCGCTGCCGCCAGTTCAGGTCCTCGAAATCGAGACCGCCGGTCCTGTGGGCAAGGCTGGCGACGGTGACGATACGGCCGGCGGGGGCGGCTTCCAGTTTCGGCAGCAGGCGGCCGGTCAGGGCGAAATGGCCCAGGTGGTTGGTCCCCACCTGCATCTCGAAGCCGTCCCGGGTGCGGGTCAGGGGCAGGGCCATGACCCCGGCGTTGTTGATCAGCAGGTCGATATGGCCGACCTCGGCCGACAGCGCCTCGGCGAAGGTGGCGACGCTGGCGAGATCGGCGAGATCGAGGGGGCGCGTCTCGACTTCGGCCGCCGGGTAATTGGCCCGGATCGCCGCCGCGGCCGTCTCGGCCTTGACGGTGTCGCGGCAGGCCATGACGACCCGCGCGCCCCGGGCCGCCAGGGCATTGGCCGTGTGATAGCCAAGGCCACTGTTGGCGCCGGTGACGACGGCGATGCGCCCCGTCTGGTCTGGAATGCTGGCGATCGACCAGGCCATGTTTCTCTCCCCCGTTTTCCGCCGCAGGGTCAGGTGCCGCGGACCAGTTCGTACAGAGCAACCGCCGCCGCATTGGAGACATTCAGCGACTCCATGCCCTTGATCGGCAGTTTCGCCATCGTATCGCAGCGCTCCCGCGTCAGGCGGCGCAGGCCGACGCCTTCGGCGCCGAGGACGATGGCGACCGACCCCGTGGTGTCGCATTCGGCCAGGCTCTGGCCGGCGTCGGCGTCGAGGGCGACGCGCCAGTAGCCCATCTCGCCCAATTCGTCGAGCGCGCGGGCGAGGTTGACCACGCGCACCAGCGGAATGACATCGAGCGCGCCCGAGGCGGATTTCGCCATGACGGCGGTCGCGCCCGGGGCGTGGCGGTCGGTCACGATCACGGCCCGCGCCCCGAAGGCGGCGGCCGAGCGCAGGATGGCGCCGACATTATGCGGGTCCGTCACCTGGTCGAGCACGACGACGACCGCGCGTTCGCCATCGTCGCGGGCGCAGGCCTCGTCGAGGGAAAGCTCTTCCAGCGGATCGACCTTGAGGGCGAGACCCTGATGGACCGAGCCGGCGGGCAGCATCCGCTCAAGGACGTCCCGGGGCACGCTTTCGACCGGAATGTCGCGCGCCTCGATCGCCTCCCGCAGGGCGGGCGAAAGTTCGTCCGCGCTTTCGACCGTGGTCACCAGCCGGTGGCAGCGCCGGGCCTCGTTGCCGAGCGCGGCGAGCACCGGGTGCTGGCCGTAAAGCCAGAGACCGGCCTCGCGCGGGGGCCGGCGCGACCGCTCGGGCGCGGCGGCGGCGGCGGGCCCTTGCGGGGCGCGGGCCGGCGGGCGAGCCGCCGGCTTGGCGCCCAGGGGTTTGGCGCCCAGGGGTTTGGCGCCCGGGGGTTTGGCGCCCGGGGGGTTGGA
>JAOZVS010000134.1 GCA_025869435.1 Zavarzinia sp.
CTATGCGCTCTATGACCCGAAGATGATCGCGGTCTCGACCACCTGCATGGCGGAAGTGATCGGCGACGATCTGCAGTCCTTCATCCAGAATGCCAAGGACAAGGGCTCGGTCCCGGCCGACTTCGACGTTCCCTACGCCCATACCCCGGCCTTCGTCGGCAGCCATGTCACCGGCTACGACAACATGCTGAAGGGCATCCTGGAGCATTTCTGGAAGGGCAAGGAGCGCAGCCCCGGCACTTCGATCAACATCGTGCCCGGCTTCGACGGTTTCGCCGTCGGCAACAACCGCGAACTGAAGCGGATGCTGGACCTGATGGGTGTCGAATACACCATCCTGTCCGATGTCGCCGACCAGTTCGACACCCCATCGGACGGCGAATACCGCATGTATGACGGCGGCACCACGATCGAGGCGGCCAAGGCAGCCCTGAACGCCAAGGCCACCCTGTCGATGCAGGAATATTGCGGGACCAAGTCCCTCGACTATGCCGCCAGCTTCGGGCAGGAAACCGCCTCGTTCCACTATCCGATGGGCATCAGCGGCACCGACGAATTCCTGATGAAGGTATCGGAAGTGACCGGCAAGGCGATCCCGGACGCGCTGACCCGCGAGCGCGGCCGCCTGATCGATGCCCTGGCCGACAGCCAGGCCTGGCTGCATGGCAAGACCTATGCGATCTATGGCGATCCCGACTTCGTCTACGCCATGGCCCGCTTCATCCTGGAAACGGGTGGCGAGCCCAAGCATTGCCTCGCCACCAATGGCACCAAGGCCTGGGAAGCCCAGATGGCGGCGCTTTTCGCGAGCAGCCCTTACGGCGCCGGCTGCACCGCCTGGGGCGGCAAGGATCTGTGGCACCTGCGTTCGCTGATGGCGACGGAGCCCGTGGACCTGATGATCGGCAATTCCTACGGCAAGTATCTGGAACGCGACCTGGACACGCCGCTGATCCGGCTCGCCTTCCCGATCTTCGACCGCCACCACCATCACCGCTTCCCGCTCTGGGGTTATCAGGGCGGCCTGCGGGTCCTCGTCACGCTGCTCGACAAGATTTTCGACAAGCTGGACGGCGAGACCATCGAAGCCGGCGTCACCGATTATTCCTTCGATCTGACGCGGTAACACGCAGCGTCATCCCGGCCGTCGCCGGGATGACGCGAACGGTGGGGTCAACGGACAAGGAGCAGGATCATGAGCGACGCCTTGAAAGCGAAGATCGCCGATGTCTTCAACGAGCCGGGCTGCGACAAGAATGCCGCCAAGGACGCGAAGGCGAAGAAAAAGGGCTGCTCCAAGCCGTTGACCCCCGGCGCGGCCGCCGGCGGCTGCGCCTTCGACGGCGCCAAGATCGCCCTGCAGCCGATCACCGATGTCGTCCACCTGATCCATGGCCCCCTCGCCTGCGAGGGCAATTCCTGGGACAACCGGAATTCCGCCTCCTCGGGGCAGAAGACCTATCGCATCTCCTTCACCACCGATCTCTCGGAACTCGACATCGTCATGGGCAATGGCGAGAAGCGCCTGTACCGCGCGATCAAGGATGCCATCGCGCGATACGCGCCGCCCGCCGTCTTCGTCTATCAGACCTGCGTGCCGGCGACGATCGGCGACGATATCGACGCCGTCTGCCGCCACGCGACCGAGAAATTCGGCACGCCCTGCATTCCCGTGAACGCGCCCGGCTTCGCCGGCTCCAAGAACCTCGGCAACAAGCTGGCGGGCGAGGCGCTGCTCGATCACGTCATCGGCACGCGGGAGCCGGAATTCACCACGCCCTATGACATCAACATCATCGGCGAATACAATCTCTCGGGCGAATTGTGGCAGATCAAGCCGCTGTTCGAGGCGCTGGGCATCCGCGTCCTGTCCTGCCTGTCGGGCGATGGACGTTACCAGGAGATCGCCACCGCCCACCGCGCCCGGGTCAACCTGATGGTCTGTTCCACCGCGCTGATCAATGTCGCGCGGAAGATGGAGGAGCGCTGGGGCATTCCCTATTTCGAATGTTCCTTCTACGGCATTTCCGACATGAGCGAGACGCTGCGCACCACCGCCCGTCTTCTGGTGGAACGCGGCGCGCCGGCCGACCTGATCGAACGCGCGGAAGCCCTGATCGCCCGCGAGGAAGCCCATGCCTGGTCCCGCATCGCGCCCTGGCGGGACGAGCTGAAGGGCAAGCGCGTGATGCTCTATACCGGCGGCGTGAAATCCTGGTCGATCGTCGCCGCCCTGCAGGAGATCGGCATGGAGATCGTCTATACCTCGGTCCGCAAGTCGACCGAGGAGGACAAGGAGCGGGTCAAGGCCATCATGGAAGACCCCCATATGGTCGAAAGCGTGCCGCCCCGTGAAATGTACGCCCAGCTGAAGCGCGGCGACGCCGATATCCTGCTGTCCGGCGGCAAGAGCCAGTTCGTCGCCCTGAAGGCCAAGGTGCCCTGGCTCGACATCAACCAGGAGCGGCATCACGCCTTCGGCGGTTACGACGGCATGGTCACCCTCGTCCGGGAACTGGCCAAGTCGCTGCACAACCCCGTGTGGCGCGACATCAACCGGCCGGCGCCCTGGGACCTGCCGAATGCCGCCTTCCCCTTCGCCGAAATCGAAGCCCGGCGGGCGTGAGGGAGGACGACATGGCAACCATCCGCATCCCGAAGAAGAACCTGTCGGTCAATCCGCTGAAATCCTCCGCCCCCATGGGCGCGGCTCTCGCCTATCTCGGCATCGACGGCGCCGTGCCGCTGTTCCACGGCAGCCAGGGCTGCACCTCCTTCGCGCTCACCCTCGCCGTCCGGCACTTCAAGGAAGACATGCCGCTGCAGACGACGGCGATCGACGAAGTCTCGACCGTGCTCGGCGGCGCCGATCACCTTGAAGAAGCGCTGATCAACCTGACCAAGCGCATGAAGCCGAGGTTCGTCGGCATCGCGACGACCGCCCTCGTGGAGACAAGGGGCGAGGATTTCGTCGGCGACCTGCAAGGCATCCTCGCCCGGCGCGAGGAACTGGCGGAGACGAAGATCGTCCTCGCCTCCACCCCAGATTTCGCGGGCGCGCTGGAGGACGGCTGGTCGAAGGCGGTCACCGCCATGATCGAGGGGCTGGTGATCCCAGGCGACCGGCGGGACAGCCCCTTGCGCCAGATCAACGTGCTGCCCGGCGTTCACCTGACCTCGGCCGACATCGAGGAATTGCGCGAGCTGATCGCCGCCTTCGGCTTCACCGCGGTCGTGCTGCCCGATGTTTCCGGCTCGCTCGACGGCCATGTGAACGATACCTATTCCGGGCCGACCAGCGGCGGCACCAAGCTGGGCGACATCGCCGAGATGGGCCGGGCCCTGCACACGATCGCCATCGGTCATCACATGCGCGCGCCCGCCGAAGCGCTGCAGGGCCTGACCGGGGTGCCGACCACGCTGTTCGCCAGCCTGACCGGCCTCGCCCCCACCGACAGCCTGATCACGCTGCTGTCCCATCTCTCGGGCCAGCCGGTGCCGGCGAGCGTGAAACGGCGGCGGTCGCAGCTGCTCGACGTCATGCTGGACGGCCATTTCCATTTCGGCGACCGGCGCATCGCCATCGCCGCCGACCCGGACCTGCTGCACGGCCTTTCCATGTTCTTCGGCGGCCTCGGCTCGGAAGTCGTCGTCGCCGTCGCCTCGACCGGCAATTCCCCGGCCCTCGCCGATATTCCGTCGGACGAGGTGATCGTCGGCGATCTCGCCGATTTCGAGGCCGCGGCGGAAGCCCAAGGGGCGGAGTTGCTGGTCACCCATGCCCACGGCCGTCAGGCGGCGGAGCGGCTGGGCCTGCCCCATTACCGCGCCGGCTTTCCGATCTTCGACCGGCTGGGGGCGCAGCACCGCTGCACCATCCTTTATCGCGGCACCCGCGACCTGATCATCGACATCGCCAATCTCTTCATCGCCGCGCGGCCCGAAAAGCGCCCGGCGGATTTCGCCGATGTGCTGGCGCCCCTGCCCGCATCGCTCAAGGGGGAAATGTCCCATGCGCCGACTGCAACTTGTTGAGACCGAAGCCGTGCCGGTGGCGGACAGCGTGCCGCGCCTGCGCATCGCCGTCGCGACCCAGGACATGAAGGCGCTGAACGCCCATTTCGGCTCGGCGAGGAAATTCGCGGTCTATGACGTGACCCCGCACGAGAGCCGTTTCGTCGAGGCGGTCGAATTCGGCACCGTCTCGGACGAATCCGGCAAGCACCGGAACGGGGGCGACGACCGCATCGGCCCCAAGGTCGACGCCCTGAGGGGCTGCAACCTGCTGTTCTGCCTCGCCATCGGCGGACCGTCGGCGGTCAAGGTGGTGAACGCCCGCATCCACCCGGTGAAACTGTCGGCGCCCGAGCCGATCGAGACCGTGATCACCAAGGTCCAGACCATGATGGCCGGCAATCCGCCGCCCTGGCTGCGCAAGGTGATGATGGCGCAGCAGGAACGCTCCATGGATTTCCTGGACGAGGAGGAATGAGCATGACCGCCCTTGCCGCGACCGACAGCACCGATGCCTTCGACAGCCCCTTCCTCCAGAGCCTGGTCAGCCTGATCCGGGCCGAGGATAGTTACGGCGCCTGGGAAAAGCGCAGCGATGCCCGCCTCCTGGAGGATTTCATCGTCACGCGGGCCGAGAAGCGGGCCATGCCGATGATGGCCGATCCCGATCCCGACACGATCGACCGGGTGGAGAAATTCTACAAGGCCGTCGGCCTCACCATCGAGAAACGCTGCGGCCTGATGGCCAGCCCGATGATGAAGATCAGCCATGAAGGTTTCGGCCGGGTCGTCCTGCTGGTCGGCCGGCTGGTCGCCTTCTCCAAATCCCTGCGGGACGTCCATCGTTTCGGCTTCGAGGATTTCGAGACGCTGGCGGCCGAGGGCATGAAGGCGGTCGACCAGGCCGCCGCCCTGATGGAAACATTCCCCGACGTCGCCAAAGCCTGAGGGAGGACAGCCATGAGCGATATCGACAGCCTGAAGGCCGAGTTGAAGAAACTCTCGGCCCGGGCGGTGAAGGCCAAGATGGACCTGCATGACCTCTCGGAGGATCTGCCGGTCAACTGGCAGCAGATCCCCGAGGTCGCGGCCCGCGCCCTCGATGCCTTCAGCACCCTCGAAGCCAAGCGGGCCGAGCTGAAGCAGCTCGAAACCGCCTGAGACGGAGCACCGCCATGCAAGCGCAGACACGCGACGGCCGCGCCTGGACGCCGGAATACCTCCTCGCCATCGATGCCAAGGTCTGCATCGGTTGCGGCCGCTGCTACAAGGTCTGCGGCCGGGGCGTGATGACCCTGATGGGCATGACCGACGAGGACGAACTGGTCGACCCGGACGAGGACGACATCGAACGGAAAGTGATGGCCCTCGTCGATGCCGGGGCCTGCATCGGCTGCGGCGCCTGCGCCCGGGTCTGTCCCACCAATTGCCAGCGCCACGGCGCGGCCTGATCGGGAGGCGGCGATGAACGCACAGGATCTCTATGACTGGCTGATGGGCGCCGGCGGACGGCCGGCCTGCGAAGCCTTCGATGCCCATGTCGTCGCCTCCATCCTCTCGCTCTCGCTGGCCGAGGCCCTGCACGACCGGGCTCTGCCGGGCGAGCGCATCGGCCTTGGCGAGGCGGAGCTTCTCGCCCTGGTCGACGCGGTGTTCCCGGCGACGAGGCCGCAGTTCGAGCGCTTCCCCCTGTCGGACGTCGCCCTGCCGGACGACGAGGCCTGCCTGCGCGATCTTCTCCTGCGCAGCGCCACCGACGGCAGCCCATTGGAATATGCCCTCGCGTCCATGCTGGCGCGCCGCGCGCAGCGACCGAACCACCTGTGGCAGGACCTCGGCCTCCGCAACCGGCGCGAATTGTCCTGGCTGATGGAACGGCATTTCGAGCCGCTGTCGCGCAGGAACGCCAGCGACATGAAATGGAAGAAATTCCTCTATCGCATGATCTGCCGCGACGAGGGTTACCGCCTGTGCACGGCGCCGAGCTGCAGCGAATGCGACGACTTCGAGACCTGTTTCGGCACCGAGGACGGCGAAAGCCTGATGGCGCGTAGCCGCCGCGAGATGGAAAGCCGCGCCAGCACCTGACGAGACCCGCGGGGTTTCCGATCCCCAGATACCCGCGGCCGGCCCCGGCCTTTCCCCTCAGCCCCGGGAAAGGCCGGGGTTACTTTTAGGAGGCCTGTCGCATCCCGGCCCTGTCAGAAACCCGACAAAGGCATAAAGCCGACAATCGGCCAATCGGCAAAACCTATTGAAATCAATATGATGGCGTTTGGCATGGGGCTTGCGATGTCTCCCTCAGACCAATCTTGGGGAACCTCGCCATGATCCATCTGACCGAAAGTGCCGTGAATGCCGTGCGCACCGCGATCTCGGGCTCGACCGAGCCGGTCGAGGGCCTGCGCGTGATGGTGGAGGCGGGCGGCTGTGCCGGCTTCAAATACATGATGGGCCTGGTCGCGAGTGCCGAGCCGGGCGACATCGTGACCGAGCAGGACGGCGTGAAAGTCTTCGTCGATGAGAAGAGCAAGCCGGTGATCGAAGGCACGACCATCGATTTCGTCGTCGCCCTCGAAGGCTCGGGCTTCACTTTCGACAACCCCCAGGCTTCGTCGCAGTGCTCCTGCGGCAAGTCCTTCGGCTGAGGAGACGGGCCATGTGGGAATACAGCGAGAAGGTTCAGGATTATTTCTATAACCCGAAGAACGCGGGCGTCATGGAAAACGCCAGCGGCATCGGCGATGTCGGCGCCATTTCCTGCGGCGATGCGCTGCGCCTGATGATCAAGGTCGATCCCGTCACCGATGTGATCACCGACGCCAAGTTCCAGACGTTCGGTTGCGGCTCGGCCATCGCCTCGTCCTCGGCCCTGACCGAACTGATCATCGGCAAGACCATCGCGGAAGCCCTGACCCTGACCAATCAGGATATCGCCGATTTCCTGGGCGGCCTGCCGCCCGAGAAGATGCATTGCTCCGTCATGGGTTACGAAGCCCTGCGGGCCGCGGTCGCCAACTATCGGGGCGAGGCCTGGGAGGATGACCACGAGGAAGGCGCCCTCGTCTGCAAGTGCTTCGGCGTCGACGAAGGCATGATCGAGCGCGCGGTGCGTAATAACGGCCTGACCACCCTCGAGCAGGTCACCCATTTCACCAAGGCCGGCGGCTCCTGTGCCACCTGCATCGAGGGGATCGAGGAAGTTCTGGCCAAGACCAACGCTGCCATGGTCGTCGAGGGTCTGCTGGATGCGTCCGAAGCCTTCGATCCCCATCAGGCGCTGCGCCCGGTGCGGCGGCCGAAGACCGGAAAATCCCCCCTCGCCATCAAGCTGGAGCCGGTGACCAAGGCAAAGCTGACCAACCTGCAGCGCATCCGCCTGATCGAGGAAGCGATCGAGGGCCTGCGCCCCTTCCTGCGCCAGGACGGCGGCGACTGCGAACTGGTCGATGTCGAGGGTGACCGCGTGCTGGTGAAACTGTCGGGTGCCTGCATCGGTTGCCAGATGGCCAGCGTCACGGTGAACGGCGTGCAGGAACGGCTGATCGAAAAGCTCGGCCAGCCGCTTCGCGTCATTCCGGTCTGAACCGGGGAAGGGAGATCGCCATGCGTCCCGTCTATCTCGACAATAACGCCACCACCAGGGTCGATCCGGCCGCCGTCGCCGCCATGCTGCCCTTCTTCACCGAGCAGTTCGGCAATGCCTCGTCGATGCACGCCTTCGGCGCCTCGGTCGGCGGCGCGCTGAAGACCGCGCGGCGCCAGCTGCAGGAGCTGCTGGGGGCCGAGCATGATCACGAGATCATCTATACCTCGGGCGGCACGGAATCCGACAATACCGCCATTCTGTCGGCGCTGGAGACGCAAGGAGGCCGCACCGAGGTGATCACCTCGGTGGTGGAACATCCGGCGATCCTCGCGCTGTGCGACTGGCTGGAGAAGCACAAGAGCGTCACCATCCACCGCATCCCGGTCGACGCCAAGGGCCGGCTCGACGTCGAGGCCTATCGCAAGGCCCTGGGTCCGAAGACGGCGATCGCCTCGATCATGTGGGCCAACAACGAGACGGGCACCCTGTTCCCGGTCGAGCGCCTCGCCGAAATGGCTCATGAGGCCGGCGCCCTGTTTCATACCGACGCGGTGCAGGCCGTGGGCAAGCTGCCGATCGACCTGAAATCGACCGAGATCGACATGCTGTCGCTGTCGGGCCACAAGCTGCACGGGCCGAAGGGCATCGGCGCGCTCTATGTCCGCAAGGGCGTGCGCCTGCGTCCGCTGATCCGCGGCGGCCATCAGGAACGCGGCCGCCGCGCGGGGACCGAGAATGCCCCGGCGATCATCGGCCTCGGCAAGGCGGCGGAACTCGCCCTCGCCCATATGAGCGACGAGCAGACAAGGGTGAAGGCCCTGCGCGACCGGCTGGAACAAGGCCTGTTGCAGCGGATCGGCAGCAGTTTCGTGACCGGCGATAGCGATCACCGCCTACCCAACACCGCCAATGTCGCCTTCGAATTCATCGAGGGCGAGGCGATCCTCCTGCTTCTCAACCGGGCCGGCATCGCCGCGTCCTCGGGCTCCGCCTGCACCTCGGGCTCGCTGGAGCCATCCCATGTCCTGCGCGCCATGAAGGTGCCCTATACGGCGGCCCATGGCGCCATCCGCTTCTCCTTCTCGCGCGAGAACGGCGACGAGGACGTGGACCGCGTGCTCGAGGTGATGCCCGGCATCATCGCCAACCTGCGCTCGCTTTCGCCCTTCTGGAAGGACAAGGGCGCGGCCAAAGCGGCGCCGAATGCCGCCTTCAACCCGACCTACGCCTGACCTCGTGAGGAGAGAGTGCCATGACCCCCGCGCATCTTCCCGCCGTCGTCATCAACGACACCACGCTGCGTGACGGCGAACAGGCCCCCGGCGTCGCCTTCACCCTCGAGGAAAAGCTGGCCATCGCCCGCGCCCTCGACGAGGCCGGGGTCGACGAGATCGAGGCCGGCACCCCCGCCATGGGCAGCGCCGAGATCGACTCGATCGCCGCCGTCGCGGAATGCCTGACCCATGCCGAGGCCATCGCCTGGTGCCGCATGACCGAGGCGGATGTCGACGCGGCGCTGCGCACCGGCCTGTCGCGCGTGAACCTGTCGGTTCCGCTGTCGGACCTTCAGATCAGGGCCAAATATCACAGCGACCGGGCCGACGTGCTGCGCCGGATCGACCGGGTGATCCGCTATGCCCGCGATCTCGGGCTCGAGGTCGCCATGGGCGGGGAAGACGCCAGCCGCGCCGACCTCGGCTTCGTCTGCACGGCGATGCAGGTCGCGGAAGTGGCGGGCGCCCATCGCTTCCGCTTCGCCGACACGCTGGGCATTCTCGATCCTTTCGCGACCTATGCGATCACCCGGCGCCTGTGCGCCGAAAGCGATCTGGAGATCGAATTCCACGGTCATGACGACCTGGGCCTTGCCACCGCCAACACGCTGGCGGCAGTGCAGGGCGGCGCCAATCACGCCTCGGTCTGCGTGCTTGGCCTCGGCGAGCGGGCGGGCAATGCCGCGCTGGAAGAAGTGGTCGCCGCCCTGGCCCAGACGCAAGGGCGGCGCACCGGCGTCGACCTCGCGCGGTTGCAGGGTCTGGCCGACATCGTCGCCGCCGCCTCGTGCCGGCCGATCCCGACCGCGAAATCCATCGTCGGCGCCGGCGTCTTCACCCATGAATCCGGCATTCATGTCCATGGCCTGCTGCAGGATCCGGCGACCTATGAAGCCCTGTCGCCCAGCCGTTTCGGCCGGCGGCGGGAAATCGTCCTCGGCAAGCATTCTGGCCTGTCGGCCGTCTTCGCCGCGCTGTCGGGCCTTGGCCTTGCCGCCGATGAATGCCGGGCCCGCGCCGTCCTCGCCGAAGTCCGGGAAAAGGCCAGCCGGACCAAGCGCACCGTGGGCAATAGCGACCTTCTCGAAATCTATGCCCATTGCGCCCGCCCGGGCACCCTGATGGGGGCGGAGTGATGGTGGACATCACCGCCATCCCCGACACGATGCAACCGCGCGCGCCCGGCATCATCGCCAGCTGGCGGCAGGATGTCGCCTGCGTGAAGGCGCGCGATCCGGCCGCCCGCTTCGGTCTCGAAATCCTCTGCACCTACCCGGGTGTCCACGCGGTGATGATCCATAGGGTGTCCCACCGCCTGTGGCGGGCGGGTGTGCGCTTTCCGGCCCGGCTGCTGTCGTGGTTCGGCCGCCTCGTGACCAATGTCGACATTCACCCGGGCGCGAGCATCGGTCAGCGCCTGTTCATCGACCATGGCGCCGGCGTCGTCATCGGCGAGACCGCGGTGATCGGCGACGATGTCACGCTGTATCACGGCGTGACCCTCGGTGGCACCAGCTGGTCGCCCGGCCGGCGCCACCCGACGCTGGAGGACGGCGTCCTAGTCGGCGCCGGGGCCAAGATCCTGTCGCCCATCACCGTGGGCCGGGGCGCCCGGGTCGGCGCCAATGCCGTCGTGATGGAAGATGTCCCGCCGGGCATGACCGTCGTCGGCATTCCCGGCCGCATCGTCCGTCCCGAGGGCGAGCGCCGCCGCATCGACGGCCGCATCGATCTCGAACATCACCTGATGCCCGATCCGGTGGGGGAAGCGATTTCCGCCCTGATCGATCGCATCGATTTCCTTGAAACCCGCCTTGCCCATTACCAGACCCGCGACCGCCAGCCCACGCCGGAGGATGTGCCATGAGCCTGATCGATACGCTGAAGCAGATGTCGGCCGCCGAGGATTTCTTCGATTTCCTCGGGGTCGACCATGATCCCGCCGTGCTCAATGTCGCCCGGCTGCACATCCTGCGTCGCATGGGCGAATACCTGCGGCGGGACGATCTCGGCGGCCTGTCGGACGACGATTTGTTCCTGCGCGCCAAGGCCGATCTCGAGAAGGCCTACGGCGATTTCACCGCCTCCTCGCCCCTCGACCAGCGGGTGTTCAAGGTCCTGAAGGACGCGGTACGTCCCAGGAAGCGGAACCTTGTCCCGCTGTCGTCCCTCGCGTTGCGAAAGGCCTGAGGTTGTCGGGAAGCCGACATCGCTGTCGGTCGGCAACCCATTGATTTCGCTGCATTTTTGTCTGGCACGAGTTTTGCGAAACACCCTATGCGGCATAAGGCCGGCAGCAGGAGGAGCGGATGCATACCGTCGTTTGTATCAAGCAGGTGCCCGACAGCGCGCAGATCCGCGTCCATCCCGTGCACAACACGATCATGCGCCAGGGCGTGCCGACCATCATCAACCCCTATGACCTCTTCGCCCTCGAAGCCGCGCTGGCCCTGCGCGACAAATTGGGCGGTTCGGTCACGGTGCTGTGCATGGGCCCGCCCATGGCGGAAGATTCGCTGCGGAAGGCCCTGACCTTCGGGGCCGACCGGGCGGTGCTGCTGACCGATCGCTATTTCGCGGGTTCCGACACGCTGGCGACCAGTTTCGCCCTGTCGTCGGCCATCGCCAGGATCGGCGAGACCTTCGGCCCCGTGGATATCGTCTTCACCGGCAAGCAGACGATCGATGGCGATACGGCCCAGGTCGGCCCCGGCATCGCCAAGCGCCTCGACCTCAATCAGCTCACCTATGTCTCGCGCATCACCGATCTCGACACGGAAACGCGCCAGATCACGGTGGAGCGCCGGGCCGAGGGCGGCGTTCAGGTGCTGAAGACCGCCCTGCCCGTGCTCGTCACCATGCTGGAAGGCACCAACGAGATCCGCCGCGGCTCCCTCGCCGACGCGCTGCGCGCCGCGCGGGCCGAGGTCACCATCTGGAACGCCGCCGATGCCGGCATCACCGAATTGCTGAAATGCGGCCTGCGCGGCTCGCCCACGGTCGTGAAGAAGGTTTTCGCCCCGACTGCCCGGGCCGACAAGGCCGCCCTGATCGAGACCGATGGCAAGAATGGCGCCCAGATCGCCGATGCCCTGATCGCCGCGATCCTGGATCGCAACCCCGCCCTGGACGCCGATCTGCGGCGCCTGTCGGCCGGCTTCTGAGGAGGATGGAAGGATGAGCGACGCCCCCCGCCAAACCCCGGCCCCTGCCGCCAGCCGCGCCGGCATGAAGAAGGAGCTGCCGGAACGCTTCAGGTCCTACAAGCATGTCTGGGTGTTCATCGAATATGAACACGGCCATATCCACCCGGTCTCGCTCGAATTGCTGGGCGAGGGGCGGAAGCTGGCGGACAAGCTGCAGGTCGACCTGGCCGGCGTGCTGATCGGCGGCGATGCCGCCGAACTGGCCGAGGCCGCGCAGGTCTGTTTCGAGCACGGCGCCGATATCGCCTATCGCGTCGCCGATCCGGTGCTGACCCATTACCGGAACGAGCCCTATACCAAGGCGCTGACCGACCTCGTCAATACCTACCAGCCGGAGATCGTGCTTCTGGGCGCGACCACGCTGGGCCGGGATCTGGCGGGTTCCGTCGCCACCACCCTGCTGACCGGCCTGACCGCCGACTGCACGGAACTGGCGATCGACGACGAACGCTCGCTGGCGGCGACCCGGCCGACCTTCGGCGGCTCCCTGCTGTGCACCATCCACACGCTGAACTTCCGGCCGCAGATGGCGACCATTCGGCCCCGGGTGATGGCCATGCCCCTCGCATCTCCCGGCCGAACGGGACGGATCGTCGACCATGCGCTGGACATGACCGAGATCGACATCATCACCAAGGTGCTGCAGTTCATCCCCGACCGCGACACCCAGAAGGCCCAGCTCGCCTATGCCGATGTCGTCGTCGCCGGCGGACTCGGCCTGAAGTCGGCGGAGAATTTCCAGCTGGTGAAGGATCTCGCCGCCGTGCTCGGCGCCGAATACGGCGGCTCCCGCCCGCTCGTCCAGAAGGGCTGGATCACGGCCGATCGCCAGATCGGCCAGACCGGCAAGACCATCAGGCCCAAGCTCTATATCGCCGCCGGCATCTCGGGCGCGATCCAGCACCGGGTCGGGGTCGAAGGCGCCGACATGATTGTTGCCATCAATACGGATGCGAAGGCGCCGATCTTTGATTTCGCTCAAATCGGGATCGTCGCCAATGCCGTCGAATTGCTGCCTGTGCTCACGGCCGCATTCCGTCGGCGCCTGTCCGTCCACCGTCTGGCAAGCTGAGGGAGGTCGATCATGAGCGAAGAGAGATTCGACGCCATCGTGGTCGGGGCCGGGCCTTCGGGCAATGCCGCCGCCTATACGATGGCCAGGGCGGGACTGAAGGTCCTGCAGCTGGAACGGGGCGAATACCCCGGCTCGAAGAATGTTCAGGGCGCCATTCTCTATGCCGACGCGCTGGAAAAGGTGATCCCCGATTTCCGCGAGGATGCACCGCTGGAGCGCCATGTCATCGAGCAGCGCCTGTGGATGCTGGACGAGACGTCATACGTCGGGATGCACTACCGGTCGGAAGACTTCAACGAAGAGAGGCCGAACCGCTACACCATCATCCGCGCCCAGTTCGACAAATGGTTCAGCCGCCGCGTGCGCGACGCCGGGGCGACTGTCCTGTGCGAGACGACGGTGACCGACCTCGTCCGCGACATCAAGGGCAAGGTCATCGGCGTTCGCACCGACCGCGGCGGCGGCCTGATCTACGCCGATGTCGTCGTCCTGGCGGAAGGGGTGAACGGCCTCGTCGGCAATCGCGCCGGCCTTCGTCCCGAACTGAAGCCCGAGGCGGTCGCCCTCGCGGTCAAGGAAATGCACTTCCTGCCGCAGGAGGTGATCGAACAACGCTTCAACCTGAAGGGTGATGAAGGCGTCGTGATCGAGGTGATGGGCACCGTCACCAACGGCATGACCGGCACCGCCTTCATCTACACCAACAAGGAAAGCCTGTCGGTCGGCATCGGCTGCATGGTCTCGGACTTCGCCAACAACGAGACGACGCCCTATGCCCTGCTGGAAGCCTTCAAGAACCATCCGAGCGTGAAGCCATTGCTCGAAGGTTCCGAGGTCAAGGAATATGCCGCCCATCTGATCCCCGAGGGTGGCTATCGCCACATCCCGGAAATTCATGGCGACGGCTGGCTGATCGTCGGCGACGCCGGGCATTTCGTGAACGCGGTGCACCGGGAAGGTTCCAACCTGGCGATGACCACCGGGCGCGTCGCGGCCGAGACCATCATCCGCCTGCGCCAGTTGCGTTCCGACTTCTCGAAGGCCGATCTCGCGCTTTACCGCAAGACGCTGGACGACAGCTTCGTGATGAAGGACCTGAAGAAATACAAGGACATCCCGAATTTCCTGCATGGCAACGCGGCCAATGTCTTTGGCACCTACCCGCGCCTGATCAACGAGGCGGCGCAGCGCTGGTTCCGGGTCGACGGCGTGGCGAAACGCGAGAAGGAGAGGCAGATCGTCGCCTCCTTCCGCAAGGGCCGGGGCCTGCGCGGCCTCATCGGTGACGCATTCAAACTGGCGAGGGCCTGGCGATGACGACGGTTGTGAAGGTCGAGGAAAAGCTCTACGTCAACCGCTACCTGGTCGATGCCGGGCGGCCCCATATCAAGGTCCGCCCGCACGAGACCCCCTCGGCGGCGCTGGTCGCCCTGACCCATGTCTGTCCCGCCGGTTGTTACAGCACCAACGACCGGGGCCAGGTCGAGGTAACCCCGGACGGCTGCATGGAATGCGGCACCTGCCGCGTCCTGACGGCCGATGGCGGCGAGATCGAATGGAACTATCCCCGGGGGGGCTATGGCGTTCTGTTCAAGTTCGGCTGACCATGCATATCGCCGACGCCGAGCTTGACCGCCTGATCGCCGAAGACCTCCCCTTCGGCGACCTGACGACCGATGCCCTCGGCCTCGGCCCCTGCCCTGCGTCCATCACCTTCGCGGCGCGCAGCCCCCTCGTCGCCTGCTGCACCGAGGAGGCGGCCCGCCTGCTGACCCGGCTTGGCGCCGTGATCGAGGGGCCCGTCCTGCCCGGCGGCACGATGGCGCCCCCCGGCACGGCGCTGCTGGCGGCGAGCGGCCCGGCAGCGGGCATTTTCGCCGCCTGGAAGATCGCCCAGAACCTGATCGAATGGGCCTCGGGCATCGCCACCGCGACGCGCGAACTGGTCGATGCGGCGCGCGCCGTCGCCCCCGGCATCCAGATCGCCTGCACCCGCAAGACCGTGCCCCTGACGCGGGCCTTCTCGGCGAAAGCCGTGAAGGCCGGCGGCGGCATCCTGCACCGGACCGGCCTCTCTGAAACCGTGCTGGTCTTTCCCGAGCACCGCGCCCTGCTGGGCGACGAGGCGCCGGCGGCGCTTCTTGCCCGCCTGCGGCGTTCGGCACCAGAGAGGACACTGGTCATCGAGGTCACATCGGTGGACGATGCGCTTGCGGTCGCGAACGCGGCCGATGTCATCCAGTTGGAAAAATTCAGCCCGGCCGAGGTCGCTCGCGTCGTCGCCGGGGTGGACAAGCGGGCCGACAGACGCCCGGTGATCGCCGCCGCGGGCGGTATCGGACCTGGAAACGCCGCCGCCTATGCCGCGTCGGGGGCCGACGTTCTTGTGACGTCCTTCCCCTATACGGCCCGCCCGGCCGAGGTGCAGGTGCGCATCTCGCCCGCTCGCCCATTGTCAGACAGGGGATCACCATCATGAAGACCAGCGCACGCAACCAGTTCCCGGGCATCGTCGAATCCGTAACCCTTGGCCCCGTCAATGCCGAAGTGGTGCTGAAGGTGGCGGATGGCGTCACCATCGCCGCCATCATCACGCGGCGCAGCGCCGATGATCTCGGCCTCGCCGCGGGCGTTCCCGCCACCGCCCTGATCAAGGCGAGCTTCGTCATCCTTGCCAAGGATGGCGAGATCGGCCGGACCTCGGCCCGCAACACGCTGAAGGGCACCATCGTTCGCCGGATCGACGGCGTGGTTTCGACCGAATATGGTCTCGACATCGGCGGCGGGCTGACGCTGACCGGCGTCGTCACCAAGGGCAGCGCCGAGGGGCTGGTGCTCGATGTCGGCGACAAGGCGATCGCCCTCGTGAAGGCGCCGCACATCATCATCGCCGTCGCCTGAACGAGACGGCGCGGGGGCCTCGCCACCGCGCCGCCGGTTTGCCAGACTGTTCCGACAACACCCGATACCGGAAAGGTGTCCCATGCTGTTCTCGCGTCGCAATCTCCTCGCCCTCGTCGCCAGCTTCGCCCTGGCGGCCCCTCTGGTGCCGGCCCGGGCCGAAGAAGCGCCGGTGCTCGTCTTCGCCGCCGCCTCGCTGAAGGAATCGCTGACCGGTATCGCCACCGCCTTCGAGAAGGAGACGGGCCAGAAGGTGCGGATTTCCTTCGCCGCCTCCGGCCCCCTCGCCAGGCAGATCGAGGCCGGCGCCCCGGCCGATCTGTTCGTTTCCGCCGACCTCAAGTGGATGACCTATGTCTCCGACAAGGGCCTGACGGTGAAGGCAACGGAAAAGCCGCTGCTGGGCAATACGCTCGTTCTGGTCGCGCCCGCCGATTCCGACAAGGTGCCGGTCACCCTCGCCCCCGGTTTCGATCTCGCCGGCCTCCTGGGTGACGGTCACCTCGCCATCGGGGAAATGACCACGGTGCCCGCCGGCACTTACGGCAAGGCCGCGCTCGAGAAGCTGGGCCTGTTCGAGGGCGTGAAAGACAATCTCGCCCAGGCGGAAAGCGTGCGCGCGGCCCTGACCCTGGTCGCCCGGGGCGAGGCCCCGCTCGGCATCGTCTATGCGACTGATGCGGTCGCGGACCCCAAGGTGAAGGTTCTCGCCACCTTCCCCGAGGGCAGCTATCCCGCCATCGTCTATCCGGTCGCGATCCTCAAGGGCTCGATCAACCCGGCGGCGACCCGGTTCCTGGCCTACCTGCAGTCGGCACCGGCGGCGGCGACCTTCACCAGTGCCGGCTTTACCGTGATGCAGGCCCCCGGCACCAACTGAGGCGCCGGTGCTGGACCTCACCCCGGAAGAACTCACCGCCATCGGCCTCTCGCTCAAGGTGGCCTTCTGGGCGGTGGCGGTCAGCCTGCCGTTCGGCATTCTGACCGCCTATGTCCTGTCGCGGGGGCGGTTTCCGGGGATCGCGATCCTCGATGCCCTCGTCTATCTGCCGCTGACCCTGCCGCCGGTGGTCACGGGCTTCATCCTGCTGGTCCTGTTCGGCCGGCGGGGGCCGATCGGCGGCTTCCTGGCCGAGCATTTCGGCATCGTCTTCGCCTTTCGCTGGACCGGCGCCGCCCTCGCCGGCGCCATCATGGGCTTTCCCCTGCTGGTGCGGGCCATCCGCCTGTCGCTCGATGGCATCGACCGCCGGCTGGAGGCGGCGGCCGGCACGCTCGGCGCCTCCCCGGTCTGGGTGTTCCTGACCGTGACCCTGCCCATGGTGCTGCCCGGCGTGCTGGCCGGGGTGATCATGGCTTTCGCGAGGGCCATGGGCGAATTCGGCGCCACCATCACCTTCGTCTCGAACATCCCGGGCGAGACCCAGACCCTGCCCACCGCGATCTATACCCTGACCCAGGTGCCCGGGGGCGATGCCGCCGCCTTCCGCCTCGTCGGCATATCCGTCGCCATATCCATGGGGGCGCTGATCGCCTCGGAATATCTGGCCCGCCGCCTGGGCCGGAGGGTGGAATGAGCCTGTCCGTCGCGATCGAGCACCGGGCCGGCGGCTTTCGCCTCGCCGCCAGCTTCACCACGAAGGGCCGGGTGACCAGCCTGTTCGGTCCCTCCGGCTCGGGCAAGACCACGGTGATCGACGTGATCGCCGGCCTGACCCGGCCCCTGAAGGGACGGGTGGCGATCGGCGATCTCGTCCTGCTCGACACCGACAAGGGCATCTGCCTGCCGCCCTGGCGGCGGCGCATCGGCTATGTCTTTCAGGAAGGGCGGCTGTTCCCGCACCTGAGCGTGCGACAGAACCTGCTGTACGGCCGCTTCTTCGCGCCGAAGGGCGAGGATCTGGCGGATTTCGCCGCCGTCGTCGAGATGCTGGGCATCGGTCACCTGCTGAAGCGGCGGCCCCGCCTGCTGTCGGGCGGGGAGAAGCAGCGGGTGGCGATCGGCCGCGCGCTGCTGGCCAACCCCCGCCTGCTGCTGATGGACGAACCCCTGTCCGCCCTCGACGAGGCAAGGCGGCAGGAAATCCTGCCCTTCCTCGCCCGGATCAGGGACGAGGCGAAGGTGCCCATCGTCCATGTCAGCCACGATCTTTCCGAGGTGATCGCCCTCGCCGACCATCTCGTCGTCCTCGACGGCGGGCGGGTCGCGGCCGAGGGGCCGCTGGCGGCGGTGATGGCGCGGCCCGATGTCGCCGCCCTCGCCCATCGCCAGGACGCGGGCGCGGTGATCGAATTGACCGTCGCCCGCCATGACGCCGCCGCCGGCATCACCCTGCTGGAAGGCGCCATCGGCCAGGTGGCCGCGCCCCTCCGCCCCCTGCCCATCGGCGCCCGCTGCCGCATCTGGCTTCATGCCCGCGATGTGATTCTCGCCCGGGAAGCGCCCGTTGGCCTCAGCGCCCGCAACATCCTGCCGGTCACCGTCAGGGGCCTCGTCCCCCATGTCGACGGCAGCGAGGACATTCTTCTCGACTGCCGGGGTCAGGCGCTTTTCGCCCGGGTCACCCCCGCCGCCGTCGCCGATCTCGGCCTCGCGCCGGGCCAGGCGATCTTCGCCATCATCAAGAGCGTCGCCCTGGCCTGAAGCCGGCGCATCGCGACCGGCCACCGAAAGCACTGGCTGCTTTCTTCAGAATGCGCCAATTTGGCGCAAAATAACCCCACGGCACCATCCATGCTGCAACTGGCCTTTGTTCTGATCGGTCCCCAAGCCTTCCGGTCACGGTGGTTCGTCATCGTGATCGCGGGCGGGCTTCTCGCTCTCCTGGTCGTGCTTCTGCCCACCCTCGACCTTTTCGCCGGTCTCCTCGGCCCGGCGCGGGTCGCGCTGGGCCTTTTATTCGTCGCCCATGGCCTGCTGGCCCTGCCCGCCCTTGCCGAGGGTGGCTTTTCCTCGCGCCGGCTGCTCGATCTGGCCAAGGCCGGCGGTTTCCTGCTGCTGGGCGTGCTCTTGCTGGTGCCGTCCCTATGGAGTCCGCTGGCGATGGCGCTCCTGTTCGGCGCCGCCTTCGCCCTGGACGGACTGACACGGGCGGCGACGGCGATTCTGGTGCGATTCGCCGGCTGGACCATCGTCGTCGGTTGCGGCCTGCTGGAAATCGTCTTCGCCGTGGTGATCATCGCCGGCTGGCCGCTGCCCCGGACCGAGGCGATCCCGCTCGGCGTCGGCCTGCTGCTCGGCCTGTCGGCCTGGCTGATGATCCAGCTAGGCCTGATGCTGCGCACCCTCGAGGACGAGGCGGCGATCCTGAACCTGCCGATCTTCGCCGGGCGCGGCTGGTACGAGCACGCCCCGGTGCTGATCGGCGAGGACCCGCCCATGGCGCCCGATCAACCGCCCCTGACCGTCCATATCTGGACTCCCGCCGGTGCCGCCGACAAGCCGGAGCGACTGCTGCTGATCGACCGCTATGTCGCGGCGGTCGACGCCAATGGCGAGGTCTCGACGGGACATTCCGCGCTGGAAGTCGCGCCGGACGTCTACATCAGCCATTACCCCTCGATCGATCTGAAAGCCTCCGCCGGGGCGGCGGTGCTGCATTCGGGCGCGCACAACAACATGGCGGGCAGCTTTCAGCCGTCCTATGCCGCCGAAAGCGCCGATTGGTGCGAGGCCGATGCCCATGTCGAGATCCGGCGCTACAGCCCCCGGCGGCTGCGCGCCTTCTGGATCGGCTACCGCCAGGACAGCACCTATAATCTGACCGCCCGCAACTGCTCGACCGTGGTCGCATCCGCCCTCGACGCCGCGCTCGAATCGGTGCTGACCTGTCGCCGGCCCTGGCTCGGCCTCCTGAAACTGCTGCTGAACCCCGATCTGTGGGCGGCCGCCTGGGTGCGCAGCCACGCCATGTCGGGGACATGGACGCCGGGCCTCGTCCTCGATTACGCGCGGGCCCTGTCGCGCGTGGTCGATCAGCGCGATATGTCCTGGGGCGAACGGCTCCGGGGTTTTCTGTCCCGCGCCCCGCGCTCTGGCAAGGCTGTTCCCCTATGAATCTGTTCTCGCGTGGGGCCGTCATCATGACGGCGATGATGTTCGGCCTGACCTACAGCCTGAGCACGGCGCTGATCGCCCTCGATCTCGCGGCCCGGGGCCTGAGCGAGACGATGATCGGCGCCAATGTCGCCATGCACGCGGTCGGCGTCCTCGTCACCGCCCTCGTGCTGCCGCGCATCGTCGCCCGCTTCGGTGCCCGCCGCCTCGTCATCGGGGCGCTGGTCCTGGCCGCAATCGTGTTGATGAGCTTCCCGGCCCTGCCCTTCGTCTGGCTGTGGTTTCCCTTGCGCATCGTGCTCGGCGCCTCGTCCGAAATTCTGTTCGTCCTGTCCGAGACCTGGACCAACAGCCTCAGCACCGAGGACAGCCGGGCGCGCTGGATGGCGGGCTATACCGCCGCGATCTCGATCGGCTTCGCCCTTGGCCCCGTCATCCTGTCGGTGATCGGCACCGGCGGCTTCGCCCCCTATGCGACGGGCGCCGTCATCGCCCTGGCCGCCGCCGGCCTCGTCGCCTCGCCGAAAGTCACCGCCCCGGTGTTCGACGAGCCGTCCGTGGGCAATCCGCTCTATTTCATCCGGCTGGCGCCCATCGCCATTTCGGCGACCGTGCTCAACGCCGCGATCGAGGTCGCCGGCCTGTCCTTCCTCGCGCTATACGCCGTCTCGCTGGGCTGGGCGGAAGATAACGCCACCCGCCTGATGTCCTGCATGATGATCGGCGCGATCGTGCTGCAACTGCCCATCGGCTGGCTGGGCGACAAGCTGGACCGGACGAGGTTCACCGCCGCCCTCGCCCTGCTGTCCATGCTCGGCGCCCTCGCCTGGCCCTTCGCGCTCGGCAGCGAGATCGCGACCTATGCCCTGCTGTTCGTCTGGGGCGGCACTTTCGTCGGCATCTACACGATGATGCTGACCATCGTCGGCAGCCGCTTCAAGGGCGCCGAACTCGTCGGCATCTATGCCACCATGGGGCTGGTCTGGGGTGTCGGGGCGCTGGCCGGCCCGCTGCTGGCCGGGCTGGCGATGGAGAATTTCACCCATGGCCTCGCCTATTTCGCGGCGGCGGCCTGCGGGATCTTCTTCCTCGCGGTGACCTTCTGGCCGGGTCAGCGCGCCCAGATATCGGACTGAAGCAGATAGTCCCGCGTCGAGCGGTCGAGGGGATAGACCATCACGCCGTCGCGGCCGAACCACTTGTCGTGGATCTCCATGTAGCGGCCGCGATAATCGGCAAGCCCCCGGGTGAGGCCGATGATCGTCGCATTGACGAAATCGCGCCAGGCGCTGTCGTCCTGCGGCAGCACGCAGGCCATGGCCTCATTGCCCAGCGGCTCGGTCCGGGGCAGCAGGACGACGCTGCGCCCCGGCTCGAGCTTGCGCGACAGGCCGAGCAGGATGATGCCGATATTGGCGACACCCTGCACCTCGCCCCGGGTGAGCGCGCCGAAGGCCGCGTCCATGGTCGGATAGGATCTGGTGCGAATGCCGGGCAGGGTCTGGTTGAGGATATCGCCGGTGGTGGTGCCTTCGGCGATGCCGACCACCATGTCCTTCACCTCGGGCACGGTCCGCAGCGTGTCGCGGAAGGCGAGGACCCTTGTGCCATCGCGAAAGAAGGGGACGGAGAAATCGACGGTCTTTTCCCGCTCCCAGGTCGGCGTCGTGATTTCGCAGACGATGTCGAGTTCGCCGCCCGCGACCCGCTGCAAGCGGTCGGCCGGGGTGACGACCGACAGTTCGACCCGGACCGGCCGGTCCAGCCGGGCCTCGGCCGCCGCGCGGATCTCCTCGATCAGGTCGACGGAAAAACCCGTGAGACGGCCATCCTCGCCGGCATAGGCGAAGGGCACGGCATCGGCCCTTGTGCCGGCGTGGATGACGCCGCTTTCGCCGATGCGGGACAGGACATCCGCCTGCGCCGGCGTGATCAGGCCAGAGGCGGCAAGTGCGGCGACGAGGGCGAAACCCGGCATTCTGATCACGGTGAAACCTTCACGCTGCCCCGCTACGAAATTGGTGCCAATTTGGGGGATAATTGTTGATAAATTACCGCGATCCTTTCCGCCAGTCCTAACCCATTTCCGGGAAACCTCCTTGTCGCGCATCCTTCCGGCTCTTCTTCTCTGGCTGCCGATCGTCCTCGGTCTGGCTGCCGCGCCGGCAAGGGCCGACACGCTGGCGGATATCCGCGCCCGGGGCGAAATGATCGCCGGGGTGAAGGCGGATTACGAACCCTTCGGTTACCGGGGAGCGACCGGGGATATCATCGGTTTCGACGCCGATGTCGCGGCGGATCTTGCCGCCGCCATCGGGGTTCCCGTCCGGCTGGTCGCGGTCACCAGCGCCAATCGCCTGCAGAAACTGGCCGCGGGCGAGATCGACGTGGTGGTCGCCACCCTGGGCGACACGATCGACCGCCGCCGCCTCGTCCGCATGATCGAGCCCGGCTATTACGGCGGCGGCGCCAGCGTGCTGCTGCCGGGTGATAGCCCGATTCGCGACTGGGCCGCCTTGCGCGGCGCCCCCCTTTGCGCCGTGCAGGGGGCGCTGTGGAACCGCCTCGCCGCCGCCCGCCTGCTGGCCGACATCCGCGCCTTCGGCAATCCGCGCGACGCGGAACTCGCGCTGCGCGACCGGGCCTGCGCCGGCTGGCTTTACGACGAGGCGGCCTTGCAGCACCGGCTGGCCAGCGGCGACTGGCCGGGCTACCGCCTGCTGCCCGCCGATTTCGTCGCCCCCTGGGCGATCGCGGTCGCCGGCGAAGGTCCCCTGGCCCGGCTGTTCGACGAAACCGTGGCCGGCTGGCTGCGCGATGGTCATCTGCTGGCGCTGGAGGAAAAATGGCGTCTGCCGCCCTCCACCTATCTGCGGGAGGCCGGGCGCCTGTGGTCGGCGAAGGGGCCGGACGGTCAATGGCGCTGCCGCCGCGAGGGCGACGCCCCCTGGCCCGCCGAATGCCGCGACCTCAACCTGATCGAGGCGCAGGACCTGCGCGGTATCGGCGCCGCCATTCTGTCACTGCGCGACGATCTCGGCATCGACCTGACACCCTTCTACGATCCCTACAGCCGTGACCTGTTCCTGCGCGCCCTGGCGACCACCGCCCTGCTGGCCGTGCTGGTGGTCATCGGCAGCCTGATCACCGGCATTTGCGGCGCCCTGGCCCTGCGCTGGCGCCTGCCCCTGCTCACGCCCCTGGTCGGCGGGGTGCTGACGGGCCTGCGCATGACGCCGCCCCTGTTGCAGCTCTATCTCGTCTTCTTCGGTCTTGGCGGCGTCATCGCTGCGCAAGGGGTGACGCTGGGCGCGCTCGCCGCCGCGGTGATCGTCCTCTCGCTCTATGCCGGGGCTGCCAATGCGGTGGCGCTGGCGGAAGCGGCGGCCGCCATCCCATCCGGGGGCGACCGGCGGCGCCGCATCGTCGCCCTCGCCTATCCGGCCGTCATGGGCAGCTGCATCAACATCGTGAAGGCGACGGCGATGGCGAGCGCCATCGCCGTGCCGGAACTGGTCCATGCCAGCACCGCGATCATCACCGATTACGGCAATGGCGGCGTGATGATGAATATCCTGCTCGGCTGCTATGTCGTCCTCGTTCTCGTCGTGGTGCAGGGTTTCACCCTCTTCGAGCGCAAGGTTCTGCGGCGATGAGCGCGGGCGACATCCTGGCCCTGCTGCTGACCTGGACGCCGTTCCTCGCCCTCGGCTTTCTGTGGAACATATTGATTTCGCTGGTCTCCATGGCGATCGGCACGCCGCTGGGCTTCGGTCTCGCCCGCCTGCGGCTGTCGGGCTCGCGCATCGGCGCCGGCCTGACCGCCGCCGCGCGCCTGCCGCCGACCTTCGTGCTGATCTATTACCTCGCCTATGTCCTGCCGACCGAGATCGTCATTTCCGGTTACAGCCTCGGCCTGCCGGGCTGGCTGAAGGCCTCCCTCGCCCTGTCGGTCGCGGTCGCCGGCTTCGTCTCGGACAACGCGCTGTCCGCGCTGCGCCACCATAAAAGGGGCGAGCGGGTGGAGGCGCTCTATTTCATTCCGGCCTGGACGACCTATTTCCTGATCATCGTCATGGCCTCCTCCACCGCTTCGGTGATCGGCGTGCCGGAAATCGTCCAGCGCGCCAACACGGTCATCGCCGCCGTGGGCGAACCTTCGGCGACGCTCTGGGTCTATCTCTATGCCATGCTGTGGTTCCTCGGCTTCTGCTGGCCGCTGGCCCGGCTGATGAGCCATATCCGCGCTCGCCTGGGCCGGCGCGCCGGCTCGCAGGCCGGGCGACAGGTGCCACTGGCGGACCGGGGCGGTTTCGCCGAACTCAATCTGATCATCCTGCCGGACGGGGAACTGCCCATGGCCGCCGACATCATCCTGGAAAAGCGCTTCGACATCGCCCCGGAGCTTGCCTCGATCGCGACGATCCAGGCCGAGATCGAGGCGGCGGCGGAAGACATCCTGCCCCCCGGCGCCGTCTTCAAGCTGACCATGGCGGTCGAGGAACTGGTGACCAATGCCGTCCTGCACGGCGGCTGCGGCAACCAGCCCATCGGCATCGGCATCCTGGTCGATCCGCGCTGCGTGACGGTGGAACTGAGCGACGCCGGCACCGCCTTCGATCCGTTCCGGGAAGCACCGCCGCCCGATCTCGACGCGGCGCTGGAGGACCGCCAGATCGGCGGCCTCGGCATCCATCTGGTCGGGCGCATGGTCGACCGGGCCTATTACCACCGGATCGGCGAGCGGAACCACGTCCGTCTCGTCATGCTGCGGCCGGGCGTCGCCAGCGACGGGATCACGCCGTGACCCTGACCCGGCGCCTCGTCCTGATGGTGGCGGCCTGCATCGCCCTCGCCATCCTCGCCATCAGCCTCGTCTTCGGCGGTCTCGGCCGCCGCGCCCTGATCGCCCAGGCGGAAGGTCAGGCCCAGGCCGTCGCCCGCATCGTCGCGGAAAGCGCACGGCTCACCGAAATCTCGCTGGAGGAAATGCGCAACGTCCTCCTCGACGATCTCGCCACCCTCGCCTTCGCCATCGCCAACACGAACGAGGCGGAAGGCACCGAGATCGGCACGCGGCTGGCCGAGATCGTCGCCCGGGGCAATCTGTCGTCGATCTGGCTGGTCGATAACGAGCTTCACGTCCTCGCCCATTCGATCGGCGATTACGGTGCCATCATCAAGGGCGAAAGCCTGCCGCCGGCCCTGCCCGGCGAAGCCCTGACGGCGTTGACCAGCGGCAAGCGCTTCAGCTTGGCCCTGGGCGGGCCGATCGACGGCATCCAATATGTCGGCGTGCGGGTCGCGGGCGGGCGGGCGCTGATCGCCGGCCAGCCGGTCACCGTCCTTGCCCCGGTGCGCGCGGCCAACAGCCTGCCCGTCCTGCTGGCCGCCCTGCTCGACCGCGACGAGATTCAGGCGATCCAGGTCTTCGACGACACGCAAGCGCTTCTGGCGCGGGTCGGCGACGGATTGCCGGCGGCGGATGTGGCGGCCGTCGCCGCCGCCACCATCGCCGGCACGGCACCGGCGTCGAGCCTGCGGCCGGCCCATCTGCTGGTCGCGGCGCCCATCCGCGATACCGCCGGCATCACCATCGGCGCGACGGTCATCGCCCTGTCGACCGCGCGGCTCGACCGGATGCTGGCCGACTATCTGCTTTACGGCGCGGTCGCGGCCAGCCTTGTCTTCGCCTTCGGCGTCGCCGCCGCCGGCCTGTTCGCGGGCCGCATCGCCCGCCCCGTCGCCGCCATGACCAGAGCCGCGACGGAGATCGACGGCCGCCGCTTCGACCCGGCCAGCCTCGACGCGCTGGCAAGGCAGGGCGACGAATTGGGCACCCTCGCCCGGGTGTTCCAGCACATGGCGATCGAGGTGCAGGCGCGCGAGGAACACCTCGAGGCCCTCGTCCGGGCGCGGACTCTCGAACTCGAACAGAAGAACGAATTGCTGGAAGCCTCGCGGCGCCGGGTCGAGGCGGAGCTGGACGCGGCGCGGTCCCTGCAGGCGGCGATCCTGCCCCAGGCCCTGCCCGTCCACCCGTCCTACGCCGGCAAGGCGACCATGGTGCCGGCCAGGGAATTGGGCGGCGATTTCTATGATTTCTTCGCCATCGACGAGCGCCACCTCGGCATCGTCATCGCCGATGTCTCGGGCAAGGGCGTGCCGGCCGCCTTCTTCATGGCGATCTCGCGCACCGTGCTGCAGTCGAGCGCGCGGGAAAACCCCTCGCCCGGGGCCTGCCTCGCCGCGGCCAACACATTGCTGTGCGCGCAGAACCCGATGGATCTCTTCGTCACCACCTTCTACGGCATCCTCGACACAGAGACGGGCGAATTCGCCTATGCCAATGGCGGCCACAACCCGCCGCTGGTCATCCGCCGGGCGGATGGTGCCGTCACCGATCTGCCGCGCACCGCGGGCATGGCGCTTGGCGTGATGCCCGACATTCCCTATGCCGAGAAGCGCCTTCAACTCGATCCGGGCGACACGCTCTTCCTCTATACCGACGGCATATCGGAAGCGATGGACCGCGGCGGCCACGAATTCACCGAGGCCCGCCTGCGCGATGCCTTGAAGGACGCGCGGACGGAAGCCGTCGATATCGTGATTTCGGGTGTGACGGCGGCGGTCGAGCGATTCGTCGACGGGGCCGAACAATCGGACGACATCACCTGTCTGGTCGTCCGCTATATCGGCCCGCCGCCCCGTCTCGCCGCCGTGTCCTGATCAGAAACGGGCCAGCGCCTCGGCCCGGCTGGGCGCGACGTCGAGAATGCCGAGAAAGCCCGAAATCTCGAACACGTCGCGAATATGAGGCTGCAATCCGGCGAGAACGAAACGGCCGCCCGCCTGTTTCAGCCGTTTGGCGACCACGAGGACGACGCGCAGCCCCGCGCTCGAAATATAGTCCAGCCGGGTGAAATCCAGCACGAAACCGCCCGCGCCGACGCGGGTGATCAGCTCGGCCTCGACAGCCGGGGAATTGGTGCTGTCCAGCCGCCCCTGAAGGCTTGCGACGATCGCCTGTTCCACCGTCTCGAAGGTAATGCTCATTGAACTCCAGCCTTTGCCTGTTTCGGTCGGCACCAGAATGTATCCATCGTGGTAAAAAATTAGCACAATAATGGATACAATACGAAAGAGCCGAGGGCACGCCCCCGGCGACCTTCTGCGGGAGTATGGCATGGTGCGTGAAGGCGGGCGACAGTGTGGGACAGGGGGGAACGGCGGCGCTCGGGACGTGCGGGCCGATCCATGACCCTGATCCGTCTGCCCCCGTCCCGGCCGCGTCGGCGGCCGCAGGAATTATCGGTCGCCGCCGATGAAAGCGCCCCCCTGTCGACCCTGCTGCCCCTTGGCCTGCAACACGCGGCCATGGCGCTCGGCCTGTCCGCCTATGTCCTGGCCCTGGCCAAGGGCGCCCATTTCGGGGTCGAGGAGACGCGGACCCTGCTCGCCGTCTCGATCATCACCATGGCTCTGGGCACCGGGCTGCAGGCCTGGGGCGGACGTCTCGGCTCCGGCGCGCTGATCGTCCATATTCCGGGTCCGCTGTTGGTCACCCAGGCGGCACCGATCCTGTCGGTGACGGGGCCGGGCGGCATGACGGTGCTTTCCGTCGCCTGCGCCCTGGTCGCGCTGCTGGTCGCGCCGCTGACCACGCGCCTGCGGGGCCTGTTTCCGCCCATCGTCGCCGGCCTCGTCGTGCTGATCGGCGGCATTTCACTGATTCAGGGCGCCATCACCCACGCCGCTGGCCTTGACGCCGCCATGGCGCCGGACGGCGACAGCCTCGCCATCGCGGCGGTCACCCTTGGCCTGATCATCGGCCTGTCGATCTGGGGTAGCCGGCGCTTGAAGCTCTTTTCCCTGCTGATCGGCATCCTGGGCGGCGTGGTGACCGCCCTGCTGCTCGGCCGTCTGTCCGGGGGCGAGGCGCTGGCCAGCGTCCCCGTTGTCGCCCTGCCCGCCATTGTCGCGCCGGTGTTCGACGTACCGGTCGGCGCGCTGATCGCCGTCGCCTTCGTCGCGCTCCTGGTACAGATCGACGCGATCGGCAGCTTCATCCTGATGGACCGGATGGACGACGCCGACTGGCGCCGGCCCGACATGAAGCAGGCCGGGCGCGGCATCCTGGCCGCCGGCATCGGCGATTTCCTCGGCGGCCTTCTGGGCGGCATGGCGACCGCGACATCCTCGGCCAATATCGGGCTGTGCCACGCCAGCCGGGCCACCACCCGCTATGCCGGGCTGGTCGCCGCCGGCCTGCTGCTGGTGATCGCCTTCCTGCCGCAGGTCACCATGGCGCTGACCCTGATCCCGACGCCGGTCATCGGCGCGATCGAGCTTTATTCCGCCGCCTTCCTGATCGCGGCCGGCGTCGACCTGGTCGCCTCGCGCCAGCTCGACACGCGGGGCGTGTTCATCATCGGCCTGTCGCTGGTCTGCGGCATTTCGGTCCTGCTGATGCCGGGCATCGCCGCCCAGGCGCCGCCGTCCCTGCACCATCTGGTGGGCAGCGGCTTCATCGTCACCGGCGCCCTCGCGATCACGCTCAATCAATTGTTCCGCCTTGGCATCCGCCAGTCGGAAACCCGGGCAATTTCGCCTTCCGGCCCGGCCGTCAGCCATCAGGTCACCGATTTCATCGAACGCATGGGCGGCACCTGGGCTGCCCGGCGCGATATCGTCCGCCGCGCCGCCCAGGCCGCGGTCGAGGCGGTGGAAGCGATCGCCGCAGCCGGCGGCGGCCGCCGGGTGACCGCGATCGGCGGCCGTTTCGACGAGCTGAATTTCGATATCGACCTCTGGCACGACGGCCCGCCCCTGCCCCTTTCCGGCGCGGCGGCGCCCGATCTCGCCAACATCCTCGACGGGGCGGACGATGAAGCCATCGATACCGCCATCGCCAATGTCTCGAACGTGCTCGTCCAGCGTCTGGCCGACCGGTTGAAATGCGGCAGCGACCCGGCCAGCGGCCGGTCGTTCATGCGCCTGCATTTCGACCATTGAGCCCGCGCCCGGCAGCCAGAAGGAAACTCAAGTGACCCTGCTGATCGACCGGAACACCTGGAGGCCTGCCTTGGACCGTGAGGACATGGGTCGCAGCTATGACGCCTATTTCTCGTCCGGCGTCTATCTGTCCCGCTATCCACGGCCGAACCGGCGCACCCTGCGACTGTTGGCCGGCCTGTTGCCGGCGGGCGGCCGCCTGCTCGATTATGGCGCCGGCGAGGGGCGCTATTGCTTCAGCCTGGCGCGCAGTCATGACGCGGCGGTGACCGCCGTCGACATCAGCGCCGTCGCCCGCCAGCATCTCGGTGCCGTCGCCGGGCATCTGGGACTGTCCGGGCAGGTCGAGGTTTGCGACGCCGACGACGCGACCTACCGTCAGGCCCTCGCGCGCGGGGGCTTCGATATCGTCCTGCTGGGCTTCGGCGTGCTGGGCCATGTCGCCGGGCGGCAGCGGCGGATCGCGCTTCTGGCCGAATTGCGTTCGGCGCTGGCGCCCGGCGGGCGGCTGGTGCTCGGCCTGCCCAATGCCCTGCGGCGTTTCCGCGCCCGCCAGCGCGACTGCCGCGCCCTGGTCGCCCAAGGGCAGCTGGAGCCGGGCGACATCCGCTACGAGCGCCCGCTGGACGGTGGCGCGATCCCGCTGTTCTACCATCTCTTCACCGCGAAGGAGATCCGCGAGGACCTCGCCGAGGCGGGCTTCACGGTGGAGAGGCTGACCATCGAAAGCCTGCTGCCCGAAAGCGCCGTCACCCATTCGCGTCTGCTGGGCCTTCTGGACGACGGGGCCTCGGCGCTGCTGCCCGCCCCCCTCGGCTATGGCTTCCTGGTCACCGCCAGCGTCACCTGACAGATTTCACCCGCATCTCCACCGCCAACCCCAGGGGGACAAGTTGAGCATGGATCGACCCGCCGGCTGCACCTGCCGTGACATCAGCCATCTCACCGATGGTATTCGCGCCTTCAAGGCCCGCCACTATGGCGCCAGCCCCGGCCTGATGCGGTCGCTGGTCGAGGAGGGGCAGGCCCCCGCGACCCTGATGATTTCCTGTTCCGACAGCCGGGTCGATCCCGCCCTGCTGTCCGGCGCGGACCCGGGGGAGCTGTTCACCGTCCGCAATGTCGCCAACCTGGTGCCGCCCTATCAGCCCGGCCCGTCGTTGCACGGCACCGGCGCCGCCATCGAATATGCCGTGCGCGACCTGATGGTCGATCACATCGTCGTCATGGGCCATGCCCACTGCGGCGGCATCAAGGCCCTGATCGGCAGCGCCGAGGGCAAGCGCATGGCGCGCGACTTCATCAACGACTGGGTCGAGCTGGCGCTTGACGCCTGCCGGATCCATGTCGGCCATGCCGATGGCGCCGACAGCCGCCGCCCCGTGTCGCTGGAATTGCTGAAGGACAATCCCTTCCTCGTGGAGCGCGCGGCCATCGCCGGCTCGATCGGCAATCTCCTGACCTATCCCTGGCTGAAGGAGCGGGTCGATGCGGGCACGCTTCAACTCCATGGCTGGTGGTTCGACCTCGATACCGGGGATCTGTGGCAAACCAGGCCCGGGGAAACCCGCCTGTTCCCGGTGCTCTAACACCGCCCCCCACCCCCTGCTCCCGCCCCCTTGTCTCTTCCTGTAAAACGAGTACCCCGATGCGCCGACCCGACACGCTGCTCTACGGGATCGAAGATATCCCGCCGGCCCGCTTCGCCTTCGGCCTTGCCCTGCAACAGGTGGCCTTCCTCGGCGCCTTGCTGGCGGTGCCCGCCTTCTTCGCGCGCAGCGCCGGGATGGATCAGGCCGCCTTCCTGAACCTCGCCGCCTGCGGCCTGATCTATTCGGCCGTCGCCCTGCTGCTTCAGGCCTGGGGGCGCTTCGGTATCGGCGCCGGCATCTTCCTGCCGGTGCAGGGCACCACCTCGGTCCTGCCCGTGCTGGCGCTCGGCCTTGCCCATTCGGGCCTCGGCGGGGGCTTCGGCATGTTCGCGGTCAGCGGCCTGTCCATGATCCTGTTCAGCTTCGTCATCAAGCGGCTGCGGGCGATCTTCACGGTCGAGGTCGCCGGCCTCGCCATGCTGCTGATCGGCGCCGGCATCGGCATCATCGGCCTCAACCTGATCTTCTCGACGCAAGGGGCCGCCGGCCCCCAGCCGGAGCGGGTCGCCGTCGCCGGGGCGACGCTGGCGGTCATGGTCGCCTGCAATGTCTGGGGCCGGGGCGGGCTGAAGTTCTTCGCGACGGTGACCGGCCTTGGCTTTGGCCTTGTCCTCGCGACCGCGGGCGGTCTTCTGACCGATGTCGATATCGCCGCCTTCGAGGGCGCCGCCGTCCTCCACCTGCCGGTCTTGCAGCAGTTCGGCTGGCATTTCGAGATGGAAGCCCTGGTGCCCGCCATCATCACCGGCTTTTCCCTGTCGCTGACCTCGATGGGGGTGCAGACCGTCGCCCAGCGCTTCAACGATGCCGATTTCAAGCGGCCGGATCTCGATTCCGTTGGCCGGGGCGTCCGCGCCGAGGGCATCGCCCAGATCTTCGCCTCGCTGATCAACGCCATGCCCATGGCGGCCAGCGGCGGCGCCGCCAGCCTGGCCCTCGCCTCGGGCTGCACCAGCCGCCATCTCGCGATCTGGACCGCCGGGCTGCTGTTCCTGATCGCCCTCTGTCCCAAGGTGATCGTCGCCTGGATGATCGTGCCGCCCGAGGTCCTGGGGGCGTTGTTCCTCTTCCTTTCATCCTTCGCGACGATCGGCGGCATCCAGATGATCGGCTCGCGGATGCTGGACAACCGGCGGTCGCTGGCGATCGGCATCGCGCTTCTGGTCGGCATCAGCTATGGCGACATCCATGATCAGCTGGAGCGCATGTTCCCCGGCGCCCATTACGTCGCCTTCTCGCAATTCGCCCTGGCCCTGACCACGGCCGTCGCGCTTCAGGCCCTGTTCCGCTTCGGCATCCGCCGCAAGACCCGGCAGAGCTTCGCCGTGGCCGACACCCATTTCGAGGACATGATCGCCTTCGTCGAGGCGCAGGGAAAGCTCTGGGGCGCCCGCCACGAGGCGGTGAAGCGGGCTGAACTCGCCTCGTGGCAGGCGTTCGAATTGCTGAGGGACAGCAACCTTCTCGCCCCCGGCGCCGAGGCGATCGAACTCGAGACCCAGCAGGACGAATATAATCTCACCATCTTCATCCGCTATCGCGGCACCCTGCCGGTGCTGGCCACCCATCCGCCCAGCCACGACGAAATGCTCGACGATGGCGACGCGCCGCAGCGCATGGCGGGTTATCTCATCAACCGCCTGGCCGACAACGCGCGGACCCGGATGGCCGGATCCCAGGCCGAACTGAAACTGGATTTCCGCGACTGAGGCCCCGGCGCCTTTTGCGGCGCCAGACGATTGACAGCCGCGATTCGGGAGACTATAACCCCGGCCTCGTCGCGATTGATCCCGCTGGGGGATAGTTTAGCGGTAGAACCCCGGACTCTGACTCCGGTAGCTCTGGTTCGAATCCAGGTCCCCCAGCCAATCAACCTTCCGGTCGCGCCCCTCCCCCGATATTGCCGCTGCACCTCGCCAGCTTCGGTCCTCGCACCCCGGCATGGAGCAATTCGTATTTTACAAGGCATGGCCTTGGCGATTGCGAATTTGGTCCCGGGCGCGATCACGCTAGTCTCGATCCATCGCCCCCGGAGGATCCCGTCACCGTGTCTCGCGACCCCGCCTATGACATTCTGTTCGAGCCCGTGAAGATCGGTCCGGTGACGGCGCGCAACCGCTTCTATCAGGTGCCCCATTGCAACGGCATGGGCTATCGCGATCCCAGCGCGCTGGCGGGCATGCGGGGGGTCAAGGCCGAGGGCGGCTGGGCCGTCGTCTGCACCGAACAGGTCGAGCTGCATTACTCGTCCGAAATCACGCCCTTCATCGAATTGCGCCTGTGGGACGACCGGGATATTCCGGCCCTGGCCGGCATGGCCGACCGGATCCACGAGCACGGCAGCCTCGCCGGGATCGAGCTGGCCTATAACGGCATGAACGGGCCGAACCTCTATTCCCGCGAAGTGCCGATGGGGCCGGCCCCCCTGCCGGTCGCGACCTTCACCTATGATCCGGTGCAGGCGCGGCGCATGGACAAGACCGATATCGCCAATGTCCGGCGCTGGCACCGGGATGCCGTGCTGCGGGCCAGGCGCGCGGGCTTCGACCTCATCTATGTCTATGCCGCCCATGCCCTCGGCTTTCTTCATCATTTCCTGTCGCGCCGCTACAACGACCGGACCGACGAATATGGCGGCAGCCTCGAGAACCGCATCCGGCTGCTGCGGGAAGTGGTGCAGGACACCAAGGACGCGGTGGGCGACACCTGCGCGGTTCCGGTGCGGATCTCGGTCGACGAACTGATCGGCGAAGGCGGCCTCTACAAGGAAGAGGTCGAGGACATGATCGGCCTGATGGCCGACCTGCCGGACCTGTGGGACGTGACCATCGCCGGCTGGGAGAACGACAGCCAGACCTCGCGCTTCGCCGAGGAAGGCTTTTCCGAGCCCTTCATCAACGGCATCAAGCGACTGACCAGCAAGCCGGTGGTCGGCGTCGGCCGCTATACGTCGGTCGACCGGATGGCCAGCCTCGTTCGCAAGGGCGTGCTGGACCTGATCGGCGCCGCCCGGCCCTCGATCGCCGATCCCTTCCTGCCCAAGAAGCTGGAAGAAGGGCGGATCGAGGATATCCGCGAATGCATCGGCTGCAACATCTGCGTCTCCGGCGATTTCACCCAGTCGCCCATCCGCTGCACCCAGAACCCGACCATGGGCGAGGAATGGCGGAAGGGCTGGCACCCGGAGCGTATCGCGGCGAAGACCAGCGACAAGCCGGTCCTGATCGTCGGCGCCGGTCCCGCGGGGCTGGAGGCGGCTCGGGCGCTTGGCCGGCGCGGCTATCCGGTGATGCTGGCCGAGGCCAGGCGCGAGCTGGGCGGCCGGGTGGCGCTGGAATCCCGCCTGCCCGGCCTCGCCGCCTGGATCCGGGTGAAGGACTACCGGGAACAGCAGCTCCATCAATTGCCCAATGTCGAGCTGTTCCTCGACAGTCCGCTGACGGCGGACGACATCATGGGTTTCGGCATTCCCCGCGTGGTGCTGGCGACCGGCGCCACCTGGCGGCGGGACGGAGTGGGTCACCTCCACACCAGGGCGATTCCGATCGAGGACGACGCCGAGGTCCTGTCGGCCGGCGACATCATGGCCGGCCGGCTGCCGACGGGGAAACATGTCCTCGTCTGGGACGACGATCATTACTACATGGGCGGGGTGATCGCCGAACTGCTGGCCGGCAAGGGCTACCGGGTGACTTACGCGACGCCGGCCTCCGAAGCCTCGACCTGGACCCGCAACACGATGGAGCAGTTCTTCATCCAGAAGCGGATGCTGGAAAAGGGCATCGCGATCCGCGGCTTCCTGGCGCTGAACGCGGTCCGGCCGGGCGAAGCCACCATGGCCTGCATGTTCACCGGCCGGGAGGAGCGGCTGGAGGCCGATGCGACCGTCCTCGTGACCTCCCGCCTGCCGAATGACGAATTGCTGACGGCGCTGAACGCCCGCGCCGCCGACTGGGCCGATTCCGGGCTGGAATCCGTCACCGCCATCGGCGATGCCCTGGCGCCCGCGACCATCGCCCATGCGACCTATGCCGGGCATCGTTTCGCGCGGGAGCTGGACGAAGCCCCCCATGACGGCGACAGCCTGCCGTTCCGGCGCGAGGTCACCGAATTGCTGAAGGCCTGAGAGCCTGTTTGGAAATCCGGCGGCTGAGAGCCGGCGAGAGATTTTCGTGTCCCGCGAGGAGGCGGTCGCCGCCGATATCGTGTGATATCGGCAAGATTGCCGACGCCGCGGGGCGCGGAAAGATCCGCCGGATCGACCCGTCCGGGGTTGCCAAACAGGCTCTGAAGCAGCTCAGGTCGCGTCTTCCCGGACCCGGGCATCCAGCAGGGGCGGGATCATGCCGGGGATATAGCCTTCGGAAATGAAGGTCCGGCAGTGGGTCTCGAAGGCCTGGAGCAGGCGGGACTTGCGGATGCCGTCCAGCGTCGCGATGCCGATCTTCATCGGCCGGTGGCCGCCGGCCAGCCGGAGCCTGACCAGCCGCCGCCCGTCGAGCGCGAGGTCGGAACGCGGCCGGACATTGACCAGCGTGTAGCCGTAACCATTGGCGACCATGGTGCGTATCACGTCCGGATAGGCGGAACGCGCGGCGATCCGGGGTTGCAGCCCGTCGCGCTCGAACATGGCGAGGAAATACTCGCGGCTGAGCGGCAGGTCGAGCAGGATCAGCGGCTCGCTTTCCAGCTCCTTCAGGCTGACCGTGGTCCGCGTCGCCAGCGGATGAACCTCGCTGACGAGGACATGGGCCGGCAGGTCCACCAGGGGCTCCATCACGATATCCTTCGGCACCTGAAGGTCGTAGAGCAGCGCGATGTCGATCTTGGCCCGGCGCAGGCCTTCCACCAGTTCCTCCTGATGGCCTTCCTGCTGGCGCAATACCGCGCGCGGGAAGGAGGCCATGAAGGAATGGCACAGTTCCGGGATGATCATCGGCGCAAGGGTCAACATGCAGCCGACCGCCAGCTCGCCCCGGATCTCGGTCGTCGTCTCGGAGGCGACGGTATAGAGGTTGTGGGCCTGATCGAGCAGGCTTTTCGCCTCGCGCAGCAGGCGGTGCCCGGCCGGGGTGAGCGACAGGCCCTGGGCGTGATGGCGGATGAAGAGCTGGACGCCCAGTTCGGTTTCGAGATGGGAAATCGCCGCCGAAATCGAAGGCTGAGAGATATTGATGCGCTCCGACGCCAGGGTCACGCCGCCGGTTTCCCCGGCGGCGACGAAATACTCCAGATGGCGAAGGGTGAAGCGCATCGGTCTCGTCGTCAGAGGTCGCCGGGCACACCATAGCTGGGCGCATCTCGCGGGTCGAGGGCGCGGGTGACATAGGCATGGATCTGCGGCGCATAGACCACCCAGGCCGCCTCGAGGAGATCGATCGGCCCGTCCTCGGCCCAGTCGATGCGCAGGTCGACGATCGGCCAGCTCGCGGTATCGACCACCTTGACGCCCGCCGAATGGATCGGCCCGGCTTCGCCGCCCAGGGCCATGGCCGCCTTCATCGCCGCCAGCAGACGTTCGGCCAGATGGCCCGTTGCCATCTCGAAGGCGGCGACCATGGCGGCGGGGACCTGATCGCTCGCCAGCATGTTGCCGGCGGCGACACAGTCGCGCCCTTCCGCCGTGTTGAACACGCCAAGCGCCCGCGCGCCGGAGAAACAGGCGGTGCGCCCCGCGCCGTCGATCAGGGCCAGCTGGCGATAGTCGATGAAGGGCGCGGTTTCCATGATGACCGCCAGCGCCTGCGGCGCGTCGACCCCCAGCGCCATCAGGTCGAGGCCCCTCTCGCCCAGGGTCGGATCGGTGATGTTCTGGGTCGCCACCACGCCGACCCCGGCCCGCGCCCAGGCGCAGCGGGAGGCGACGGCGGGCGAGGACGAGGCGATGGCGATACCGAACATGCCGGTCTCGGCACAGCGGGCGGCGATCGAGAAGGTCATGGGCTCGTGCTTCCTTTTGGCGTCTGTGCCTCTGTCGTCCCGAGGCCCCGGCCTGCGCCGGGGCGACGAATTACTCCGGGATGACCGCGGTCACGTCGATCTCGACCAGCCATTCCGGCCGGGCCAGGGCGGAAATGACGACTCCGGTCGAGACCGGGAAGACGCCCTTCAGCCATTTGCCGACGACGCGGTAAACCGTCTCGCGATAGCGCGGATCGACCAGATAGATCACGATCTTGCAGATATGGCCAAGTTCGGAACCGGCTTCGTCCAGCAGCATCCTGATGTTGGCCATGGCCTGTTCGGCCTGGGCCTCGACATCGCCGATGCCGACATTTTCCGAAGTGTCGAGGTTCTGGCCGATCTGGCCGCGCACGAAGACCATGGTGCCCTTGGCGACGACGACCTGGCACAGGTCATTGTCCAGCTTCTGCTCGGGGTAGGTTTTCGCCGTGTTGAAGGTGCGGATGCGCTTGTGGAACATGGTTCTCGCTCAAAGGCTCAGGGGCGCGGGCGCGCCATAATGACGGTTCACATGGATCAGCGGCAATTCGGTCGCGCCATTGCGGACCGCGACCACATCGCCGAAAAAGACCTTATGCGTGCCCATCTCGACCACCTGCTTCAGCCGGCAGTCGAAGACGGTCAGGGCATGGTCGAGGGCGGGCGCCCCGGTTTCCATCACGCCCCAGTCGAAGGGGGCGAACTTGTCGCCGTCCAAAGTCTTGATCCGGCCGGCGAATGTGTCGGAGACATGGGACTGCCCGGCCCCCAGCACATTGACGCAGAAGATGCCATTGGCCGCGATCGCCGCCGCCGCCGCGCTTTTTTCGTGCACGCAGACGAGAAGGCACGGCCCCGGCGCATCGGCCGAGACCGAGGCCATGGCCGAGACGGTAACCCCGGCCCGGCCGGCCGCGCCATCGGTCGTCACCACCGAGACGGTGCAGGCGGCCCGGCTCATGCCTTCCAGGAACTGGTCGCGCCGCGTCTCCATCACTCGGCGGCCTTCTTGCCGACGGCGGCGGGATCGGTGTTGAACCACTGGCTGACCGCGGAATCCCCCGGGGTGCGCGTGGTCTTGCCCAACACCTTTTCCGACAGTCCGGCGGACTTGCGGACGAGGTCAAGGGGGCCGTCCCAGTCGAAGTTGCGATAGACCGCGGCGAGATGGGCGAAGGGCGGGCTCTGGGCGAAGAGCTGGAAGGTCAGGCGATGGCCCGCATAGTCGGAATTCAGCAGGTCGCGCGCGAAGGCGAGCAGCTTCCGCCGGTCATCCGCCACCCAGTCCTCGTTCACCGTGTAGTATTTCTCCAGCCAGGGGCCGGACTCGGGATCGCGGAAGGCCGCCGCATCGGGGGTGATGCAGATCTGGCCGCCGCACAGCTCGCGGGCGATATGGATCATCTCGTGAAGCTGCGAGCAGGCCAGCACGCGCCCGGTATAGAGCAGCGACTGGTTCGGCATCAGGAGCCCGCCGGGGCTGCGTTCAGCCAGCGCGATGGCGGCGGTCAGATGGGCATTGATGCCCTCGCGGTAGACGGCGAGCTGGGCCAGTTTCTCCTGAACCGCCTGCTGCTTGTCGAGCCCGGTCTGGCGGGCGTTGAACAGGGCGGCGCCGATCATCATGTCGGCCAGTTTCAGGTTGCGCTGGACGAAGGCGAAGGCGGAATAGCGGTGCAGGGTCGCGCGGATGAACATGGCCGCCTTGGTGTGGCGGTAGAACAGCACGTTTTCCCAGGGGATGAACACATTGTCGAAGATGACGAGGGTATCGACCTCGTCGAAGCGGTTCGACAGCGGGTAATCCTCTAGGGGCGCGCGGCCGGCGAAACCCGTGCGGCAGATGTATTTCAGCCCGGGGGAGCCCAGATCGCAGACAAAGCCGACGGCATAGTCGGAATAGGCCGAATTGCCCCAGTTGGCGATGGTCGGCTTGGTGAAGGCCTGATTGGCATAGGCCGCCGCCGTCTCGAACTTGGCGCCGCGCACGACGATGCCGGCATCGGTCTCCTTGACGACATGCAGCAGCATGTCCGGGTCCTGCTCCTGCGGCGGCTTGGAGCGGTCGCCCTTCGGGTCGGTATTGGCCGAGACGTGGAACGGGTCGTGATGCACGACCTTGTGGATATGGTTGCGGATATTGGCCGAGAACTGGGGATCGACTTCGTTCAGGACATCCTGACCGTCGAACAGCGACCACATCTCGCCCACGGTCTCGTCGCCGACGCGGGTGACGACACCGCCGACATCCTCCAGCACCGTGTCGGTGGCGCGGCGCTTGTCCCACCAGTCGCTCTGCACGATTGGCAGCTTGTTGCCGATGGCACTGACCTCGTCGCCTTGCGCGTAGGTCATGATATGCGCGGTGGCTTCCTCGTGCTGCAGGTCATAGATGCGGGCGCGAATATCGACCAGCGGCTTGAACATCGGATGCGTGGTGACATCCTTCACCCGCTCGCCGTTGATATGGACTTCGCGGCCGTCGCGGATCGAGTCCCTGTAGTCTGCGCCGGTACGGATCATCTCGTCGTCCTTCGTTTCCGACAGTGTTCAGGCCATTACCCTGCGCCTGACCGTCGAGTATTGAAATTATGGCTTTCGAAGCATTGGCTTCGGGAAAGCGGAAGCTCTGTCAGGCGATGACCGGGAATTCGTCGAGCGGCATCTCGTCGCCCGCCTTCAGGCGGTCAGCAAGATGCGGATAGGGCGGTGAAGTCTCGCCATGGCGGTCGGCATAGACCGTGCCGATGCCGGATGCGGCGCCGGTCACGATCGCGGTGCCGAGCTTGCTCGAACGGGGGTTGGTCAAAGCCATCTCCAAAAGTGAAGAGCGTCGACCTATGGAGTATATTTTGTGTACTAGGTGTCAATAAGGCACTATGATGAGCCTAGGTTTATCCGAGGAAACCCCGTGCCCTACACAGAAGAGCAGGTCGTCGAGACGATCCCGATCGTTCGTCCGGTCCTGGAGCAGATCGCTCACAAATGGTCGATCCTCGTCCTCACCTTCCTGTGTGAGGAGCCGAAGCGGTTCAACGCGCTCAGGCGGCGGCTGGACGGGATCACGCAGAAATCTCTCACGGAGACGCTGCGCCGGCTGGAGAGAAACGGGTTGGTAGAGCGCCACGTCGTCACGGCGTCTCCGATCGCCGTGGTCTATTCGATCACGCCGCTCGGACGCACGCTGCAGGCGCCGTTCCTGTCTCTTTACGACTGGGCGCTGGACCACCAGGGCGATTTGAACGAGGCACAGCGACGGTTCGATTCCAACGAGCCATCAGGCCGGTCCGGCGCCGATGACGACCGTCCGCTCATATCCACACCACCGCGGTAAAATCGGTCCGCGCAGGAGACCACGCGGATGGTGTTTGTCGAAAGACTAGACCGTCGGAGGGTCGCAGTCCTACGACCCTCGGTTGATGATCATGCAGCGCCGCGCCTACCTAGGCGCGGGCCTACTTGGGGGCGGCGACCTGGATCGGCGGCGGCGGCGCGCTCGACGGCGGGCCGCCCGCCGAGGACGAGCCGGGCACGACATCGCCGATCCGCGCGCCGTAGTTCGCCCGCGTGTCGCTGTCGACGATGGCGACCGGGGCCGTGATGATGAGGCCAGCCGCCGCGCCGACGGCGGCGCCGGTGCCGGTGGCGATCTGGCCGATGCGGTCGCCGAGCCCGACCTTGCCGTCGTTGACCGGCTGACCCTCGACGAGGCGGGTGCCGATCAGCTGCACCATCTGCGGGCTCTCGGCGAACTTGCCGTGGCCGAGGCGGTCGCCGGTCTGGATCTTCGACATGTTGACGACCTCGAGGTCGGCCTGGGCGAGCCGGCTCTTGTAGGGCTCCTTGTCGGGGTCGATCTCGCCGAGCCGATCCGAGCTGCCCCAGATCCGGCGAGACATCGCGAGGGCCTTGTCGTCGGTGGAGACGAACAGCGTGAAATGCGGCCGCGGCTCGCCGATGGCGAGCATCTGGGTGCGGAAGACGTCGGCCGCGACGGCCGGCGCCGCGAGCATGACGTTGGCGATCTTCTTCGGGATGTGGCCATTGCGGATCGCCATCTGGCGCAGCGCCTCCATGGTCACCCAGTTGCCCATCGAGTGGGCGAGGATCGAAACCTCGTCGATCTTCGGATCGCGCGCGAGGAAGGTCAGCACGTTCTCCAGCGCGTCACGCGAGTAGTTGGCGCTCTCCCGGTCGTAGCCATAGGCGAGCAGGCTCGCCCGCGAAGGCCACGTGAACAGGACCGGCGCGGCCGGGGCGTGCGAGTCGTGCATGATCTGCGCGAACCGATAGACGGCATCGTCGAACCGGTTGTTGTAGCCGTGCACGAAGACGAGGACGCGGCGCGGCTTATATTTGGCGGCCTCGAGCTGCACCTGCTTGGCGGCGGCGGCGGGATCGATGTCCACGGCCTTGAGGGTAGCGAACTCCTTGGCGGGGTTCGGCGGGAGCTGCGACGGCCACTGCACCTCGCCGACCTTGCGCCCGCTGTCGGGAGGAATGGAGACGGCGATGTCGGCGAAGGTCAGCCCGAGGGCGCGCTCGCCGTTGTACATCTCGCCGGGCCGGGCATCGCGCGCCCGTGTCGTCGCCACCACCATGTCGACGACGTGGGCGCCTGGCACCACCGGAACGCCCGACGCGATCGGCGTCAGCACGCCCTCGGGCCGGCCGCCGCAACCGGCAAGACCGACCGCTAGCCCGACGACAAGCCAATTCACCCGACGCATCCACACTACCCCGACTGGCTCAGCCGAACTCTCCCGCGGTTCCGCAGGCGAGACCCCGAGCGACGCTATCATCC
>JAOZVS010000135.1 GCA_025869435.1 Zavarzinia sp.
GCAGGGCCGCGTGGTCGCCATGGTGGGTGACGGGCTGAACGATGCCCCGGCGCTGGCCGCGGCCGATCTCGGCATCGCCATGGCCGGCGGCGTCGATGTCGCGCTGGCGACCGCCGGCATCACCCTGATGCGTCCCGATCCCCGGCTGGTGCCGGCCGCCCTCGATCTCGCGGCGGCGGTTTCGGCCAAGATCCGCTCGAACCTGTTCTGGGCCTTCGCCTATAATGTCGTCGGTATTCCGCTGGCGGCGGCGGGCCTGCTGTCGCCCGTGGTCGCCGGCATCGCCATGGCGGCCAGCAGCGTCAGCGTCCTCGGCAATGCCCTGCTCCTGCGCCGCTGGCGCCCGGGGAAGTGAGGAGAATGCAGATGAATATCGGCGAAGCCGCCGCCGCCTCCGGCGTTTCGGCCAAGATGATCCGGCATTACGAAAGCATCGGCCTGCTGACTCCGGCGCCGCGCTCCGCCGCCGGCTATCGCCACTATGCCGGGCGGGACGTGGAGACTCTGCGTTTCATCCGCCGCTCGCGCGATCTCGGCTTCTCGCTCGACGCCATTTCCGGCCTGCTCGACCTCTGGCGCGATCGGGGCCGCGCCTCGGCCGAGGTGAAGCAGATGGCCCTCGCCCATGTCGAGGCGCTGGAGACCAAGATCGCCGAGCTTCAATCCATGGCCCGCACGCTGCATCATCTGGCCGACGCCTGCCACGGCGACGACCGGCCGGATTGCCCTATACTCGACGACCTCGCCCGCGGCGGACAGGACGAGGCTTGCGCCTGCCATATCGAATGAGATTCAATTTGCATTCCGGCGCGCGCCGGGAACAATGCCGCGCGAGGGAGAGTCGAGGATGGACGACCGGAACAGGAGCCTCGAAGGCGGGTGTCTGTGCGGCGCGGTGCGCTTCACGGCGCGCGGCCGATTCGGCGAAGTCAGCGTCTGCCACTGTTCGCAGTGCCGGCGCTGGCACGGGGCGCCCGGTCCCTATACTTCGGTGCGGCGCGACCGCCTGAGCTTCCACAACCAGCGCGGCCTTGCCTGGTATCGCTCCAGCGAGCGGGCGCGGCGCGGCTTCTGCCGGGAATGCGGCGCTTCGCTGTTCTGGGACAGGCCCGACCAGAGCTATACCGCCATTGCCCTGGGCGCCTTCGACGGGCCGACCGGCCTTGCCCAGGCGGTCCATATCTTCGTCGCCGACAAGGGCGATTCCTACTCGATCACCGACGGCCTGCCGCAATGGCCGGCCAGCCATCACGGCGGCTGAGGCAGCCGCAACCCGAGGATATTTCATGACCACGACCGAACCTTCGGATATCGCCCCCGGCCTCGCTCAGCCGGACCTCGAGGCCGGCGTCCGCCTGCAGATGACCCCGGCGGGCCTCGCCATCGTCACCCTGGCCAAGCCCGAGAAGCACAATTGCTTCGACGAGGCGACGATCGAGCGCCTGTCGACCATTTTCGCCGACCTCGGCAATCAGGACAGCGTCCGCGCCGTGATCATAAGGGCTGAGGGCAAGAGCTTCTCGGCTGGCGGGGACCTGAACTGGATGCGGCGTCAGGCCGGCCAGATCTATGACGAGAATCTGGAAGACGCCCGCGGCCTCGCCGAGATGTTCGCCCGGCTGGACCGCCTGCCGATGCCGACGATCGCCCTCGTCGATGGCCCGGCCTATGGCGGCGGCGTCGGCCTCGTCGCCTGCTGCGACATCGCGCTGGCGACGCCGAACGCGGCCTTCGCCCTGTCGGAAGTGAAGATCGGCCTGATGCCGGCGACCATCGCGCCCTATGTCCTGCGCGCCATCGGTGCCCGCAACTGCCGGCGCTATTTCCAGACCGGCGAGCGTTTCGACGCCGCCGAAGCGCTGCGCATCGGCCTCGTCTCCGAACTGCTGCCCGATGCCCCGGCGCTGGAACACCGGGCCGACAAGCTGATCGAGACCATTTTCCTCAACGCCCCCGGCGCCGTCGCCCGGGCGAAAAGCCTGATCGCCGAGATCGAATTCCTGGAAATCGACGATGCCCTGGGCGAGATGACCGCCGTTTCCATCGCCAAGCGCCGCGCGACGGACGAGGCGAAGGAAGGCCTGTCGGCCTTCCTCGAGAAGCGCCGGCCCGCCTGGCAGGCGTGAAGCAGGGCCGGGGGCGCGGATAACGCGCCCCCGATACCCGGTCAGACGGCGACGTTGTCGATCAGGCGGGTGGCGCCGACGAGGGCGGCGACCAGAAGCCGGGCCGGACGGTCCGCCCGCTCCAGCGGGGCGAGGGTCGCGGCATCGGCGAGATCGAGATATTGCACCTCGCGAAAGCCCGCCTTCAACAGGCGGGCGCGGCCGGCTTCCAGGATCGGGCCGGCGTCGATGCCCGAGCGCAGCTGGGTGGCGACGAAATTCAGCGTCGCCGGCAGGCTGGCGGCGATCGCCCGATCTTCTTCCGAGAGATAGGCATTGCGCGACGACATGGCGAGGCCGTCGGCCTCCCGCACCGTCGGGCCGGGGACGATCTCGGTATCGATGTCGAGATCGGCGACCAGGCGCTTCACGACGAGAAGCTGCTGGTAATCCTTCTCGCCGAAGACGGCGACATGGGGCTGGACCTGGTTCAGCAGCTTGGCGACCACGGTGGCGACGCCCGAGAAATGGGTCGGGCGGAACACGCCTTCCAGCCGTTCCGTGACGACGCCGACCGAAACCGTGGTCGCGGCGCCGGCCGGATACATTTCCTCGACCGAGGGGGAATAGAGCACGTCGACGCCGAAGGCGGCCAGCCGCGCGGCATCCGAGGCTTCCTGGCGCGGATATTTGCTGAAATCCTCGGTCGGGCCGAACTGGGTCGGATTGACGAAGATCGAGACGATGACGCGATCGGCCCGCTCCTTCGCGCGCTCGACCAGCGACAGGTGACCGGCGTGGAGCGCGCCCATGGTCGGCACGAAGCCGATGCGCAGGCCGGCCTTGCGCCAGTCGGCGACGGTCTGGCGCAGGCTCGCGACGGAACGGGCGACGGGCAGCGGCAGGTCAGGGGGCTGGGACATTCGGCTGCGTTTCCTCGGTACGCGGGATCCGCTTTCGGCGGTTTTCGCCCCGCGAGTATGCCAGTCGCACCTTGAAGTCAATGTTTCCCTGCCCCATCAAGGGAGATACGGCAGGGCGCACTTCCGCCTCGCGGGTGGATTTCCCGCAAGCACCAGGGTTGAGACGAGACCATGCGGACAGATCTTCAGAAAGAACTCGGGTTGCCGACGCCCATCGTGCAGGCGCCCATGGCCGGCGGGGCGACGCCGCCCGGCTTCATCCTGGCCTGCATGAGGCTCGGCCTCCTCGGCTCCCTCGGCGCCGCCTATCTCTCGCCGGACGTCCTGAAGGCGCAGGTCGAGGAGATCGCCGCCGCCTCGGCCGCGCCGCTCAACATCAATCTGTTCCTGCCCTGCGGCCGGCCACCGGCGCCCGGCGTGGTCGAGGGGATGCTGGATCATCTCGCGCCGCTGCATGTCGCGGCCGGCCTGCCGGCACCCGCGCTGCCCGATCCGGCGGAGCAGGATTTCGCCGCCCAACTCACCATGCTGCGCCGCCTGCGGCCGAGGGTGGCCAGTTTCGTCTTCGGCTGTCCCGATGCCGGCATGGTCGCCGCCCTGAAGGCCGACGGCATCCTGGTGATCGGCGCCGCCACCCGTCTCGACGAGGCACGCCTGGTCGCCGCCAGCGGCGTCGACGCCATCGTCGCGCAAGGGGGCGAGGCGGGGGCGCATCGCGCGACCTTCATCGGCGGTTTCGAGGAAGGGCTGGTGCCCCTCCGCAGCCTCCTGCCGCAGATGGTGGCGGCCCTCGACATTCCGGTGATCGCGGCGGGCGGCCTGATGACGGGCGAGGATATCCGCGCCGCCCTCGAGGCCGGCGCCGCCCTGGCGCAGGTCGGCACGGCGCTGCTGCGGGCCGACGAATGCGGCATTCCTCAAGCCCATAAGGATGCGCTGGGCCGGGCCGCGGGCGAGGGGGCGGAGACGATGCTGATCCGACATTGGTCGGGCCGCGCGGCGAGGGGCCTCGCCAATGGCTTCACCCGGGGGCTCGACGCCGCCGGCATCGCCATTCCGCCCTTTCCCCTGCAGAACGCGATGACGCAGGCCTTGCGCGGCCACGGCCGGAAGACCGGCGACGCCGATCTCCTCGCCCTCTGGTGCGGCACAGGATATAGCGGTGCAAGGGCCGCGCCCCTGGCCGATATTGTGTCCCGGCTAGTCGCCGAGGCGGGTTTCCCGAGTCAGAATCATTGACGGAACCCTTCGGTCCCCCGACCATGACCGGGTAGCCGACTCGCGGCTGAATTTTCTGCAGGCGGTATTCCATGAGCGACGGCAGGCGCGCACATATCGTCGTCCTCGGTAACGAGAAGGGCGGCTCGGGCAAGTCCACCAGCGCGATGCATCTCGTCGTCGCCTTGCTGGAACAGGGCCGGCGGGTCGCCACCATCGATCTCGACGGCCGCCAGCGCACCCTGACCCGCTATCTCGAAAACCGCGCCAAGGCGGTGGCCGAGGGCGCGAACATGCTGATGCCCAGCTTCGCCGTCGTCGTCCGCAGCGAAATCCCCGATTTCCACGAAGCCCAGGCCGACGAGCGCAATCGCTTTCTCGGCGTGCTGGAGCCCTATGTCGACAATCACGATGTCGTCATCATCGATTGTCCCGGCTCCGACAGTTTCATGTCGCGCCTCGCCCATGGCTGCGCCGACACGCTGCTGACCCCGATGAACGACAGTTTCATCGATCTCGACCTGATCGCCCGGGTCGATCCCAACGATCATGCGATCCTCGGCCCCTCGCTCTATTCCGAACTCGTGTGGGAAATGCGCAAGCGCCGCGCCCGCACCGGCGGCACCATCGACTGGCTGGTGATGCGCAACCGCGTCGGCCATCTCGATGCCCGCAACAAGCGCCGGGTCTCGGAAGTTCTGGCCCGCCTCGCCAAGCGGATCGGCTTCCGGGTCGTCGCCGGCCTGTCCGAGCGCGTCACCTACCGCGAGTTGTTCCTGCAGGGCCTGACCATGCTCGATCTCGGTCGCACCGGCCAGACCCTGACCATGTCGGAAGTCGCCGCCCGGCAGGAGGTGCGAACCCTCGTCGCCTCCCTCGACCTGCCGCCGGTCTCGCGCGACGCCGCGCCGCTGGTCAGCGCGGCGGAATAGGCGCCTCCGGGGAACCCGGGCGTGATTGGCGCGTTGCTATAGGCGCCTGCCTCGTGGCATGAAGTCGCGAGTGAATTTCACGCCCTGAAGGTCAGAGTCTCCCCGAAATGACGATCAAGATCCGCAAAGCCGTGTTCCCCGTCGGTGGCCTCGGAACCCGTTTCCTGCCGGCGACCAAGGCCATGCCCAAGGAAATGCTGCCGGTCGTCGACAAGCCGCTGATCCATTACGCGATGGAAGAGGCCAAGGCCGCCGGTTGCGACCATTTCATCTTCGTCACCAGCCGCGGCAAGACCGCCCTCGAGGATCATTTCGACCGCCATTTCGAGCTGGAAGAAACCCTGTCCCGCCGGGGCAAGACCGCCGAACTCGAGGCGCTGCGCGCCTGGCAACCCGGTCTCGGCCAGGTCTCCTATGTCCGCCAGCCCGAAGCCCTCGGCCTTGGCCATGCGGTGCTCTGCGCCAAGGAACTGGTGGGCGACGAGCCCTTCGCCGTCATCCTGCCGGACGATCTCGTCCTGGCCGGCCGGCCCTGCCTCGCCCAGATGGCCGACGCCTATGCCGGCGTCGGCGGCAACATGTTCGCGGTGATGGATGTCCCGCGCGAACATACCCAGCGCTACGGCATTCTCTCGCCCGGCAAGGTCGATGGCCGCCTGACCGAGGTCAAGGGCCTCGTAGAGAAGCCGAAGCCCGAGGTCGCGCCCTCCACCCTCTCGGTGATCGGCCGCTATATCCTGTCGCCCAAGGTCTTCGCGCATCTCGAAAGCCAGGAACGCGGCGCCGGCGGCGAGATCCAGCTGACTGACAGCCTCGCCAAGATGATCGGCGAAGTGCCTTTCAACGGCTTCTCCTTCGAGGGCACCCGCTTCGACTGCGGCGACAAGGTCGGTTTCCTCGAAGCCAATATCGCTTTCGCGCTGGCCCGGCCGGACATCGGCCCCAAGCTCGCGCCTTTCATCGCGAAGACGGCGGCCGGTCTCTGACCGCCTGAGGAGTTGCCATGCGTGTAACCATGGTCGGCACCGGATACGTCGGTCTCGTTTCCGGTGCCTGTTTTTCCGAATTCGGCCATAACGTCATCTGCGTCGACAAGGACGAGAGCAAGATCGAGGCCCTGCGCCGGGGCGAGATCCCGATCTTCGAGCCGGGTCTCGACAAGCTGGTGTCCGAGAATGTCGCCGCCGGCCGCCTGTCCTTCTCGACGGACCTCGCCGGGTCGGTCCAGGGCGCCGACGCGGTCTTCATCGCGGTCGGCACGCCCAGCCGGCGCGGCGACGGCCACGCCGATCTTTCCTATGTCTATGCCGCGGCCGAGGAAATCGCCGCCGCGCTGAAGAATTATGCCGTCATCATAACGAAATCGACCGTGCCGGTCGGCACCGGCGCCGAGGTCGAGCGGCGCATCCGGGCGCTGCGGCCCGACCTTGCCTTCGATGTCGCCTCGAACCCCGAGTTCCTGCGCGAAGGCTCGGCGATCGAGGATTTCCGCCGGCCCGACCGGGTCGTCGTCGGTACCGAGAGCGAGAAGGCGCGGGCGATCATGCGCCAGCTCTATCGCCCGCTGTTCCTTCTCGAGACGCCCTTCGTCTTCACCTCGCGCGAGACGTCCGAGCTGATCAAATACGCGGCCAACGCCTATCTCGCGACCAAGATCACCTTCATCAACGAGATGGCGGATCTGTGCGAGAAACTGGGCGGCGATGTGCAGGATGTCGCCCGCGGCATCGGCCTCGACGGCCGCATCGGCAAGAAATTCCTTCATGCCGGGCCGGGCTTCGGCGGCTCCTGCTTCCCCAAGGACACGCTCGCCCTGGTGCGGACCGCGCGCGATGCCGGCTCGCCCAGCCGCATCGTCGAATCCGTCGTCGCGGTGAATGATGCCCGCAAGATCGCCATGGCCGACCGGGTGATCGCCGCCGCCGGGGGCGATGTCGCCGGCAAGACCGTGGGCGTGCTGGGCGTTACTTTCAAGCCGAACACCGACGACATGCGCGATGCGCCCTCGCTCGACATCCTGCCGCGCCTGATCGCGGCCGGCGCGACCATCCGGGCCTTTGACCCGGAAGGCATGAAGGCGGCCGCCGCGCTGATCCCCGGCGTCACCTGGGTTTCCAGCGCCTATGAGACCATGGCGGGGGCGGATGTCCTCGTCCTGATCACGGAATGGAACGAGTTCCGCGCCCTCGACCTCGGCCGGATGAAGGCGGCGATGAAAGTGCCGGTCATCGTCGACCTGCGCAATGTCTACCGCCCGGACGAAATGGCCGAGGCCGGCTTTTCCTATCATTCGATCGGCCGCGCGCCGGTTCAGCCCCATTGATCCAGAGGAATTTCGACGTGAGCAACGCCTATCAGTTCCACAAGTCGATCCTGCGCGAATATGACATTCGCGGCATCGTCGGCGAGACCCTGCATGAGAGCGATGCGACGGCCCTCGGCCGCGCCTTCGCCACCGCCGTTTCCCGCGCGACGGGCAAGGCGGCGCCGCAGATCGTCGTCGGGCGCGATGGCCGCGTGTCCTCCCCCGGCATGGAAGCCGCGCTGGTCGAGGGCCTGAAGGCCGCGGGCGCCGAGGTGATCCGCATCGGCACCGGCCCGACGCCGATGCTCTATTTCGCGGCGACCACCATGGGCACCGACGGCGGTATCCAGGTCACCGGCAGCCATAACCCGCCGCATCACAACGGCTTCAAGATGATGCTGGGCAAGAAGTCCTTCTTCGGCGAAAGCATCCAGGAGATCGGCCGCATTTCGGCGGCCGGCGACCTGAACGAAGGCGCGGGCAGCGACCACCACGAAGACATCAAGGACCGCTACATCGCCCGCCTGCTCGAGGAAGCGGTGCCGAACAACCTCGCGATCGGCTGGGATCCGGGCAATGGCGCCGCCGGCGCCGTGCTGGGCCGCATCGTTGCCGGCCTGTCGGGCCGTCACATCATCATCAACGAGGCGGTGGACGGCACCTTCCCGAACCATCACCCCGATCCGACCGAGCCCGAGAACCTCGAACAGCTGCAGCATCTCGTCGCCGAGAACAAGCTCGACCTCGGCATCGCCTTCGACGGCGACGCCGACCGCATCGGCGCGATCGACGCCAAGGGCCGCATCATCTGGGGCGACCAGTTGCTGGCCATCCTCGCCGCCGACCTGCTGAAGGAGTTGCCGGGCTCGACCATCATCGCCGACGTGAAGGCGAGCCAGGTCCTGTTCGACGAGATCGCCCGCCTCGGCGGCAAGCCGCTGATGTGGAAGACCGGCCATTCGCTGATCAAGACCAAGATGGCCGAGACCGGCTCGCCCCTCGCTGGCGAAATGTCGGGCCATATCTTCTTCGCCGACCGTTTCTACGGCTTCGACGACGCCATCTATGCCGGCCTTCGCCTGATCACCGCCGTCGTCCATGCCGGCGTCTCGCTGGCGGACCTGCGCGACCGTCTGCCCGACACGGTGAACACGCCGGAGCTTCGCTTCGCCGTCGCCGAGGAAGAGAAATTCGGCATCGTCGAGAAGGTGAAGTCGGCCCTCGCCGCCGCCGGTGCCTCGGTCGACGCGACCGATGGTGTCCGCGTGAAGACCAATGACGGCTGGTGGCTGCTGCGCGCCTCCAACACCCAGGCGGTGCTGGTCGCCCGCGCCGAAGGCAGCGACGAAGCCGCCCTCGGCCGCCTGAAGGCCTCGCTCACGCAGGCGCTGGTCGCGGCGGGCGTTACCCCGCCGAAGATCTGAGGGGCAATCTCTCCCTCTCCGCCCTTCAGGGGGGGAGAGGGCCGGGGTGAGGTGGGTCGAGACGTCGCTCGGGCGTTTCAGGAAAGAGTTTCCCTCCTCACCCAACCCTCTCCTCCAGGGAGGAGAGGGCTTTGTTTCCTTGAGGATGGGGCGAGATTAAGCCGCGTCCGGTTTCGGCTCCGGCACCGGTTCGTCGTCATCGACGCCGAAACCATGCATCCGAAAGGCCCATTGCAGGGCGATGAGGCCGCCTTTCACGATGGGCAGCAGCACGAGCGACAGGATCAGGCACAGCGGCAGCCAGATCACCGCATGAAGCCATTCGGGCGGCGCCCAGGTCTGTTCGACGACGAGCAGGGCCGGCACCACGATATGGGCGACGATGGTGATGGTGAAATAGGGCGGGGCGTCATCCGCCTTGTGCAGGTCGAGCACTTCGCCGCACACCGGGCAGGCGTGATTCACCTTCAGATAGGCATTGAACATATGGCCCTCGCCGCAGCGGGGGCAGCGTAGCTTGGCGCCGTTCAGCAACGCCGGCTTCCAGTCCCGGGGCGCCGGCACGGCCGGATGTGGCGCGGTGCCGGTCTTCACGTCGATGGGCATAGGTTTCTCCGATCTCGACGTGTACTTAAGTGCGCTTTCTGGACTTCTTCAAGGGTGCGCGACCCCGTGACGCGCCCGTGCCCGCGCCCCGGCGGAAGCGGGGGCCGGGGCGGGGGGCATCCTCGGCGCCGTCTTCGCCGTCGCCGGGCCGGGCGATGGAAAACACCAGGCCACCGGTGATCGGCGTCGCCTCGCGCAGGGTCACCTTCACCTGATCGCCGAGGGTGAAGCGATTGGCCGGGTTGCGCCCGATCAGGGCATGGGCCGCCTCGTCGTGGCGGAAGAAATCATTGCCGAGGGAGGAAATGGGCACGAGGCCGTTGGCCCCGGTCTCGTCCAGGGTGACGAAGAGACCGAAGCGCGTAACGCCCGAGACCCGGGCGGTGAAGACCGCGCCCACCCGGTCGGCCATATAGGCGGCGAGGTATCGGTCGGTCGATTCCCGCTCCGCCGCCATGGCCCGGCGCTCGGTGGTCGAGATATGTTCGGCGGTTTCCTCGAACAGGGGCACCTCGTCGTCCGACAGGCCGCCGTCGCCAAGCTTGCAACCCCGGATGAGGGCGCGGTGGACGAGAATGTCGGCATAGCGCCGGATGGGCGAGGTGAAATGGGCGTAGCGCCGCAGGGCAAGGCCGAAATGGCCGATGTTCTCGGGCGTGTAAACCGCCTGGGCCTGGCTGCGGAGCACGATTTCGGCGACCGCGCGGGCGTGCGGCCCCTCGGCCGTCCGGGCGAGGATGCCATTGAACTGCCGGGGTTTCAGCACCTGGCCCTTGGCCAGCTTGATGTCGATGGTGCGCAGGAATTCGCGTAAAGCATCCAGCTTGGTCGCGGTTGGCTGGTCGTGCACCCGGTACATGCAGGGCTGGCGCCGCGTCTCCAGTTCCTCCGCCGCCGCGACATTGGCGAGGATCATGAATTCCTCGATCACGCGGTGGGCATCGAGGCGGGCGCGCGGCTCGATCGAGAGGACATGGCCGCTGGCGCCGAGGCGGATCACCCGCTCCGGCGCGTCGATCTCCAGAGGCTCCCGCTTCTCGCGGGCGATCATCACGGCCTTCCAGGCGGCCCACAGGGGCTTCAGCACGGGCTCCAGCAGGGCGCCCGTGATGTCATCCGTGGTGCCGTCGATGGCATCCTGCGCCTGGGCGTAATGGACCCCGGCGGCGATGCGGATGAGGGCGCGGGTGAAGCGGTGCCGGATCTTGTTGCCCTCGGAATCGAGCCAGAGGTGCAGGGCGAGCGCCGCCCGGTCCTCCCCCTCGATCAGCGAGCAGAGGTCGGTCGACAATTCCTCCGGCAGCATGGGCACCACGCGGTCGGGGAAATAGGCGGAATTGCCGCGCTCCCTCGCCGCCCGGTCGAGGGCGGAGTTGGGCCGGACGTAATGGGCGACATCGGCGATGGCGACCACCACATGATGCCCGCCCGGGTTCTTCGGATCATCGTCCGGCTCGGCGAAGACGGCATCATCGTGATCGCGGGCATCGACCGGGTCGATGGTGATGAGGGGCAGGGGGCGCAGGTCCTCGCGCTTGCCGAGGGCGACCGGCGCGGCCTTCCGGGCCTCCTTGATCGCCTCGGGTGGGAAGGCGACGGGGATGCCGTGGCTGTGGATGGCGATGAGGCTGATCGACTTGGCCTCGCCCATGTCGCCGAGACGCTCGCGCACGCGGACCTTGGGCAGGCCCATGGGGCGGCCGGGCACGGTCTCGGCCGAGACCAGCTCGCCGTCGAGGGCGCCCTTCAGGTCGGCGCTGTCGATGCGGTAATCGGTCTTGGAGCGGCGGTCGACGGAAACGAGCCGCGCCTCCCCCGATTTCTCGATGCGGATGACGCCCATCACCCGTTCCGCCTCGCGGGAGAGGGCGCGCATGATGGTGGCGCGATAGCGCGGATGACCCAGATGGTTCTCGCCCCGCTCGATCCGGGCCAGCACGCGGTCGCCGACCGTGGGGGCCGGGCCGGGGTGCTTGCCGGGCAGGACGTCGATTTCCGGCACCTCCAGCCCTTCGGGCCATTGCACCGGGCGGGCCAGCAATTCGCCGTCCTCCGGCGCTTCGATCACCTCGATGACGGCGATCGAGGGCAGGGCACCGGCGGCGACGAGGCCGCGGCGGCGCTCCCGACCGACAATGCCCTGATCGGCCATTTCCGCCAGCAGGCGCTTCAGCTCGATCCTGGCATCGCCGGTGATGCCGAAGGCGCGGGCGATTTCCCGCTTGCCGACCTTGCCGGGATGATCGGCCAGGAATTTGGCGATCTCTTCCTTGGTCGGAAGCGGGGTGCCGGCCCGGGGCGGACGCTTCGCCACGCCGATCAGCCCGCCTTCTTCTTGGCGGCGGCCGGTTTCTTGGCCGCGGGCTTCTTGGCGGCTTGCTTTTTCGCCGCCGGCTTCTTGGCCGGGGCCTTCTTCGCCGGGGTGTCCTCACCCTCGGCGGCGGCGGCTTTCCTGGGCGCGGGCTTCTTCGGTGCCGCCTTCTTCTTGCCGCCGCCCTTGGCCGCCTTGGCCGCGAGCAGGGCCAGGGCTTCCTCGATCGTCACCGACTGCGGATCATTGCCCTTGGGCAGGGTCGCGTAGATGCCATTCCACGAAACGTAAGGGCCGAAGCGGCCGTCCATGATGGTGATGGGCTTGCCGTCCTCGGGGTGTTCGCCGAACGCCTTCAGGGGCTCCGCCGCCGCGCGCTTGCCGCGCTTCGGCGGCTCCGCCAGCAGGGCGACGGCGCGATTGAGGCCGATCGAGAAGACTTCCTCCGAGGTCGGCAGGTTCACATAGCGCCCATCGCACAGGATATAGGGGCCATAGCGGCCGATCCCGGCCTGGATCACCTTGCCGGTCTCGGGATGCGGGCCGACGTCGCGCGGCAGGGACAGCAGCGCGATCGCCTTGCCGAGGTCGACGGCATCGGGCGTCACATCCTTGGGCAGGCTGGCGCGCTTTGGCTTCTCGCCCTCGCCCTGCTGGACGTAAGGCCCGAAACGGCCGGAGCGGAGCGAGATCTTCTCGCCGCTCACGGGATCGTCGCCCAGGATCTTGATGCCGTCCTCGCCGATCGCGGTCTTCTGCGCATCGTCGCCCGCCATGCCGAACTGCCGGGTGAAGCGGCATTCGGGATAATTGGTGCAGCCGATGAAGGCGCCGAACTTGCCGAGCTTCAGCGACAGGCGGCCGGTGCCGCAGGATGGGCAGACGCGCGGATCCTTGCCATCCTCGCTCTCGGGGAACAGATGCGGGCCGAGGAGCTGGTCCAGCGCCTCGATCACATCGGAAATCTTCAGGTCCTTGGTGCCGTCGATCGCCGTGATGAAGTCGGTCCAGAAGGCGCGCAGCACTTCCTTCCAGCCGAGCTTGCCGGCCGAGACATCGTCGAGCTGTTCCTCGAGATTGGCGGTGAAGCCATATTCGACGTACTTGGAGAAGAAACTCTCAAGGAAGGCGGTGACGAGGCGGCCCTTGTCCTCGGGGATGAAGCGGTTCTTCTCCATCGTGACATAGGCGCGGTCGCGCAGCGTCGTCAGGATCGAGGCATAGGTCGACGGCCGGCCGATGCCCAATTCCTCCAGCTTCTTGACGAGGCTGGCTTCGGAATAGCGCGGCGGCGGTTCGGTGAAATGCTGGGCGATGGTGACCGGGCCACGACGCAGCCCTTCGTCCTTGACCAGGCGGGGCAGGTGGCCGCCCTCTTCATCGTCCTTGGACCGGTCGTCCTCGCCTTCCTGATAGAGGGTGAGGAAGCCGTCGAACAGCACCACGGAGCCGGTGGCCCGCAGCACGACATTCCTGTCGCGCGAGGTAACGTCGACCGTGGTCCGCTCCACCCGGGCGCTCGCCATCTGGGAGGCGAGGGCGCGTTTCCAGATCAGTTCGTATAGCCGCTGCTGGTCGGGATCGAGCCGGCGCAGCTTGTCGGGCAGACGGGCGAAATCGGTCGGCCGGATCGCCTCATGGGCCTCCTGCGCGTTCTTCGCCTTGGTCTTGTACATCCGGGGCGCGTCCGGCACATAGGCCTTGCCGTAGCGGTCGTCGATCAGGCCGCGGGCGGCGTGGATCGCCTCGTTGGCCATGGAGACGCCATCGGTACGCATGTAGGTGATGAGGCCGACGGTCTCGCCATCGACGTCGATACCTTCATAGAGCCGCTGGGCCAGCTGCATCGTGCGCTGGGCGGAAAAGCCCAGCTTGCGCGCCGCTTCCTGCTGCAGGGTCGAGGTGGTGAAGGGCGGCGCCGGATTGCGGAAGCCCGGCTTCGATTCGACGGCATCGACATGGAAGTCCCGGCGCTCGATCGCGGCCTTGGCCTCTTCCGCCTTCTCGGCATTGTTGATGTCGAACTTGTCGAGTTTCTTGCCGTCGAGATGGGTCAGGCGGGCGTCGAAGCCGCTGCCGTCGCCGGCCGCGAAATGCCCGAGCACCGACCAGTATTCCTGGGTCTTGAACCGCTCGATCTCCAGTTCGCGGTCGCAGATCAGGCGCAGCGTGACCGATTGCACCCGGCCGGCCGAACGGGCGCCCGGCAGTTTCCGCCACAGCACCGGCGACAGGGTGAAGCCGACGAGATAATCGAGCGCGCGGCGGGCGAGATAGGCGTCGATCAGTTCCTGGTCGAGGATGCGCGGCGCCTTGATCGCCGCGGTCACCGCCGATTTGGTGATCTCGTTGAAGGTGATGCGGCCAACCTCGACCCCCTTCAGCGCCTTCTTCTCGTTCAGGATCTGCAGCACATGCCAGGAAATCGCCTCGCCCTCGCGATCCGGATCGGTGGCGAGATAGAGGCGATGGGCGCCCTTCAGCGCCTTGGCGATGTCGGCGATCCGTTTCTTGGCGTCAGCGTCGATTTCCCAATCCATGGCGAAATCTTCGTTGGGGCGGACGGAGCCGTCCTTGGCGGGGAGATCGCGGACATGACCGAAGCTCGCGAGCACGGTGTAATCGTGCCCGAGATACTTGTTGATGGTCTTGGCCTTCGCCGGCGACTCGACGATGACGACGTTCATTGGGTCTCGGTTCTACAGCGCAGAAGCAAAAAACGGTCAGATCAGCGAGACCCGCCCGCCGGCATGGCGCATCAGGCGGCCAGCCAGTTCCAGTTCGAGCAAAATGGTGAAAACTACAGGGAGTGTCAATTCGGCTTGCCTGAGCAACTCGTCGACGGCAATCGGAACAGGTGAAAGAAGCTGGACGATCCGGGCCCGGTTGCGCTCGATCTCCCGCTCGTCCGGGGGGCTTGCCGGGCCGGCAGCATAACCGTCGCGCGCGGGCTCGGCCAATGGAACCTCGACCATCGGGCTGAGAATATCAACCACTTCGGCACCCGACTCGACAAGACGGGCGCCCTGGCGGATCAGGTCGTTGGCGCCCCGGGCCCGGGGATCGAGCGGACTGCCGGGCACCGCCATCACTTCGCGGCCCTGTTCGAGGGCGAAGCGCGCGGTGATCAGGCTACCCGACTTCAGCGCCGCCTCGACCACGACGACGCCAAGGGCAAGGCCCGAGATCAGGCGGTTGCGGCGGGGGAAATGGCGGGCCTGGGGCTGGGTTGCGACCGGCATTTCGGCGACGACGAGGCCGGCCTCGGCGACGCGGGCCTGCAGGTCGGCATGTTCCGGCGGATAGACGACATCGATGCCGCCGGCGACGACGGCGATGGTCCCCGTGTCGAGCGCGGCGATATGGGCGACGCCGTCGATGCCCCGGGCCAGGCCCGAAACCACGACCATCCCGCTGCGGCCGATATCCCCCGCCATCTCGCGGGCGAGGCGTTGGCCGGCCGCCGAGGCATTGCGGGCGCCGACCATGGCCGCCGCCGGCTGGCGCGCAAGGCCGATATGGCCCTTCACGGTGATCAGTGGCGGCGCCGCCTCGATCGCGGCGAGAAGGCGGGGATAGTCGGCGTCGCCCTTGGCCAGGAAACGGGCGCCGGCCTTCTCGGTCGCCGCGATCTCGCGCTCGGCCTCGGCTTTGGTGGGCACGCGCAGCGCCTTGCCGCCGCCCCTGCGGGCGAGACCGGGCAGGGCATCGAGCGCCGCCGCCGCCGTGCCGTAGAGCGACAGCAGATGATCGAAGGCGACCGGCCCCACCGTCTCCGTGCGGATCAGGCGCAACCGGTCGACGAGGTCACCGCCAGAAATTGTCCTGTTGCTCACATGCGCTCCGCTCTTGGGCGGATGCATTGTGGACGGGCTTTTCGTTCGCCTCAAGCCTGTGTGGTGGGTTTGGCGGCTTCCGTGCCGTGGTGATTGGCGATCACCGAGACGATCACCAGCTGCAGGAAGTGATAGATCATGATCGGTGCAATGATCAGGCCCAGGGCCGGATTGGCGCCGAAGATGATGCCGGCCAGCGGCACGCCGGTCGCCAGCGATTTCTTCGAGCCGCAGAACAGGGCGGCGATCCGGTCCTCGCGGTTGAAATGCATCAGCTTGCAGGGGATCGTCAGCACGCCGTAGACGATGAAGAAGAGGACGACCGAGGCGACGGCGATCTCGACCAGCATCGCCGGGTCGTGCTGTTGCCACAGGCCGCTTTCGACGGAATCGCAGAAGGAATTATAGACGATCGCCAGGATCACGGTCCGATCCATCAGCTTGATCAGCCCGGCATGGCGCGTCGCCCAGCCGACCAGCGGCCGGTGCAGCATCTGGCCGATCACGGTCGGCAGCAGGACGAGCAGCACGATCTTCAGGATGACGGTGCCGAGCGGCAGGGCGGGCGCCCCGCTCTGGCTCAGGTACCAGGCCATCAGGGCCGGGGTGGCGAAGACGCCGATCAGGCTCGACAGGCTGGCGTTGAACAGCGCGCCCGGGACATTGCCCTTCGCCATCGAGGTCATGGCGACCGACGAGGACACGGTGGAGGGCAGGGCGGCGACATAGAAGAAGCCGGCCCAGATCTCCGGCGGGAACAGCGGTGTCACCGCCTTCTCGGCGCCGAGGGTGATCAGCGGGAACAGCACGAAGGTCCCGACGACGACGACGAGATGCAGCCGCCACTGCATGAGGCCGGCCCGCATCTTCTCGGGCGCGAGGGTCAGGCCATAGAGAAAGAAGACCACGGCGATGCCGTAGGACGAGACCCATTCCATATGGAGAAAGCCGCCGGTCCGGCCCGGCTCCGGCAGGAGCACCGCCAGCACGACCATGCCGAACAGCGACAGCAGGAAGGGATCGGTCAGGACTTTTTTCATCGGCGCGAACAGTCAAAAAACAGGCAGGAAGGCGCGACCTTGCCCGTCCTGCCCGCGACCTGTCCATCGCCTTGTCTGCAGATCAGCTCTTCAGGCGCATGGCGTGCCAGCCGATGTGGCTGGCCATGAAGGTCGAGATGAAGTGGTAGGAATGGTCATAGCCTTCCTGCAGGCGAAGGGTGAGGTCGATCCCGGCCCGGTCGCAGGCGGCCTTCAGCAATTCGGGCTTCAGCTGGCCTTCGAGGAAATTATCCGCCGTGCCCTGATCGACCAGGATCTCGGCCAGACGGGCGCCATCCTCGATCAGGGCGACGGCATCATGGCGGCGCCATTTCGCCGGATCGGCGCCGAGATAGGCGGGAAACGCCTTCTGGCCCCAGGGCACCCGCGCCGGCGCGACGATCGGCGCGAAGGCCGAGACCGAGCGGAAACGGCCGGGGTGGCGCAGCGCGACGGTGAGCGCGCCGTGCCCGCCCATGGAATGGCCGGTGATGCCCTGGCGGCTCATGTCGAGCGGGAAATGCGCGGCGATCAGGGCCGGCAATTCCTCCGTCACATAGGTCCACATGTTGAAGTGCGGCGCCCAGGGCGCCTGCGTCGCGTCGACATAGAAGCCCGCGCCCTGGCCGAGGTCATAGGCGTCGTCATTGGCGACACCCTCGCCGCGCGGGCTGGTGTCCGGGCAGAGGATGGCGATGCCATGTTCCGCCGCCGCTTTCCGATACTCGCCCTTGTCCATGACATTGGCATGGCTGCAGGTCAGGCCCGAGAGATAGGTGACGAGGGGCACCTTGCCCGCCCTGGCCTGCGGTGGCAGGTAAAGCGCGAAGGTCATGCTGCCGCCGGTCGCCGTGGAGGCGTGGCGATAGACACCCTGAAGGCCTTCGTGGGCCTTGTGCAGTTCGACGGTTTCGAAGGTCATGCCGGGGTTCCGATGCTCTCCTCAAGCGTCATCCCGGCGAAGGCCGGGAATCCCGAGGGAGGTGATATTGTGCCTTATCCATCGCGTGGTCCCGGCTTTCACCGGGACCACGATCCGGCTCAGAACGTGATGACGGCGCGGATGGACTTGCCGTGATGCATGAGGTCGAAAGCCTCGTTGATCTGCTCGAGCGGCAGGACATGGGTGATCATCGGGTCGATCTCGATCTTGCCGTCCATGTACCAGTCGACGATCTTCGGCACATCGGTCCGGCCGCGCGCCCCGCCAAAGGCCGTGCCGCGCCACGACCGGCCGGTCACCAGCTGGAAAGGACGGGTCGAGATTTCCTGGCCCGCCGCGGCGACGCCGATGATGATGCTCTCGCCCCAACCCTTGTGCGCGCACTCGAGCGCCTGGCGCATCACCGTCGTGTTGCCCGTGCAGTCGAAGGAATAGTCGGCGCCGCCCTTGGTCAGTTCCACCAGATGGGCGACGATATCGCCCGAGACTTTCTTCGGGTTGACGAAATGGGTCATGCCGAAGCGCCGGCCCCATTCTTCCTTGTCGTCATTGAGATCGACGCCGACGATCATGTTGGCGCCGACCATGCGCAGGCCCTGGATGACGTTGAGGCCGATGCCGCCGAGGCCGAAAACGACGGCATTGCAGCCGACGCCGGCCTTCGCCGTGTTGATCACGGCGCCGACCCCGGTGGTCACGCCGCAGCCGATGTAGCAGACCTTGTCGAAGGGCGCGTCGGTGCGGATCTTGGCGAGGGCGATCTCGGGCACCACGGTGTAATTGGCGAAGGTCGAGGTGCCCATGTAATGGTGCAGCGGCTGGCCCTTGTAGGAGAAGCGGCTGGTGCCATCGGGCATCTGGCCGCGGCCTTGGGTGATGCGGATCTTCTGGCAGAGATTGGTCTTCCGCGAGAGACAATATTCGCATTCGCGGCATTCCGGGGTGTAGAGCGGAATGACGTGATCGCCGGGCTTCAGCGTGGTGACGCCGGGGCCGCATTCGACCACGACGCCCGCGCCCTCATGGCCGAGGATAGCCGGGAACAGGCCTTCGGGATCTGCGCCCGAGAGGGTGAAGGCATCGGTATGGCAGACGCCCGTCGCCTTGATCTCGACCAGAACCTCGCCCGCCTTCGGGCCTTCCAGCTGCACATTCACGATCTCTAGCGGTTTGCCGGCCTCGAAGGCGACGGCGGCGCGGACGTCCATCACGGATTCTCCCTGTTCATGGCGGCGCGCAGTGTTCCAGAGCGGCGCCGGACAGGCAACCGCGCCGTCCGCGCATGGGCCCCTGCGTCGGCCGGGACGGTCGAGGTCCGGGGGATTGCCCGTTCCGCTGGCGTTCTTTCCACAAACTCCCTATATGTGTCGTCCCTATTGAAGTAGAGACCCGGAACAGAATGATGGGTAAGCCCTGGAGCCTAGACAGCTGGCGCAACCTGCCGATCAAGCAGGTGCCCGAGTATCCCGATGCCGCGCAGATCGCGGCGGTCGAGGAGAAGCTCCGGTCCTATCCGCCGCTGGTGTTCGCGGGCGAGGCGCGGAACCTGAAGAAATCGCTGGGCGAAGTGGCCGAGGGGCGGGCTTTCCTGCTCCAGGGTGGCGACTGCGCCGAGAGTTTCGCCGAGTTCCACCCGAACAATATCCGCGACATGTTCCGCGTCATCCTGCAGATGGCCGTGGTGCTGACCTTCGCGGCCTCCTGCCCGGTGGTGAAGGTCGGCCGTATCGCCGGCCAATTCGCCAAGCCGCGTTCGGCCCCGAACGAGGAGATCGGCGGCGTCACGCTGCCGTCCTATCGCGGTGACAATGTCAACGGCCCGGAATTCACGGCCGAGGCGCGGGTCCCCGACCCGAACCGCCTGCTGCAGGCCTATGGCCAGTCGGCGGCGACGCTGAATCTGATCCGCGCCTTCGCCCAGGGCGGCTATGCCGATCTTGCCCAGGTGAACCGCTGGAACATGGGCTTCGTCTCCGGTCCCGCCATGGAACGGTATCGCGACATCGCCCAGCGCATCGAGGAATCGCTGAACTTCATGCGCGCCTGCGGCGTGACCGGCGAGACGACCCCCGCGCTGCGCCAGACCGATTTCTACACCAGCCACGAGGCGCTGCTGCTCGGCTACGAGCAGGCGATGACCCGCGAGGATTCGACCCAGGGCGGCTGGTACGACACCTCGGCCCATATGCTGTGGATCGGCGAGCGCACCCGCAATCTCGATGGCGCCCATGTCGAGTTCATGCGCGGCATCAAGAACCCGATCGGCTGCAAGGTCGGCCCGACCATGGAGCCGGACGAGCTGATCCGCCTGATCGATGCCCTCAACCCGAACAACGAGGCCGGCCGCCTGACCCTGATCACCCGCATGGGCCACGATCAGGTCGAGCGCAAGCTGCCGGCCCTCGCCCGCGCGGTGAAGCGGGAAGGGCGCAAGGTCGTCTGGTCCTGCGATCCGATGCATGGCAACACGATCAAGTCGGCGTCCGGCCTGAAGACAAGGCCGTTCGACCGCATCCTGACCGAGACGCGGGGCTTCTTCGCCGTTCATCAGTCGGAAGGCACCTATGCCGGCGGCATCCACCTCGAGATGACCGGGCAGAATGTCACCGAATGCATCGGCGGCGCGGTCGACATCGTCGACGAGCAACTGGGCGATCGCTACATCACCCATTGCGACCCGCGCCTCAATGCCTCGCAGGCGCTGGAACTCGCCTTCCTGCTGGCCGAAGGGATCAAGCAGGAAAGGGTGGGCGCCATGCTGGCCGCTGCCTCGTGACGGTGCTGTAATAGGCCCTCGGAACCTTGAGTCTGAGGGATCAAATGACTGAACATGCCAGCGACCCGGGGGTGATCCTCGTCGATCATCCCCTGGTCCAGCACAAGCTGACCATCATGCGGAAGAAGGAAACCTCCACCTTGGGGTTCCGTCGTCTGCTGGGCGAGATCGCCATGCTGCTCGCCTATGAGGTGCTGCGCGACGTGCCGACCGAACTCGTCGAGATCGAGACGCCGATCAAGACCTGCATGATGCCGCAACTCGCCGGCAAGAAGCTCTGCCTCGTCTCGGTGCTGCGCGCGGGCGACGGGCTTCTGTCGGGGATGCTCGATATCCTGCCGGCGGCCCGGGTCGGCCATGTCGGTCTTTATCGCGATCCCAAGACACTACAGGCGGTCGAATATTTCCTGAAGCTGCCACGCGATATCGACGAGCGCATGGCGATCGTGCTCGATCCCATGCTGGCGACCGGGAATTCCGCCGTCGCCGCCATCAACAAGGTGAAACAGGCCGGCTGCAGCTCGATCAAATTCGTCTCGCTGCTCTCGGCGCCGGAAGGCATCGCCACCCTCCGCAAGGCGCATCCCGATGTCACGGTCTATACCGCCGCCATCGACGAATGCCTGAATGATCACGGCTATATCGTGCCCGGCCTCGGCGATGCCGGCGACCGCCTGTTCGGCACCAAGTAACCCCGTCTCCCGGGGTTTCCGTCACACCGGCGCCAGCGCCTGACGGGGCGGGGCGGGCAGGGTGATCGTGATGGCATCGCCGGGCTGGACCGGGCCATCGCGGAGCACGATCGCCATCACGCCCGCTTTCCGCACCAGTTGGCCGGCGGCGTCGCGGCCGAGCACGGCCTGGGTCAGGCCTTGCTGGAAACCATCGATCTGGACGCAGGGGTTGCGCAGGCCGGTCAGTTCGACCTCGGCCAGGGCGCCGAGGCGCAGCCTGGTGCCGCGTGGCAGGGCGAGGAGATCGAGGCCCCTTGTGGTGACATTCTCGCCCAGCTCGGCCGGGCGCACGACAAAGCCGGCGCGGGCCAAGTCCTCGAACAATTCGGCATGGATCAGGTGGAGCTGGCGCAGGTTCGGCTGCATCCGGTCGCGGGCGACGCGGGAGCGATGCTGGACATTCACGCCGGCATGCGCGTCGCCGATCACGCCAAGCCCGGCCATCAGCTCGATGCGGGGCAGGGGCTGCTTGCTGAAGCCGTGACGAGGACTGGCGGCGACAGCGACAACGACGGGATCAGACATGCGACACTCCCCGGATCGGCGGGCCGCACTATGGGCCAGCCGAAGGGGAGGGGCAAGATGGCGTCAGGCCGCCGTCAGGCGTTGAGGTCGTCGACCGACCACAGGTTCAGCGGACCCTGATGGGCATTCAGCGTGCCCTTCTGGCGCATGGCGGCGACGGCATGGGCGACGAGGTCGCGGGCCTGGGCTTCCGGTTCCTGTGCCATCATCAGGCGCTTCACCGCGGCATCGATCACGGCCGGGCGATTGGGAATCTCGCCCAGGGCCTGGACTTTCAGAATGGCGGCCTGGATGGCTTTTTCGGCATCGGCGAGGGTGGCATTCATGGGAGTATCCTTTCCTTGCATCCGTCGATAAGGCGTGGTGCCGCTTGGTTGACTGTTCCTTCCGGATGGACTTGTCCAATTGCGATCATGGCATCCGAATGTGGTGGAACCGTGGCGGCGTCCGGGTCCCATTTACGTCGCGTCATCGACAGGATTCCTTGCGCTGCGTCATTCGGTGGGGACGACGGCGATTTGTCGCATTTTCCGGGGAAGGAAAGCGGGCGCGGCAGCGTATATGGACCATGACGCAGGATACGATCAGAGCGCGGGTGATCGGGGAACTCGGCCCCTTGCGCCGCTATGCCCTGGCCCTGACGCGGGATGCCGTCGCCGCCGACGATCTCGTGCAGGAAGCCCTGCTGCGCGCTTTCGAGCGCCGGTCGAGCTTCCGCCCGGATGGACCCTTGCGCAGCTGGCTGCTGTCGATCCTGCACAATTGCTTCATCGATGGCCGTCGCCGCGACGATGCGCGGGGCCGGCGCGATGCCGCCTTCATGGCCGATGAGCACAGCGCCCCGGCACAGGAGCACGCAGTGCGCCTCGGCCAGGTGGCGGCCGCCTTCCTCGGTCTGCCGGCCGAACAGCGCGCGGGGCTGCACCTTGTCGCGGTCGAGGGTCTGTCCTACGCCGAAGCGGCCGCGATCCTCGATATTCCCGCCGGTACCCTGATGTCGCGCATCAGCCGGGCGCGCGCGGCGCTGCGGTCGATGGAAGACGGCCAGGGCCGGCCGCATGGCCTTCGTTTGGTGGGAGGGGCAGATGACCCAGCCGGTTGATCCGATCACCGCCTTCGACCTCGACGCTTTCGTCGACGACCAGCTGCCGCCCGCGCGGCGGATCGAGGTCGCGAGCCATCTGGCGGGTGATCCCGCCGCCGCCGCGAAGGTGATGGCCGACATCGGCCGGCGCGATGCCCTGCGCCTCGCCTTTCCGCCGCCGGATCAGCCGGACCCCGCGCTGGTCGATGCCGCCGGTCGTCTGGCCGAGGGGCTGGAACGTCGCCGTCCCATGGGCGCGCTGCGCCGGATCGCCGCCGTGCTGGCCATCGGCTTTGTTGGCTGGGCCGCCCATGGCGTGCTGGGACCGATGATGATTTCCGACAGTATCGCCTCCGCCCGGCCCCCTGCCTTCGTCGATGATGCGCTGCGCGCCCATCAGGCGGCCTTGCTGCGGATGGAGGCCCATGACGGCGCCGTCGAGTCCTTCGACGCCGACGAAATCCGGGCCGCAACGGCGATGACCCTGCCCATGTTGCCGGGGGGCTGGCGTGTCCTCGACCTGCAGATCTTCCCCTCGACCTATGGGCCGAGCGTGGAGATGACGCTGGATGCCGACCGTCTTGGCCCGCTGTCGCTCTTCGCCGTGCGGCCGGGCGATTTCGCCGTCACCCCGGTTTCCATCGCCCCCGGCGGCGGGCCGGCGGCGGTCTACTGGCAGATGGGCGAAGTCGCCTATGCCCTGACTGGTGGCGGCGACGAAAAAGCCCTGGCCGATGCGGCAGCCACCCTTTCCAACAGCCTGTTCTGAACACCGACAAGGAGGATGTGACGTGAACAACCCGAATTATGCCTGGCAGGCCGGTGCCGCCACGCGCGGCGCCCTGTTCGACGAGGGCCTGCGCCGCCACATGCTGCGGATCTACAACTACATGGGCCTCGGCCTCGTGGTCACGGGCCTTGTCGCCTTCATCGTCGGCACGACGCCGGCGCTGTTCGTGCCGATCTTCGGCACGCCCCTGAAGTGGGTGGTGATGCTGGCACCGCTGGCCTTCATCTTCTTCTTCTCGTTCCGCATCGAGAAAATGTCGGCCGGCACGGCGCAGGGCATGTTCTGGGCCTTCTGCGCGGTCATGGGCCTGTCCATGGCCTCGATCTTCCTGGTCTTCACCGGGACCAGCATCGCGCGGACCTTCTTCATCGCCGCCGCGATGTTCGGCGCCACCAGCCTCTATGGCTACACGACCAAGCAGGACCTGTCGAAATTCGGCTCGTTCCTGATCATGGGTCTGATCGGCGTCGTCATCGCCTCGGTCGTGAACATCTTCCTGGGCTCCAGCGCGCTGCAGTTCATCGTCTCGGTCGCCGGCATCCTCGTCTTCGTCGGCCTGACCGCCTGGGATACCCAGTCGATCAAGGAGCAGTATGCGTCCAACTACGACGCGGAATCGCAGCAGAAGATGGCGGTGTTCGGTGCCCTGTCGCTGTATCTGAACTTCATCAACATCTTCCAGCTGCTGCTGAACCTGACCGGCGAGCGGGAATAACGCGCTTCACAGGGAAAATCGCAGGGAGCCACGCGCTCCCTGCTTCGCATTCGGGCCACGGCTGCTTACATTTGTTCCCGCAGTAGGGAAGGCGTAGCCATGGCGAAATACGACACGAGTTTCCTCGAGCGCATGATCGATCAGGCCCTCGGCCGGATGGAAGCGGATGTCGTCATCCGCAACACGCGCTTCCTTAATGTCTTTACCGCCGAAATCGCCGAGGGCGACATCGCCATCTGCGGCGACCGCATCGTCGGCACCTACGAAGGCTATCGCGGCAGGATCGAGATCGATGGCCGGGGCCTCATTGCCGTGCCCGGCTTCATCGATACCCATGTCCATGTCGAATCCTGCCTGATCGCGCCCGGCGAATTCGACCGCTGCGTGCTGCCGCGCGGCACGACGACGGCGATCTGCGACCCGCATGAAATCTGCAACGTGATGGGCACCCGGGGCCTCGACTATTTCCTCGAGGCGGCGGCGGGCACGGTCATGGACCTGCGGGTCCAGCTTTCGTCCTGCGTGCCGGCGACCCATCTCGAGACCTCGGGCGCGACCCTGACCGCCGACGACCTGGTGAAATACAAGGGCCACAAGCATTCGATCGGCCTTGCCGAATTCATGAATGTGCCGGGCGTCCTCTACAAGGACCCGGACGTCCTCGCCAAGCTCGCGGCCTTCGAGGGTTGCCATATCGACGGCCATTCGCCCATGCTGTCGGGCCGGGATCTGAACGCCTATCTTTCCTGCGGCATCCGCAACTGCCACGAGACCACGAGCCTGCCCGAGGCGCGGGAGAAGCTGCGCAAGGGCATGCAGGTGCTGATCCGCGAAGGCACGGTGTGCAAGGACGTGGACACGCTCTCGCCGATCATCACCGCCGATACCTCGTCCTTCGTCGCCTTCTGCACCGATGATCGCAACCCCCTCGACATTCACGAGGAAGGCCATGTCGATTACCTGATCCGGCGCGCGATCCGGGCCGGCGTGCCCGTCGCCCATGCTTACCGTGCCGCCTCCTGGTCGGCGGCACAGGGCTTTGGCCTCCGCGATCGGGGCGTGATCGCGCCCGGGCGCCGGGCCGATATCGTGCTGCTGAACGATCTCGCGGGTTGCGACGTGAACAGCGTGATCTCGGCCGGGCGTATCGTGACCCCCGGCCTGTTCGACAGCCGTGTGCTGCCGACACCGATCGGCCTCGATTCCATGAAGCTGGCCCCGGTGGAGGCGGCGGATTTCATCACCCGTTCCTCCTCGCCGACCGGCGCGGTGATCGGGGTCGAGGCGGGCTCGGTCGTCACCGCTCACCTGACCATGACGCTGCCCTACAAGGACGGCATCCGCCTGCCGGATCCGGAAAACGACGTGCTGAAGGTCTGCGTCGTCGCCCGCCACGGCAAGAACCGCAACATCGGCCGGGGCTTCGTCAAGGGCTTCGGCCTTGTCCGGGGCGCCCTTGCTTCCTCGGTCGGGCACGACAGCCACAATGTCTGTGTCGTCGGCCAGGACGATGCCGAGATGGCCATCGCCGTGAACCGCCTGATCGAGATCGGCGGCGGTTTCGTCGCCGTGGTGGGGGGCAGGGTGGTGGGCGAACTGGCCCTGCCCATGGCCGGTCTCATCTCGCTGAAGCCGTTCGAGGGGGTGCGCACCGACCTCGTCGCCCTGCGCAAGGTCGTGCGCGAACTGGGCTGCCCGCTGCCCGAGCCCTTCCTGCAGCTGGCCTTCCTGCCGCTGCCGGTGATCCCCCATCTGAAGATCACCGACAAGGGCGTCGTCGACGTCGACAGGTTCGAGCTTATCGCGGCCTGACCGCCCGCTCGCCGGCGACATAGGTGGCGGCGACCGAGCGGTCGTCGCCCATGATCATCAGGACGAAGAGTTCCTGCTCGATATCATCCTCGATCGCGGTCATGCGGTGCGCCATGGCCGGGGTGGCCGCGGCGTCGAGGACGACGACATCGGCTTCCGTCCCGATGTCGAGGGTGCCGATCTCATGGCCGAGGCCCAGCACCTCGGCATTGCCGCGCGTCATCATGTGGAAGGCGTCGAGCGGGCGCAGGGTCTGCCGGCGCAATTGCAGCACCTTATAGGCCTCGCCCGCGGTCGCCAGCATCGAATAGGAGGTGCCGCCGCCGACATCGGTGGCGAGGCCGATCCGCACGCCCCCCGCCGCCAGCCGGTCGCGGTCAAACAGGCCGGAGCCGAGGAACGTGTTCGAGGTCGGGCAGAACACGGCGATCGAGCCGCTGTCGGCCAGCATGGCGACCTCGCTGTCGTCGAGATGGATGCTGTGTCCGAAGAGCGAGCGCGGCCCCATCACGCCGAAGTGGCGATAGACGTCGGCGTAATTCCTCGCCCAGGGGTAGATCTCGCGGACGAAGGCGATTTCCTTGTCGTTCTCCGACAGATGGGTCTGGAGATAGACGCCGTCGTGCTCGCGCATGAGGGCGGCGCAGGCCTCCATCTGTTCGTCGGTCGAGGTGATGGCGAAGCGCGGGGTGACGGCATAGAGCTGGCGGCCGGTGCCATGCCAGCGCGCGATCAGGTCCTTCACCGAGTCATAAGACCCCTGGGCCGTGTCCATCAGCCAGGGCGGGGCATTGCGGTCCATCATCGACTTGCCGGCGATCATGCGGGTATGGGCGGCCGCGCTCGCCTCGAAGAAGGCATCGGCGGCGGCGGCATGGACGGTGCCATAGACGACGGCGGTGGTCGTGCCGTTGGCCAGCAGTTCATCGATGAAGAAACGCGCCATGGCCGAGGCGACGTCCGGATCGGCGAGGCGGGATTCCTCGGGGAAGGTATAGCGCTCGAGCCAGTCCATCAGCTGGGTGCCGAAGGCCGCGATGACCCGGCTTTGCGGGTAATGAATATGCAGGTCGATGAAGCCGGGCAGGATCAGCCTGCCCGAATGATCGTCGACGGGCATGTCGCCCAGGGTCGGCAGCAGCAGGCTGGCCGGGCCGCGCCGGGTGATGCGGCCGCCCTCCATCACCAGGATGCCGTCGTCGAGGTAGCGCAGGGCGCCCTTGCCGGCGCTGGCCGGATCGGCCGTGAAGTCGAGCAGGCGGCCGCGGAGGGCGCGGGGATGGGTCATGGTTGCTTCTTCTGGAATGGGCTCGGAAATCCCCCTCACCCCGGCCCTCTCCCCCAAGGGGGCGAGGGAGAACAGCCCTCTCCTCCCGGGAGGAGAGGGTGGGGTGAGGAGGGAAACGCCGTTTTACGCCGAAACGCCTTCGACGTACCAGTTCATGCCGAGCAACTCGCCGTCCGCCAGCTTGGCGCCATCGGCGACTTTCACTTCACCCTTCTGATCCTTGATCGGGCCGGTGAAGGGATGGATCGAGCCGTCGATGATGCCGGCCTTGATCGCGTCGGCGGAAGCGCGCAGCTCGGCCGGAACCGCGTCGCCATAGGGGGCGAGGGACAGATAGCCTTCCTTCAGGCCGTGCCAGGTGTCGGACGTCTTCCAGGTGCCGTCGAGCACGGCCTGGGCGCGCTCGATGTAATAGGGGCCCCATTCGTCGACGATGGCGGTCAGCTGGGCCTTGGGCGCGAAGGACTTCATGTCCGAGGCCTGGCCGACGCCGAGCATGCCGCGCTGTTCGGCGATCTGCAGCGGCGCCGGGCTGTCGGTGTGCTGGGTGATGATGTCGACGCCCTGATCGATCAGCGCCTTGGCGGCGTCGCCTTCCTTGCCCGGGTCGTACCAGGAATTGATCCAGACCACCTTCACCTCGGCATCCGGGCGGATCTTGCGGGCCCAGATCGCGGTGGCGTTGATGCCCATGACGACTTCGGGGATCGGCACCGAGGCGATATAGCCGATCTTGCCGGTCTTGGTCAGGCTGCCGGCGAGATGGCCGACGACGGCGCGGCCTTCGTAGAAGCGCGAGTTGTAGACCGAGAGATTGGGCGCGGTCTTGAAGCCGGTGGCATGTTCGAAGAAGACCTTGGGGAAGGCCTTGGCCACCTTCAGCGTCGGCTCCATGTAGCCGAAGGACGAGGTGAAGATCAGCTTGTTGCCGTCGACGGCGAGCTTGCGGATGACGCGCTCGGCGTCCGGGCCTTCGGCGACATTCTCGACATAGGTCGTCTTCACGAGATCGCCGAATTTGGCCTCGACCGCCTTGCGGCCGAGATCATGGCCATGGGTCCAGCCGAAATCGCCGACCGGGCCGACATAGATGAAGCCGATCTTCAGCGGGTCGGCCGCGCTCGCCCGTTGCAGGGGGCCGCTGGCCAGGGTCAGGCCGGCGGCGGCGCTGCCGACGATAAAGGTGCGGCGGTCGATAGGTCTGATCATCTGGGGCTCCGGTAGAGGGATGCGGTTTGAGACGACGAGGGGTGATCAGCTTGCCGGGCGGAAGGGTTTGCCGAGGCAGGCCGGTGCATCCAGCCTGCCCCGCCAGGGGCCGGCCGAAATCACGGTCAGGACGATGATGGTGGCGAGATAGGGCAGCATGTTCATGACCTGCGACGGGATGCCGATGCCGCCCGAACCCTGCAGGTAAAGCTGCAGGATGGTGACGCCGCCGAAGATATAGGCGCCGCCCAGCACGCGCCACGGCCGCCACGAGGCGAAGGCGACCAGGGCGAGGGCGATCCAGCCGCGGCCCGCCGTCATCCCCTCCACCCACATGGGCGTGTAGGAGAGCGAGAGATAGGCCCCGGCGATGCCGCTGCACAATCCGCCGAACATGACGGCGAGATAGCGCACCTTGATCACGTCATAGCCGATCGAATGGGCCGAGAGATCGGATTCGCCGACCGCCCGCAGGATGAGGCCGGCCCGCGACGATTTCAGGAACCAGGCGACCAGCACGGTCATGGCGACCGAGCCATAGACCAGGATGTCATGGCCGAAGAGCAGGGGGCCGATCACCGGCAGGTCGGAAATGCCGGGGATCGACAGCGCGCCCAGCTTCTCGACCGGGGTGCCGATGTAACTGCTGCCGATCAGCGACGAGACGCCGATGCCGAAGATGGTGAGGGCAAGGCCGGTCGCCACCTGGTTGGCCATCAGCGTCAAGGTCAGCAGGCCGAAGACGAGGGAGAGGGTGATACCGGCGAAAGCCGCCGCGATGATGCCGAGCAGGGCGCTGCCCGAGCCGACGGTGACCGCGAAGGCGATGACGGCGCCGACCAGCATCATGCCCTCGACCCCGAGGTTGAGGACGCCCGACTTTTCGGTGACCAGTTCGCCGATCGACGCCAGCAGCAGGGGGGTCGCCGCCGCGATGACGGTCAGCAGCATGGGCAGGATTGTGTCGATATTCATGGCTCAGGCCCCCTCGACCAGCGGTTTCAGGCGACGTACCCGGTAACGCACCAGGAAGTCGGACGCGAGCAGGAAGAACAGCAACATGCCCTGGAACACGCCGGTCACCGCCTGGGGCAGGTTCAGGTTGATCTGGGCATTCTCGCCGCCCATGTAGGACAGCGCCATCAAAAGCCCCGAGGCGATGATGCCAAGGGGGTGCAGCCGGCCGAGGAAGGCGACGATGATCGCCGTGAAGCCGTAACCGGGCGAGATATTGGGCACGAGCTGGCCGATCGGCCCCGCGACCTCGAAGGTGCCGGCGAGGCCGGCCAGCGCGCCTGTCAGCATCAGGCAGAACCAGGTGAGCTTCGTGCGGTCGAAACCGGCATAGCGGGCGGCGGCGGGGGCGGAGCCGAGGGTCCTGATCTGGAAACCGATGATGGTCCTGGTCAGCAGCACCCAGACGGCGACGGCGGCCAGCAGGGCGACGATGAAGCCGGCATGGAGACGTGTCTCTTCCCAGATGATCGGCAGGATCGCGCTGTCGCTGAACATGCGCGACTGCGGGAAGTTGAAGCCCATCGGGTCCTTCAGCGGGCCGAAGACGAGAACGGCGAGAAACAGCGTGGCGACATAGGTCAGCATCAGGCTGGTCAGGATTTCGTTCACGTTGAATTTCGTCTTCAGGAAGGCGGGAATGGCGGCATAGGCCGCCCCGCCCGCCATGCCGGCGATGGCCATCAGGGGCAGGATGTAGAAACCCGTCTCCTCCCAGAAGGCGAGGGCGACGGCGCCGCCGCAGACCGCGCCGAGGGTCAGTTGCCCTTCGGCGCCGATGTTCCATATATTGGCGCGGTAACCAAGGGCAAGGCCGATCGCGATCATGATCAGCGGCGCCGCCTTCACCCCGAGTTCAGAGAGGCCGTATTTGGTCTCGAGCGGCGAGATGAAGAATTCATAGAGCGCCTCGAAGGGATCGGCCCCGAGCAGCATGAACAGGAAGAAACCGGCGACCACCGTGGCGAAGACGGCGATGAAGGGCGTCATATAGAGCATTCGCGTCGAGATCTGTCGGCGCGCTTCGATCTTCAGGGCCATGTCAGGCGGCTCCCTTTTCCGGCGTGCCGTGAATGCCGCCCATCAGAAGGCCGATCTCCTCGACCGAGACGGTCGAGGCCGGCATGGCTTCGGAGACTTGCCCCGCGTTAATGACCGCGATCCGGTCCGACAGGGTCAGCAATTCGTCGAGATCCTGCGAGATGACGAGGATGGCGCTGCCGGTGCCGGCGAGGTCGACCAGCGCCTGCTGGATCGTGGCGGCGGCGGCGGCGTCGACGCCCCAGGTCGGCTGGGCGACGACGAGGATTTCCGGCTTCTGCAGGATTTCCCGGCCGACGATGAATTTCTGCAGGTTGCCGCCCGACAGGCTGCCGGCGGCTGTTTCGGTGCCTGGTGTTCGCACGTCGAAACGCTTGATCACCTCGGCGGCGAAGCCGCGCGCTTTCGCGGTGTCGAGGAAACCGCCCTTCATGAAGCCCATGCGCTTGTGGGCGGACAGCATGGCATTGTCGGTCAGCGACATGTCGGGCACGGCGCCGTGGCCGTTCCGCTCCTCGGGCACGGTACAAAGGCCGAGCTTGCGCCTCGCGGCGGGGCCGAGGCGACCGACGGGCTTGCCGTCGACGATCACGGCGCCCGGCGTCGCCGCCTTGCGCTCCCCGGCGATGGCGGCGAGGAGGTCGCCCTGGCCATTGCCGGCGACCCCGGCGATGCCCAGGATCTCGCCGCCGCGAAGCGACAGGTTGATGCTTTTCAGCGGCACGCCATGGGCCATTTCCGGCGCCATGGACAGAGCCTTCAACTCCATGCGGATGGGGCCGGTGCCCTTGCCCGCCTCGCGTCGCGCGACGCTGCGGAATTCGGCGCCGATCATCAGCTGCGCCATGCTGCGCGCTGTCTCTTCCCGCGGGTCGCAGGCGGCGACCACCTTGCCGCCGCGCAGGATGGTGGCCTGGTCGCAGAGTTCCTTGATCTCGTTCAGCTTGTGGCTGATGTAGAGGATCGAGCAGCCCTCGGCCTTCAGCTTGCGCAGGGTCTCGAACAGCTTGCCCACTTCCTGGGGGGTGAGCACCGAGGTCGGCTCGTCCATGACGAGGAGGCGGGGCGACTGCAGCAGGCAGCGCACGACCTCGATCCGCTGACGCTCGCCGACCGACAGGGTGTGAACCTCGCGGGCGGGATCGAGCGGCAGGCCATAGGATTCCGAGACCTCGCGGATGCGTTTCGCCAGGGCCGCCCGGTCCTTGCCCGGGTCGTCCATGCCGAGGGCGACATTGTCGAGCACGGTCATCGCCTCGAACAGCGAGAAATGCTGAAACACCATGCCGATGCCGAGGGTCCGCGCCGCATGGGGGCTGGGGACGTCGACTTCCCGCCCGTCCCACACGATCGCGCCGGAATCCGGTTTCAGGATGCCGTAGATCTGCTTCACCAGCGTGCTTTTGCCCGCGCCATTCTCGCCGAGAAGGGCGTGGATTTCGCCGGGCGCGACCTTGAAGCTGACGTCGCTATTGGCGATGACGCCTGGAAACGCCTTGGTGATGCCGCTCAATTCCAGGCGCGGATGTTCCTTCACGGCCTTGTCCGATGGCTCCATGCCCAACCCCGATCCCCGCCAAACCCTGTAACGCCAGTGCAGCATATGGCGCTGCATCATGACAACCATTGCCCACGGCTATAATGTTTTTCGGGTTTTCGAGACAATCAACGAAGTTGCCCGGCGAGGGGCGTTTCCCTCCCCTTGAAAGCGGCACTTCGGGCGCGCACTCTGGCGGCCCTACCTGAGGTGCGCTTTCGAAAATGACTCAAGCCGGCAGCAACCGTCGCCCGTCCAATCTCTTCTACCAGAGCGGCACGCGCCGTCCGCCCGTCGACCGGGCCGAGGGCATCTATATCTGGGATCAATATGGCGGGCGCCGGATCGACGGCTCTTCGGGCGCCATGGTGGTCAATATCGGCCATTCCAACCCCTACGTCCTCGACGCCATGAAGCGCCAGATGGACAAATGCACCTTCGCCTATCGTCTGCATTACGAGAATGACGCGGCGGAAGACCTGGCGACCAGGCTGTGCGACTTGGCGCCGGCCGAATTCAACCGGGTGTTCTTCGTCTCCGGCGGCTCGGAAGCCGTGGAATCCTGCCTGAAGCTGGCTCGGCAATATGCCGTCGCGACCGGCCAAGCCTCGCGCTTCAAGGTGATCTCGCGCTTTCCGTCGTATCACGGCTGTACCCTGGGCGCGCTCGCCATCACCGGCTATGCCGCGCTGGCCGCGCCCTTCGCGCCGATGATGCACGAGATGCCGAAGATCCCGGCGCCCACCGCCTATCTCGACCGCGATCAGCTTACGATGGAAGAGCGCGGCATCCGCTACGCCGACTTGCTGGAGGCGGAAATCCGGGCGCAGGGGCCGGACACCGTGCTCGCCTTCATCATGGAGCCGGTGGGCGGGGCCTCCACGGGTGCCCTGGTCGCGCCCGACAGCTATTACCCGCGGGTGCGCGAGATCTGCAGCAAATACGGCGTCATCCTGATCCACGACGAGGTGATGAGCGGGGCGGGGCGCACCGGCAAATTCCTCGGCGGCGATCATTGGCCCGGCCGGCCCGACCTGATCGCCCTCTCGAAGGGCATCGGCTCCGGCTATTGCCCGCTGGGCGCCATGCTCGCGCCCGACTGGATGGTGCAGCCCGTGCTCGAGAAGGGCGGCTTCCTGCACGGCTTTACCTATGCCGGCAATCCGCTCGCCTCGGCCGCCGGTCTCGCCGTGCTCGAGGTGATGGAGAAGGAAGACCTGATCGGCAACGCCGCCCGCATGGGCGAGGTGATCCGCGATAGGCTTGAAGGGCTGAAGCCGCGCTTTCCCTTCATCGGCGATGTGCGCGGCAAGGGCCTCTTGCTGGCGGCCGAGATGGTCGCCGACCCGGAGACGATGCTACCCCTGCCGGCCCATCTGAACGCCTATCAGCGGATCATCGATATCGCCTATGACAAGGGCCTGATCATCTATTCGCGGCGGACCCGCGGCGGCAACGAGGGCGACCATTTCCTGGTCTGCCCGCCGATGATCATCACGCCGGCGCAGGTCGACGAGATGATGGCGATCATCGAGGACAGCCTCGACACCCTCGCCCGCGAACTCGACCTGCCCAGAGGACTATGATCATGGCTGCCCGCAAGGTCGTCATTTCCTGCGCCGTCACCGGCTCGATCCACACCCCGACCATGAGCGACTATCTGCCCTATACGCCGGACGATATCGCGGCGCAGGCGATCGAGGCGGCGGAGGCCGGGGCCGCCATCCTGCATCTTCACGCCCGCGACCCCAAGGATGGACGGCCGAGCCCGGATCCGGACGTTTTCATGCAGTTCCTGCCGCGCATCCGCCAGGCCTGCGATGCGGTCGTCAACATAACGACCGGCGGATCGTCTGCGATGACCCTGGACGAGCGGCTGGCGGCACCCCTCCGCGCCAGCCCCGAGATGTGCTCCCTCAACATGGGCTCGATGAATTTCGGCCTGTTCCCGGCGGTCGAGCGTTACACCGAGTGGAAGTTCGACTGGGAGCCGAAGCTGCTGGAGAACACCCGCGACACGATCTTCAAGAATACCTTCAAGGATATCGAAGGCATTCTCGACAGGCTGGGCAAGGGCTGCGGCGCCAAGTTCGAGTTCGAGTGTTACGACGTCGGCCATCTCTACACCCTCGCCCATTTCCGCGACCGGGGGCTCGTCAAGGCGCCGCTGTTCATCCAGTTCGTGCTCGGCGTCCTCGGCGGCATCGGGCCGGACCCGGAAAACCTCATCCACATGAAGCGGATCGCCGACAAGCTGTTCGGCGACGATTACCAGTTCTCGGTCCTCGGCGCAGGCCGGCACCAGATGCCGCTGGTCACCATGAGCGCGATCATGGGCGGCCATGTCCGCGTCGGCCTCGAGGACAGCATCACGCTGGGCCGCGGCCGGCTGGCGAAATCGAACGCGGAACAGGTCGCGCGCATCCGCGACATCCTGGAAAGCCTGTCGCTGGAAATCGCGACCCCGGACGACGCCCGCGCCATCCTCGGCCTCAAGGGCGGGGATCGGGTGGCGTTTTGATCCGCCTCGCCACCATCGCGGATGCCGAGGCGATCCATGCCATGATCCTCGGCATCGGTGCCGTGCTCGGTCAGGCGCATAAGATCGCCGGCACGGTTGAGGATTTGCGGCGCTGGGGCTTCGGTCCCGACCCCGCGTTCGAGGCGCTGATCGCGGAGGAGGGGGGGCGGCCGGTCGGCCTCTGCCTCTATTTCCGCTCGTTCTCGACCTGGCGCGGGCGGCCCGGGGCCTATGTTCAGGACCTGTATGTCGATCCCGCCTGCCGGGGCGGCGGCTGGGGCCGGCGCCTGCTCGCGGCCTGCGCCGCGCGCGCGGCGGAAAAGGGCGGCGCCTATATCCGCCTGTCGGTCGATGCCGCCAATATCGCGGCGCAAGGTTTCTATGCCCGCGCCGGCTTCCGCCATGCCGCCGACGATCTCATTCACCAGATCGACGGCGAGGATTTCCGGCGGCTGGCGGGGGAAGTTGTTTGAAATGGCGGAGCCTTCCCACCTCACCCCGGCCCTCTCCCCCCAGAGGGCGGAGAGGGTTGGGTGAGGAGGGAAACACCGGCCCTGGGAGTGACCGAAAATGAGCCTCGATCCCGCGCTTTCCGCCGACATCAAGAATGCCGTCGCCAGTCTCGCCGATGAAGGCACGGTCCTTCTGGCCGATCTGGTGCGCGAGGGCAGCGTGCTGGGCGAGGAGGCGGGCGCGCAAGCCCTGATGGCCGAGCGGTTCGCCGACATGGGTCTCGACGTCGACCGGTTCGAGATCGATCTGGCCGCGATCCGGGACCTGCCGGGTTTCTCGCCGCCGGTGATCGATGTCTACAAGGGGCGGGAGAATGTCGTCGGGCGTCATGTGCCGAAGGCGGCGACGGGCAAGTCGCTGATCTTGAACGGCCATATCGACGTGGTGCCGACCGGGCCGGAAGCGCTCTGGACCACGCCGCCCTTCGTTCCGAGGATAGAGGACGGCAAGCTCTACGGTCGGGGCGCGGGCGACATGAAGGCGGGCATCGCCGCCTATTGCATGGCCTTCGATGCCCTGGCGCGTCTTGGCCTGCAGCCGGCGGCGCCGGTCTATCTGCAATCGGTGATCGAGGAAGAATGCACGGGCAATGGCGCCCTCGCCTGTCTCGCCCGGGGCTACCGGGCCGATGCCGCCATCATCCCCGAGCCCTTCGACCAGAGCCTGCTGATCGCGCAATTGGGCGTGATGTGGCTGAGCGTCGATCTGGTCGGCAAGCCGGCCCATGTGCTGGACACATCGGCCGGGACCAATGCGATCGAGGCGGTCTATGCCCTGTTCGATGCCCTGCGCGGGGTGGAGGCGGCCTGGAACGCGCCCGGTTTCCGCCATGCCTGCTACCGCGATCACAAGCATCCGGTGAATTTCAACCTGGGCCGGATTTCGGGCGGCGAATGGCCGTCGTCTGTGCCTTGCGCCGCTTCGATCGACGTCCGTGTCGGCTTCTATCCCGGCATGACGATTTCAGGCGTGAAGCAGGCGCTGGAGGCGGCGATCGCGGCGGCGGTGGCGGAGCGACCCCCCTTGCGCGGGGCGCAGGTGAAGATCCGCTACAAGGGCTTTCAGGCCGAGGGCTGCGCCATCGACCCGCAGGACCCGCTGCTCGTCGGCCTTCGCCGCGCCCATGAGGCGGTGAGCGGAAAACCGATCATCGAACTCGCCTCCACCGCGACGACCGATGCCCGTTTCTTCATCCTTTACGGTGATACGCCGGCGACCTGCTACGGCCCCAGGGCCGGCAGCATCCACGGTATCGACGAATGGGTCGAACTCTCGACCATGATCGAGGTCGCCCAGGTCCTCGCGCTGTTCATGGCGGATTGGTGCGGGGTGGAGAGACGCTGAGCAGCCAGTCGCGGAAGGCGATCAGGGCGGGCAGGCCACGTTTCGCTTCCGGATAGGCGAAGAAATAGCCCTGCTGGCTGGTGACCCTGGCGTCGAACAGCACCGACAATTCGCCCCTTCCGATCTCGTCGGCGACCAGCACCTGCGGGGCGAGGGCGACGCCGAGGCCGGCGACCGCCGCCTGCAGCACTTGCGCGAATTGCTCGAAGGAAATGCGCGGCTGGCCGGGCTGGGCTTCGATGCCCTGGCTCTCGAACCATTCGCCCCAGGCCTTGGGCCGCGTCGCCTGGACGAGGAGCGTGGCCCGGGCGAGGTCCTGCGGTCGCCGCCAGCCCTCGCTGGCGATCAGGGCGGGGGCGGCGACGGGCACCAACACCTCGCCCATCAGGGGATGCAGCACGGCGCCCGGCCAATGGGCGTCGCCGAAATGGATGGCGGCATCGAGGCCCTCGCGCTCGAAATCGAAGGGGCGGAGGCGGGTCGAAAAACGGATCGTCACCTCCGGATGCTGGCGAAAGAAATCGGGCAGGCGAGGGATCAGCCAGCGGGTGCCGATGGTCGGCAGGATCGCGAGGTCGAGGGTGCCGCCCTTGCCCTTGAAGGCGATGGTCTGCGCCGTGGCCGAGGCGAAGCGGGCGAGCGTGTCGCGCATGGACTCGGCATAGAAACGGCCGGCCTCGGTCAGATGCACGCGCTGGCGCCGCCGCTCGAACAGCGCGAGGCCAAGGCGCGCCTCGAGGTCCTTCACCTGGCGGCTGACCGCGCCTTGCGTCAGGTTCAGCTCCGTCGCCGCCTTGGTGAAACTGCCCAGCCGCGCCGCCGCCTCGAAGGCGACGAGACTGCCGAGTGGCGGGATCAGGCGGCGGCTGAAACTGTCGGTCATCATGGGGGCTCATGAGTGATCATTCGTCGTCCCGGCGAAGGCCGGGACCTTGTGCCGAAGAGGCGCCCCATCGGATAAAGGTTCCGGCCTTCGCCGGAACGACGAGGTGGGTTTGACGGTAGCTCACTTGATGAGGAAGAGTCATCAACTTGATGCCGCATCATTCGTTGCCCGACGCCCCCGGCTGGTTCATCCTGCGGGACAGACAAGCCCCTTGGAGAGAGTCATGTCCTCGTCGCGCGCCATTTTCGCCTGGGAAGATCCGTTCCTTCTGGAAGAGCAACTGACCGAGGACGAGCGCCTGGTGCGCGACAGCGTTCGCGCCTATGCCCAGGAAAAGCTGATGCCGCGCGTGCTCTCGGCCTTCCGGGACGAGCGTTTCGACCGCGAGATCATGAGCGAGATGGGGGAACTCGGTTTCCTCGGCTCGACCCTGCCGGAGGAATACGGCGGCTCGGCCGCATCCTATGTCGCCTATGGTCTCGCCGCGCGGGAAGTGGAGCGGGTCGATTCCGGCTATCGCTCGGCGATGAGCGTGCAGTCGTCCCTCGTCATGCACCCCATTTACGCCTATGGCAGCGAGATTCAGCGCAAGAAATATCTGCCGAAACTCGCCACCGGCGAATGGGTCGGCTGCTTCGGCCTGACCGAGCCCGATCACGGCTCCGATCCCGGCGGGATGCGGACGCGGGCGAAGAAAGTCGATGGCGGTTACATCCTGCATGGCTCCAAGATGTGGATCACCAATGCGCCGATCGCCGATCTCGCCGTCGTCTGGGCCAAGTCGGAGGCCCATGACAATGCGATCAAGGGTTTCGTGGTCGAGCGCGGCTTCGCCGGCTTCTCCACCCCGGCGATCGAGAACAAGCTCTCGCTCCGCGCCTCGATCACCGGCGAGATCGTGCTCGAAGACGTCTTCGTGCCGGACGAGAACCTGCTGCCCAACGCCTCCGGTCTCGGCGGGCCGTTCGGCTGTCTGAACCGGGCGCGTTACGGCATTTCCTGGGGCGCGCTGGGCGCCGCCGAATTCTGCTGGCACGCGGCCCGGCAATATACACTGGACCGCAAGCAGTTCGGCCGCCCGCTGGCCCAGACCCAGCTCGTCCAGAAGAAGCTCGCTGACATGCAGACCGAAATCACCCTCGGGCTTCAGGCCTCGCTCCGCGTCGGGCGCCTGATGGACGAGGGCAAGGTCCTGCCGGAAGCGATCTCGCTGGTGAAGCGCAACAATTGCGGTAAGTCGCTGGATATCGCCCGCCAGTCCCGCGACATGCATGGCGGCAATGGTATCTCGGGCGAATTCCATGTCATCCGTCACCTGCTGAACCTCGAAACCGTCAATACCTACGAGGGCACGCATGACGTTCACGCCCTGATCCTCGGCCGGGCGCAGACGGGCCTTCAGGCGTTCTTCTGATCATGTCGGACGCCCCCCTCGCCGGACTGAAGGTCGTCGAACTGGCCCGCATCCTGGCCGGTCCCTGGGCCGGCCAGATCTTGGCCGACCTCGGCGCCGACGTGATCAAGATCGAAAAACCGGGGGAGGGGGACGACACGCGGGGCTGGGGTCCGCCCTTCATACCGGCGGCCGACGGCTCCAGCCTCGGCGCCGCCTATTTCCATTCCTGTAACCGGGGGAAACGCTCGGTCGCCGTTGATATCGCGACGCCGGAAGGTCAGGTGGCGGTGCGCGCGCTGGTCGCCGAAGCCGACGTGCTGATCGAGAATTTCAAGGTCGGCGGCCTTGCCCGCTATGGGCTCGACTATGCCAGCCTCGCCGCGATCAATCCCCGCCTCGTCTATTGCTCGATCACCGGTTTCGGCCAGGATGGGCCCTATGCCAAGCGCGCCGGCTACGACCTGATGATCCAGGGCCTCGGCGGCATCATGAGCCTGACCGGCGAGAGGGAAGGCGAGCCGCAGCGGGTGGGCGTGCCCCTCGTCGATCTCTTCACCGGGGTCTATTCCGTCGTCGCGATCCAGGCCGCGCTGGCGGAGCGTCAACGCTCCGGCCTTGGCCAGCATATCGACATGGCCCTGCTGGATACCCAGGTGGCGATCCTCGGCAATCATGCCCATGCTTACCTCACGACCGGCACGGTGCCGACCCGCCAGGGCAATGCCCATCCCAGCATCGTGCCCTATCAGGCCTTTTCCGCTTCGGACGGCCACCTGATCCTCGCCGTCGGCAACGACGGGCAATTCCGCAAGGCGGTGGAAGCCCTTGGCCTGCCCGAACTCGCGACCGATCCCCGCTTCAGCACCAATGCCGACCGGGTGCGCAACCGCGCCGAGCTGATCCCCATGCTCGCCGCCCGGATGGCGGGGATGAAGCGCGACGATCTCCTCGCCGCTTTCGAGAAGGTCGGCGTGCCGGCGGGGCCGATCAACACGGTGGCGCAGGTTTTCGCCGATCCGCAGGTCCAGCACCGTCACATGCAGCTGGAACTCGATTTCGGAGGGGCGCCGGTGCCGGGCGTGCGCACGCCCATCCGCTTCTCGCGCAGCCCCCTCGTGCTCGATCGGCCGGCGCCGTCGCTTGGCCAGCACACGGACGAGGTTCTCGGCCCGGCCTCGGAGGGGTGATCTCATTCGGTGAGGCTTGACCTGTGTCAATGACGCCGCACTCCCATCGGGCCGGACTGGCGGGAGCGGGCATTCACGAGACAAGGACAAGAACGATGAACCTCATTTCCCGACAATCGGCACTGGCTCTGGCGGCCGTGTTGCTGATCGCGACCCCGGTCGCGGCCCAATCCGGTGGACCGGGCGGCGGCTATGGCATGATCGGCGGCACCTGTCCGAGCATGGGCATGATGGGCCCGGGCGGCATGGGTCCGGGTGGCATGGGCCCGGGTGGCATGGGCATGGGCCAGGGTGGCGGCCCCGGCATGGGACGCCGGGGCATGGGCATGGGGGCGATGATCGATGCCCGCCTTGCCTATCTCAAGGCCCAGCTCGGCATCACCGAGGCGCAAGCCAAGGTCTGGGCCGCCTATGAAGATACGGTGAAGAACAGGGCCGCCGGCCGTCTGGGCAACCATGACGCGATGATGGACGCGAAGGCCAATGGCACCGCCATCGATCGGCTGGACCTGCGCATTGCCGCCATGGAAACCATGATCGATCTTCTGAAATCGACGCGCGAGGCGACGGTCGCCCTCTACGACAGTCTCTCGGCCGAGCAGAAGGTGGTCGCCGACCAGTTGATCGGCAACGACTGCGGCGCCATGTAGGTCCCGCGCTTCCGGCCTCCCGGGGCATATGCTCCGGGGGCTGCCGGCCCTGACGCCCATTCCGGCGGCATTTTCCATCCGATTTCATCCGAACGCGCTCGACCGACGGGCGCGGGACATTGGCGCCATGCCCAGGCC
>JAOZVS010000136.1 GCA_025869435.1 Zavarzinia sp.
ATGGCATTGCCTGCCGGTAGCGCCTCTACGCCACCGGCCCTGCGCAAAAAGAGCGGAGCGCGCTATTTCGGCGGCGCCATCCTGCGGATCTGCGCGTCGCGCGCCGTGCGGGCGGCGGCGCGCAGCGCCTCGTCCTCGGGCCTGCGGACCGGCTGCTCGATCGCCTTGGCGTAGTAGCCGAGCGCCAACTGGTCGGAGGCGATGCCGGCATAAAGATCGCCGAGGCGCTTGTTCGCCTGCAGCGCCGCCTCGGGCTTGCCCGCAGCCTCCTCGAAAGTCCCGATCGCGCCGGGCACATCGCCGGTGCGCGCCTTCAACTCGGCGAGGGCGGCGGCATAATCCGCCACCGCCTCGTCCGAGACATTGCCCGAGATCGCCGGAACATGGCGATAGGCGAGGCCAAGGCGCCTGGCCGCCGCCTCGATCTCGGCCGAGGGCGGCTGGTCCGGCGCCTCGCCGTCCGGCCGGCTGTTGATGATCGAGCGGAAGCCCAGCGCGGAAAGCGTGCCGACATCGCCCGCGTTGATCTGCGGCGTGACGGACAGGAAGGGCGTCAGTTTCTTCAGGCTTTCCATGGGGCTCCCCCGAGCTTTTATCGTTGGGTGGACAGGATCAGATGAGGCGCGGCCGGAGACCCGAAAGATCGCAACCCGCCGCGGCGGCGGTGCCGATGATTTCGTCGGCCGGTTTGCTGCCGGCGAGACCCAGCGCCCAGAGGACGGCGCAGCGATTGCCGGTCCGGCAATAGGCCAGCACCGGCCCCTTCGCCTCGGCCAGGGCCTTGGCGAAGGCCCCCACGGTGGCGGCATCGGCGGCCGCGGGCGAGGTGATCGGAATGTGCCGCGCCTCGAGCCCGGCCCTGATGGCTGCTGCGGCGACGGTGGCGAAATCGGGCTGGCCCGGGTCCTCGCCGTCCGGCCGGTCGCAGACGATCATGGCAAAGCCCCGGCCGGCGAGATCCGTCACGTCGTCGGGCAGGATCTGTCCGGTTACAGCCAGATCCGGGCTGATCTGCTTCAGCGCCTGCATGTCAGCGCCCGTTTGTCCGGCAGGTGCGGATGCCCAGCAGGGTATAGAGCGGGCACCACGACATCGCCGCTGTCGCCAGCGGCACGATGCCGATCAGGCCGAACCACTTGGCCTCGCCGTCCAGCAGGAACAGGAGGGAGAGCAGCACGAGTCCCGCGATGACGCGCAGCACGCGATCCAGGGCTCCGATGTTCGTGTTCATGATCAGACACTCCTCTCAGAGAGCGTTCAGGGGGATTTTCAGGTAACGTGTACCGTTGCTTTCGGCTGGCGGCAGCTCGCCCGCGCGCATGTTCACCTGCACCGATGGCAGGATCAGCCGAGGCATCGACAGGGTGGCATCTCGGGCTTTCCGCATGGCGACGAAATCGCCTTCCGCGACGCCCTCGTGGACATGGACATTGGCGGATTTCTCGGCGCCGACCGTGGTTTCCCAGGCGTAAGTTTCGCGGCCCGGGGCCTTGTAGTCGTGGCACATGAACAGCCGGGTTTCATCCGGCAGGGCGAAGATCTTGCGGATGGACTGAAACAGCGTCGAGGCGTCGCCACCGGGGAAGTCGCAGCGCGCGGTGCCATAGTCGGGCATGAACAGCGTATCGCCAACGAAGCCGGCATCGCCGATGACATAGGTCAGGCAGGCCGGCGTATGACCCGGGGTGTGCAGCACCCGACCCTCGATCGCGCCGACCTTGAACGTATCGCCATCGACGAAGAGCTTGTCGAACTGACGGCCATCGGTGGCGAATTCGGGCTCGGCGTTGAACACCTTGCCGAAAATGCCCTGCACCACCTTGATGTTGGCGCCGATGGCGATCTTGCCGCCCAGAACCTTCTTCAGGTAGGGCGCGGCCGACAGGTGATCGGCGTGGACATGGGTTTCCAGCAGCCATTCGACCGTCAGGCCCCGCGCCTTCACGAGGGCGATCAACTGGTCGGCCGAAGCCGTCGAGGTGCGGCCCGAGGCCGGATCGTAATCGAGGACGGAATCGACGATGGCGGCGACCTTGGTCGCCGGATCCTCGACCACATAGCTGACGGTGAAGGTTGGCTCGTCGAAGAAGGAATGGACAACGGGCTTCATGGCTTCAGCTCCTGGGCGGCACACGCCTTTTTATAACTGTATTATCTATGATTTCATAAAGTTAAAATCAATATGAAATCACATCGCATCGGCTGTCGAACGCCAGGGATCGATGCCTGGCGCCCGAATTTCGGGGCCGGGACAACAGGGAACGGTCGCATCCGGTGCCGGTCACCCCTGCAAGATAGGACTTGATCGCATATTTTCAATATATATTTGCGTAAATTATATAATGTAAGAGCGTGGCGCGATGCTCCCGCCATCCCGGGCCATGGCGGATCGTCAGGCGCTCGCGGAGCAAATGCCCCGGCGGCTCAACCGACCGGATTGCGCTGCGGACGGCGGACCGTCGGGAAAGCGGCGGCCTCGCCGAGCGAGGGGCCGCGCGGCGGCGGGGCGGCGGGGCGGGGCGGCGCCGCCTCGGCCGGGGCGCCACCGCAGAACAGCTGGTTCATCACGGCGATCAGCGGCCGCGCCCGCTCGTCCGACAGCTGGTAGATCACCGATTTCGCCTCGCGCCGGCCGATGACGATGCCGGCTTCGCGCAGGATGCCCAGCTGTTGCGACAGGGTCGGCTGGCGAATGCCGAGCTGGGTCTCCAGTTCACCGACCGAGGCCTCGCCGTCCAGCAGATGGCAGACGATCATCAGCCGGTTGGCGTTGGCGAGAACCTTCAGGAACTCCGCCGCGCTGTCGGCCATGGGCAGCAGTTCATCGCCCTTGCGCCCGCCGCTCATCGCCCGCGCCCCTTGCCGCCGCGCGGCGCCGGCTCGGGCGCCACGGCGGCGCCGTAATACCAGTCGCGGCTGTCGGGCCGGGCCTTGCGCAGCCGTGCCTCGTCAAGCCCGACCGGCGGCGGCGCCAGCACGGAATCACCCTCGCGCCAGTCGGCGGGCACGGAACATTCGCTGCCCGACGCCGCCTGCAGGGCGGCGACGAGACGCAGCAGTTCATCGACCGAACGGCCAACCGCCATCGGATAATACTGGATCGCCTGGACGACCCCGGCCGGATCGATGACGAAGACGGCGCGGATCGTCGCCGTCGTCGCCGCCCCGGGATGAACCATGCCGAAGGCGCGGGAAATCACCAGCGAGACATCCTCGACGATGGGAAAGTCCACGGTTACACCGAATTTTTCCTCGATCGCCAGCACCCAGGCGATATGGGCGAACAGACTGTCGACCGAAAGGGCGACGAGTTCGCAGCCAAGGCGCTTGAAACGCTCGGCGGACCTCGCGAGGGCGACGAATTCCGAGGTGCAGACCGGGGTGAAATCGGCGGGATGGGACATCAGCACCAGCCAGCGGCCGCGATAATCCGACAGCGTCAGCGGCCCTCTGGTGGAACGAGCCTGGAAATCCGGGGCCAGTTCGCCGATCAGCGGCAAGCGATCGCAAATATCCTGCGGGGCAATGGGCGGTTCGGGCTGACCCGTCACGATGGTCGGAACTCCGGGAAGAGGTATATCGGAGTTATAGGCCCCTCGGCCCTTCAATTTCAATATTCGTTAAGTGATTAACCGACGGCGCCGCCCTTTGGGGGCGGGGGCGGATGGCGGCGCCGTCGTCCCGCCCTACTCACACATGTCCTCGAGGGCTTCGCGGTCCTCGATGACGATGGTGCGGGATTGGGGGATGGAGATGAGGCCGTCGGCCTGCAACTGGCTCAGGGTGCGCGACACGGTCTCGATGGTCAGGCTCAGGTAGTCGGCCATGTCCTGCCGGCTCATGGGCAGGTCCAGCCGCCGGTCGGCGTCCGCCCGCTCGACCATGTCGAGAAGGAAGCCGGCGACCCGTTCGCAGGCGCTCTTGTGGCTGAGCATGGCGACATGCTCCTGGCTGCGCTGCAGGCCCTGGACGGCGAGGCGGAACAGGGTCGTCGCGACATCGCCCTGGCGGGCCGCCGCCTCGTTCAGATGGGCGCGGCGAACGACGAGGATGGTGGCGCCGCCGAGGGCTTCGGCCGAGGCGCGGTGAGCGGCCCCCGCCTCCATGCCGAAATATTCACCGGCGAGGTGGAAGCCTTCGATCTGCCGGCGGCCGTCGCGCAGGATGCGGTAGGTACGGACCCAGCCCGAGATCACCTTGTAGAGGCAATCCGCCTTCTCGCCCTGGCCGAAGATCTCGGCGCCCTTGGTGAAATGCATCAGCTGGCCGCCGTCGAGCGGCAGGTCGTCGTCGGTGACGACCGAGGTCTGCGGAAAGACCGCGAGGACGGCCGGGACGGTGTTCGGGGCGGTAAGGATCTGGCTGGTGGCGAACATCGGCGATTCCCTTTGGCTGTTGAGGGAAAGCTACCTGTCCGCGCGGCCGCGGGACATTCCGGGCGGGCGCATAAGGGGAACTACGTATGCCCCGTCATTGTTCTGGATCAATGGCAGGTCTGGCCTGATCTGTTGTCATATCCCCATGGATACCGCCGCTCTCACAAGCCGGGGCCCCCCCATGCCCAATGACGCAAGGCCCAGGATCGTTGTCATCGAGGATGATGCCGCCCTCCTTGACGCCCTGTCCTTCGCGCTTGAGACCGAAGGCTACGCCACCCGCACCTATATGTCGGAAGCGGCGGTGCTGGCGGACGGCGAACTGGATCAGGTCCGCTGCTTCGTGATCGATTTCATGCTGGCCCCGATCGACGGCCTTGAGCTTCTGGCGGAATTGCGCCGACGCGGCGCCATCGCCCCCGCCATCCTGATCACCACCGAACCCGATGCGCGCTGCCGCCGCCGCGCGCGCCTGATGGGCGCCGCCATCGTCGAGAAACCGCTGATGACCGATGCCCTCAGTCAGAAGATCCGGTCGCTGATCTAGGCTTGCGGCGGCGCTGACCGGTAGCCTTCGGCTTGGCCGTCGGAACGTCCTTCGGGGCGACCCGGACCTGAAGGTGACCGCCTTCGGTCTGGCCGATCTCGAACGCATCGATGCTGCGCACGAGATCGCTCAATTTCTTGAAGCCATAGGTCCGCGAATCGAAATCCGGCGCCAGATTGGCCAGCTGCTTGCCGATCGCCCCCAGGGTGGCCCAGCCCTCGTCGCCTTCCTCCTGCGACAGGGCCTTGCGGATCAGGTCTTCGGCTGCCTTCGACGGTCGCGCCGCCTTGGCTTCGGCGGGACCAGCCCCGCCGAGCAGATTTTCCGTGTAGATGAAGCGCCGGCAGGCCTGGCGGAAACTTTCCGGCGTCTTCTGTTCGCCGAAGCCGAAGACATCGACGCCCTGTTCGCGGATGCGCGAGGCCAGACGGGTGAAATCACTGTCGGAGGAGACAAGACAGAAACCGTCGAATCGGCCGCTGTGCAGCAGGTCCATGGCATCGATCACCAGGGTGATGTCGGAGGCGTTCTTGCCCGTCGTATAGGCGAACTGCTGCTGCGGCACGATGGCGTGGCGGGTCAGGATGTCGGCCCAACCCTTGGAGCGGGAGACCGAGAAATCGCCATAGATGCGGCGGACGCTGGCTTCGCCGATACGGGCGATTTCCTCGAACAGCCCGTCCGCGATCTTGGGCGAGGCATTGTCCGCGTCGATCAGCACGGCGAGCCGGGGCGAGCGGCCTTCCTGAGTCATGGTCATTCTTCCCGGTGCCGGAGGGGCAGCGGCGCTATCAGACGGCAGCGGCGCCCGATTTGTCCAGTGCCCGTTCCGCCAGCCAGTCGGCGACCCCGGCACGGATGGCGCCCAGCACCGCCGCGCCAATCGCTTCGCCGATGGCCGTGTGCAGCCCGGCATAGGCTACCCGTGGCCCGGCCGCCGGGCAGGTCAGGACGATGCAGTCGGTTCCGGTCCCGGTGATCGGCGGCCGGTCGGGATCCGGGCGGTAATCGCCCTCGATGATCGCGAGGGTGCGGGCCTGCGCCGCCACCGACTGGGCTTCCAGCAGGGCGGCATCGTCGAGCCCTTGCGAGACATGGACCAGCATGTTGACCGTGCCGTATCCGGGCGGCCGCGCATGGCGCCGACGCCCCACCCGCTCGCCATTGCCGAGACCGATCGTCGCGAGGCAAGCGGCGGCGACGCCCTCGACCTCGGCATGGCCTGTGAAATGGCGGCGAATATCGCGGGAGGTCATCATGGCGACGGCATCAAGCGCGCCAAGGGCCGCCAGTCCGTCCCGCAGCAACGCCAGGGGATCGACATCGGGGGTGAGGTCGGCATTGCGCACTTCGCGCCAGACCACGCGCCGCGCCTCCTGAAATCCGGGCCGGTGCGGCGCCCAGCTCAAGACCCGGCAAGGCCCGCCCAGATCGGCCACCAGCCAGGGCTGACGGCACTCGATATGGAAGGGCAGCGGAATCAGCGGGTCGGAACCGGGTGCTCGCCCCGGTAGTCGTAGAAGCCGCGGCGGGACTTCCGCCCCAGCCAGCCGGCCTCGACATATTTCACCAGCAGGGGACAGGGCCGGTATTTGGAATCGGCCAGACCCTCGTGCAGCACCTGCATGATCGCGAGGCAGGTGTCGAGACCGATGAAGTCGGCCAGCTGCAGCGGACCCATGGGGTGATTGGCGCCGAGGCGCATGGCGGTATCGATCGCGTCGACCGAACCGACACCCTCGTAGAGCGTATAGACCGCCTCGTTGATCATCGGCAGCAGGATGCGGTTGACGATGAAGGCGGGGAAATCCTCGGCCGCGGTCGGCGTCTTGCCGATCGCCACGGCGAATTCGCGGATGGTCTGATAGGTGCTCTCGTCCGTGGCGATGCCCCGGATCAGCTCGACCAGTTTCATGACCGGCACCGGGTTCATGAAGTGAACGCCCATGAAGCGTTCCGGCCGGTCGGTGATCGCCGCGAGGCGGGTGATCGAGATCGACGAGGTGTTGCTCGCGATCAGCGCCGAATCCTTCAGCTTGGGACAGAGATTGGTGAAGATCTGCTTCTTCACCGCCTCGTTTTCCGAAGCCGCCTCGATCACGAGGTCGGAAACCCCGAGCTGGTCGAGACTGTCGGTCGGCATGATGCGCTTCAGGGCGACATCACGGGCAGCTTCCGTGATGGTCCCCTTGGCCAGCTGGCGACCCAGGTTGCCCTGGATGACCTCGAGCGCGGCCTTGGCCCGCTCGAGGCTGACATCCATCAGGAACACATCGTAACCGGACAAGGCGCAGACATGGGCGATGCCATTGCCCATCTGGCCGGCACCGATGACACCGATCGTCTTGAGCGCCATTCCATCTACCCCGTCTGCTGTCCGCGTTACGATAAGCCTAACAAATAAGTCGCGTTACTTCGACAGTTCCGCTTCCAGCTCGGGCAGGGCCTTGAACAGGTCCGCGACGAGGCCGTAGTCGGCAACCTGGAAGATCGGCGCCTCTTCGTCCTTGTTGATGGCGACGATCACCTTCGAGTCCTTCATGCCGGCGAGGTGCTGGATGGCACCCGAAATCCCGACGGCGATGTAAAGCTCGGGGGCGACGATCTTGCCGGTCTGGCCGACCTGATAGTCGTTCGGCACGAAGCCGGCATCGACCGCGGCGCGCGAGGCACCGACGGCGGCGCCCAGCTTGTCGGCGATCTTGTCGAGCAGGTGGAAATTGTCGCCCGACTGCATGCCGCGACCGCCCGAAACGACGATGCGGGCCGCGGTCAGTTCCGGACGTTCCGACTTCGACAGCTCGGCGCCGACGAAGCTCGACAGGCCCGGATTGCCGGCGGCGGCGACGGCCTCGATGGGGGCCGAGCCGCTGGTGCCACCGGCCGGGAAGGCGGTGGTGCGGACGGTGATCACCTTCTTGGCATCCGACGACTGCACGGTCGCCAGGGCGTTGCCGGCATAGATCGGACGGACGAACGTATCGGCCGAGACGACCTTCACGATTTCCGAGATCTGCGCGACGTCGAGCAGCGCGGCGATGCGCGGCGTGACGTTCTTGCCCGAGGTGGTGGCGGGCGCGACGATATAGTCATAGGCGCCGGCGAGCGAGACCACGAGGGCGGCCAGCGGCTCGGCCAGACGATGGGCATAGGCCGCGTCGTCGGCGGTCAGCACCTTGGCCACGCCGTCGATCTTGGCGGCTTCGGCGGCGGCGGCGGCGACGCCTTCACCGGCGACCAGCACATGGACGTCGCCGCCGATGGCCTTGGCCGCGGTCACGGCATTCAGGGTCGCCGGCTTCAGGCCAGCGGCGTCATTTTCCGCAAGGACGAGAATCGCCATCTCAGATCACTCCCGCTTCGGTCTTCAGCTTGGCGACGAGGGTCGCGACGTCGGGCACCTTGATGCCGGCGGTGCGCTTCGGCGGCTCTTCGACCTTCAGGGTCTTCAGGCGCGGGGCGACGTCGACGCCGTAGTCGGCCGGGGTCTTCTCGGCCAGCGGCTTCTTCTTCGCCTTCATGATGTTGGGCAGCGAGGCATAGCGCGGCTCGTTCAGACGCAGATCCGACGTGACGATCACCGGCAGCTTCAGGGTCAGGGTCTCGAGACCGCCGTCCACTTCGCGGGTGACGTCGGCCGAGCCGTCGCCGATCACGATCTTGGACGCGAAGGTCGCCTGACCCCAGCCGAGCAGCGCCGACAGCATCTGGCCGGTCTGGTTCGAATCGTCGTCGATCGCCTGCTTGCCGACGATGACGAGACCCGGCGCCTCTTCGGCGACGACGGCCTTGAGCAGCTTGGCCACGGCCAGCGGCTGCACGTCCTCATCGGTCTTGATCAGGATGCCGCGATCGGCACCCATGGCCAGCGCCGTGCGGATGGTTTCGGCCGCCTGCGCGGGGCCGATCGAGACCACGATCACCTCGGTCGCCTTGCCGGCTTCCTTGAGGCGAATAGCCTCTTCGACGGAAATCTCGTCGAAGGGGTTCATGGACATTTTTACGTTGGCGAGGTCGACGCCGGAATTGTCCGCCTTGACACGGATCTTCACGTTGTAATCGACCACCCGCTTAACGGGTACCAGGACCTTCATGGGAAATTCGCTCCGCCCTGTTCTCGAAAAACAGCTTCATGACCAGGACCACCCGGTCCCGGGGAAGCAGCAGGTGCCGACCTGCCGGCAACTGGCCGGGCGGCCCCCATACTGCGGCGCACCATATGAAGGGATGACAGTCCTGTCAACGAACCGCGATCCTCACTGGCGCATCACGGGACCCTTCGGCCTCCGAGGGCTGCATAGTGGCAGGGAATCCGCCGTTGGCAAGCGTGGGCCACGGAGCCTGCCGCAATTCTCAGCGATTGGCGCCGGGCACCCACAGAACATCGGCCGCACCCTTGTCGTTCAGATGGCGAGCGAGCACGAACAGATGATCGGACAGGCGGTTGACATAGCGCAGCGCCGCCATGTTGATCGCTTCTTCCCCGGCCAGGGCGCTGATCGCCCGCTCGGCCCGGCGGGCCACGGTGCGGGACAGATGGGCGAAAGCCGCCGCCCGGCTGCCGCCCGGCAGGATGAAGGAGCGCAACGGCGGGATATCGGCGTTCATCGCGTCGATCTCGGTCTCCAGCCGCGTCACCTGGGCATCGACGATGCGCAGCGCGCCCTCGATTCCCTCCGGCGTCGCGAGATCCGCCCCGAGGTCGAACAGATCGTTCTGGATCCGGCCCAGCATCCCATCGACGTCGGCCAGAGCCACGGTTTCGAGCCGGATGAGACCGATCGTCGCATTGAGCTCGTCCACCTCGCCGTAAGCGGCGACACGGCTCGCGTGTTTCGCCACCCGGCTGCCATCGACGAGGGAGGTCAGGCCCTTGTCGCCGCCCCGCGTGTAGATTTTGTCGAGCTTGACCATCAGGTCCTCCCGGCGAAATAGAGCGTGAGCAGCAAAAGGACGAGGGCGACGCCCTGCACGACGACGCGCAGCTGCATCAGCCTGTTGGAAAAGCGCCGGTCGGGTCCGCCGCGCAGCAAGGTGGTGATTCCCAGGGCGAGAATCACGACGAGCGCGACCATGACGAGCGGCACGAGGAAAGCGAGGAATCCGGACATGATCGGCAGGTATAACGCGCCGCCGGCTTCAGGGAAAGCGCCGCCGTCCTAGCGGGCGAGTTCGGCGACCGCCGCTTCCATCCGGGCGATGTCGGCCGGCGCCGACAGACGGTGATCGGCCCCCTTGACCAGGGTCAGGGTGGCATCCGCGCTCTCGATCCGCGCCAGCAGTTCCGCCGACAGCGACCAGGGCACGTCCGTGTCCTCGGTGCCATGGATCATGCGCACCGGGCAAGTGATCGCCACCGGCCCGCCGAGAATCAGGTGATTCCGCCCCTCGTCCAGCAGGGTCTTGCGGATTTCATAGCCGGCCGGGTCGTAATCGGAGGGATCGACGATGAACCCGTCCCGCGCGAGCGCCTCGCGCTGGGCCGGGGTCATCCGCCCCTCGATCAGGCGATGGGTGAAATCGGGCGCGGCGGCCAGGGTGACGAGGCCGGCGACCCGCTCCGGCTGCGCGATGGCGACGAGGCTGGCGATCCAGCCGCCCATGGACGAGCCGACGAGGACGACCGGCCCCCGCGCCACCTGGTCGAGGATGGCGAGCGCGTCATCCAGCCAGCCGCCGATGGTGCCATCGGCGAAGCGGCCCGAACTGGCGCCATGGCCCCCGTAGTCGAAACGGGTGAAGGCCCTTCCGGTTTCGCGGCAGAAACGATCAAGCGCCGTCGCCTTGGTTCCGGTCATGTCGGATTTGAAGCCACCGAGGAACAGGACGGCGGGTGATTTCCCGTTCTTAGTGTGATAGGCGATCGTCTTTCCGCCGCCTCGGGGCAGACGGTCGGGCATGGCGGATTCGGCAGGGGCATCGGCAGTCTTCATGAGCGATACATATACCGGCATCGAGGCGGATGCCACGTCGGCGGCGCCCCGGGGCCGGTTGCCCCGCGTGCTCCAGGTGCTGCCCGCCCTCGCCGCGGGCGGGGTGGAGCGAACGGCGGTCGATGTCGCCGCCGGCCTCGTCGCCGCCGGGGTGGAAACCTTCGTCGCCTCGGAAGGCGGACGGCTGGTCCATGACGTCGAGCGGGCGGGCGCCCGCCACATCACCCTGCCCCTCGCGACCAAGAATCCGTTCCGCATGAGGAGCAATGTCCGCCGCCTGCGCGAGGTGATCCGGGCCGAGGGGATCGAACTCGTGCACGCCCGCTCCCGCGCCCCGGCCTGGAGCGCGCGCGCCGCCGCCCGGGCCGAGGGCCTGCCCTTCGTCACGACCTATGCCGGGACCTATACCGAGAATTTCGCCGGCAAGCGCTATTACAACGGCATCATGGCGGCGGGCGACGCGGTGATCGCCAATTCCCACTTCATCGCCGCCCATGTGCTGGAGCGTTACCCCGAGGCCCGTGGCCGGCTGGTGACCATTCCGCGCGGCATCGACATCCACACCTTCGACCCCACCCGCGTCAGCCAGGAACGGGTCATCGCCATCGCCAGGGCGTGGCGGATGCCCGACGGCCTGCCCGTCGTCCTGATGCCCGGCCGCCTGACGCGCTGGAAGGGCCAGAGCTTCCTCGTCGAGGCGCTGGCCGCCCTCGGCCGGCAGGATATCGTCTGCTTCATCGTCGGCGACGATCAGGGCCGCAACAAGTACCGCGCCGAACTCGAGGACAAGATCCGCCACCTCGGTCTTGGCGGCGTGGTGCGCATCGTCGGCCATTGCCGCGACATGGCGGCGGCCTACATGCTGGCCGACGTCGTCGTCGCCCCCTCGCTGGAGCCGGAAGCCTTCGGCCGCATTCCGGTGGAAGCCCAGGCCATGGGCAAGCCGGTGGTGGCGACCGATCACGGCGGTTTCCGTGAAACCGTGTTGCCGGGGGAGACCGCCCTTCTCGTCCCGCCGGGCGATGTTCCCGCCCTGGCGACCGCGATCGGCGATGCCCTCGCCCTCGATCTCGACACGCGCCAGGCCATCGCCGCCCGTGGCCGCGAACATGTCGCCGCGGTCTGGACCGTGGAACACATGGTCGCCTCGACCCTCGACGTCTATCGCGGCCTGATGGCCGGACGCTGACTCCGGAGAATTCACCATTTCGGGTTTAATGACACCCGAAACAGATGAATATCACCACCCGATCCATTATGCCTCGACACATGGCCGGCGCCCGGCGCCCGCCCTGACCGAGGTTGCATTCCATGCGTCTTCCGCTGCTGCTCACGGCCCTGATCGCCGCCACCCCCGCCATCGCCGGGTCTTCCGGCCCCCATGGCCGATACATCATCGACGTTGACGCCACCTATCAGGCCCTCGTCGACGCCAAGGCGGCGACCGAGACCAGCCGCGGCACGCTGGAGCGGCAAAAAGAGCTGATTTTCCTCGATTTCACCGGCGATACGCTGTCCTTCGTCGCCGGCCCCAAACTGGGCGGCGGGGTCAAGGGCCGCTGCCGCTGGCGGCTGGACAAGGACCTGATCCTGACCGAAGCCTGCGGCCAGCCCGATGGACGCCCCTTTTCGGTGACCGGCCAGATCGGCTTCGATGCCGACTCCGGCACTTTGAGCGTCACCGGCAACGCCCCGGTTCCGATCCGCTATCGCGCCCAGTGACCACACGCGCGCTTCGTATTGATAAATTGTCAATTTGGGGGCAATAACATCCTTATCGGGATGTTTTGGTTGCATTTCGGGATTATCCCCCGCGAACCCGCAGCCTAGGTTCGTCCGGGGATCGCGGCAGGAGTTTCAGTATGGCGTTTCAGGGCAGGAACAGGCGTGAACGCGGCGCGGCCGCCCTCTTGTTCGCGGTGGCGCTGCCGGTCCTGATCGCCATCGTCGCCATGGTCGTCGACCTCGGCTATGGCTATTATTCCCGACAGCGCCTGCAGGCCGCCCTCGATCTGGCCGCCATTTCCGCCGCGCGCGAACTGGACGGCTCGTCCGGCCAGCGCACCGCCGCCATCGCCGCCGCCAACAGGACGCTTCAGGACAATGGCTTCACGGCCGAGGCCGTCAATGTCTACGATTTTGGCGACTACAGCCGGGGGCGGCCGCTGGGCAGCCGCTTTTCCGCGATCGCCTCGGGCAACAGCGGCGTCAACGCCATCCGGCTCGAAGCCACCGACGATTCGCCCCGTTTCTTCGCCGGCATCGTCGGCGCGGACCCGATCGACGTCACCGTGCGCTCGACGGCGATGACCACCGGCCGCCATGCCACGGTGAAGATCGCGAGCGGCCTCGCCAATCTGAACGACGGCCTGCTCAATCTGATCCTCGGCGCCCTCCTCGGCGGCAACGTCAATCTCTCCGTCCTCGACTACAAGGGCCTCGTCGGCGCCAATGTCGAGTTGCTCGGCTTTCTCGACGAATATGCGATCCGGGTCGGCGCGGAGGTCGGCAATTACGACGAGCTGCTGCATGCCGATGCGTCCGTGCTGGGCGTGCTCGGCGTCGTCGCCGACATCGCCAAGAACGCCGCCAATGGCGATTCCAAGGCGGTTCGCCTTGGGGTCGGCCTCGGCGATGCCTTCCCCGGCATTTCCAAGCTGCCGCTGCTCGTCCTGTCCGACGTCAACGTGAAGCTGGGCGACCTGCTCGGCGTCGGCCTCGGCAACAATGCTTCCGGCCTGTCCGTGCCCGTCAATGTCTTCGACCTGATCACCGCCTCGATCCTGGCGGCTTCGACGCAGGAAAACGCCACCGGCCAGCACGCGGTGACGGTCAACCTCGGCACCTTCCTCGGCGCCTCGGTCGATGTCTCGATCGTCGAGCCGGCGCAGCCGCCCACCGGCTACCGCGTCATCACCGAAGACGATATCAGGACGGGCAACAACCTGCTGCGCACGTCGCAGATCCGCATCCTGCTGCGGGTCGACTGGAAAGGGCCGCTGTCCGGCGTCATCACCGTCGTCAATGGCCTGCTCGACATCCTGCAGGTCCTCGGCCTCGACGTCGACCTGCTGCCGACCTATGGCCTCCATGCCAACGACAATCTGTCGATCGGTATCAATGTCGCCCCGGCCCAGGCCCGCGTCACCAAACTCGGCTGCGAGCCCGATCGCGGCGAGGATCGCTATGTCGAGATGGATGTCGATACCGGCCTCGTCTCGGCCCATGTCGGCCAGATCGACCGCGCCGCCTTCCTGTCGAACAGCGCCGCCGCCCATGCCGATACCTTCAACGTGCTCGGCCTCTATTACAATCTCTGGGGCCTGATCAATCCGCCGATCGACATTCTCACTGTCGGCCTTGGCGTGAACCTGACCGTCGGCGGGCCGACCGCGCGGCCTTCGGTCAAGGCGTCGGACGCTCTCGACCAGCCCGCCTTCGCCGACATCGCCGCCCTCTTCGACGAGCCGGGGCACGAGCCGGACAGCGCCGCCTTCCCCAGCGGCGTCACCATCGGCACCAACAAGATCATCACGACCCTGGGCAAATCCCTGCGCGACGCCCTCGGCCTGCAGCTCGGCGGCTATCTCGGCACCTATGTGTTGCAGCCCCTGGTCGATCTCGTCACCTTCATCGTCGGCGATGTCCTGATCGGCATGGTGCTGGGCCCCATTCTCGACGTGATCGTCGATTTCCTGCTGGATGTCCTCGGCATCAATGTCGGCACGGCGGAGGTCGCCGTGATCGGCCTCGAATGCGGCTCACCCAGGCTGGTCGCGCCCTGATCCTGCCGCGGGTCTGGCTTTTCCGCTTCCGCGAGGCAATGATCGTGCCCCCGGAAGCGGAGCGCCGAGACCCATGACCGACATCGCCGAGAATGCCCCCGGCTTTCGCTTCGACAACAGCTATGCCCGGTTGCCGGAGCGGTTCCATGCCAGGCTGGACCCGACGCCCGTATCCGCCCCCGGCCTGATCCGGGTCAATCACGCCCTCGCCATCGAACTCGGCCTCGACGCCGACGCCCTCGCCGCCTCGTCCGACATTCTCGCCGGCAACCGCGTGCCCCAGGGGGCGGAGCCGCTGGCGCAGGCCTATGCCGGCCACCAGTTCGGCAATTTCGTGCCCCAGCTTGGCGATGGCCGCGCCATCCTCCTCGGCGAGGTGATCGACCGCGAGGGGCGTCGCCGCGACATCCAGCTGAAGGGCTCCGGCCCCACGCCCTTCTCGCGTAATGGCGACGGCAGGGCCGCGCTCGGCCCGGTTCTTCGCGAATTCATCGTCTCGGAAGCGATGCATGCCCTCGGCATTCCGACGACGCGGGCGCTGGCCGCCGTCACCACCGGCGAATTCGTCCGGCGCGACCGGATGCTGCCCGGCGCCGTGCTGACCCGCGTCGCCGCCTCCCACATCAGGGTCGGCACCTTCCAGTATTTCGCCGTGCGCGGCGATCTCGAGGCCCTGCGCCTGCTGGTCGATCATGTGATCGCGCGGCATTATCCGGATCTCGCCGTTGTGGAAAATCCCGCCCTCGCCCTTCTCGGCGCCGTCGCGGAACGTCAGGCATCGCTCGTGGCGCGCTGGATGCATGTCGGCTTCATCCACGGCGTGATGAATACCGACAATGTCACCGTCTCGGGCGAGACCATCGACTTCGGCCCCTGCGCCTTCATGGAAGCGTTCAACGTCAACACGGTCTTCAGCTCGATCGACGAACAGGGCCGCTATGCCTTCGGCAATCAGGGCGGCATCGCCAACTGGAACATCGCCCGTTTCGCCGAGACCCTGCTGCCCCCGATCGACGACGACGCGGACAAGGCGATCGCCGCGGCAACCGGGGTGGTGCAGGACTTCGGCGCCCGGTTCCGCGACCACTGGCTGGGCGGGATGCGCGCGAAACTGGGCCTCGCCACGGCCGAGGACGGCGACCTCGCCCTCGTTCAGGCGCTGCTGGCGGCGATGCAGCAGAATGGCGCCGATTACACATTGACCTTCCGCCGCCTCGCCAGCCTGCTCGGCGGCGGAGATGTCCCGCGCGATCTCTTCATCGATCCCACCGCCTTCGACGCCTGGGCGGAAGGCTGGCACGCCCGCCTCGACCGCGAAGGACGGGCGCCGGCCGAGGTCGCCGCCGCGATGCGCGCCGTCAATCCCGCCTTCATTCCGCGCAATCACCGGGTCGAACAGGCCATCGTGGCGGCGGAGCGCGGCGGCGATTTCGCGCCTTTCGAGCGCCTGATGGCCATCCTCGCCCGGCCTTTCGACGACCAGCCCGATGCCGCCGACTTCGCCGAACCCGCGCCCCCGGGCGAGGAAGTCCGCCAGACCTTCTGCGGGACCTGAGACCTTGAGCCGCTTTCGCTTCATCCATGCCGCCGACATCCATCTGGACAGCCCCCTGCGCGGGCTGGAAGCCGACCCGGATGCCCCGGCCGACCAGATCCGCCAGGCGACAAGGGCGGCCTTCCGCAACCTGATCGATCTCGCGATCGACGAGACGGCGGCCTTCGTCCTCATCGCCGGCGATCTTTATGACGGCGACTGGCAGGATTACCGCACCGGGCTTTTCCTCGTCGAGGAGGCGGCGCGCCTCGGCCGGGCCGGCATTCCGCTGTTCCTGCTTTACGGCAATCACGATGCCGCCAGCATCATCACCCGCCACCTGCGCCTGCCGGACAACACAAAGGTTTTCTCCGCCGCGAAGCCCGAGAGTTTCATCCTGGACGACCATGCCGTCGCCCTGCACGGCCGCAGTTTCCCGACCCGGGCCGTAACCGAGGACCTGACCCTCGCCTATCCGCCGCCGCTGCCCGGTCACCTGAACATCGGCCTGCTGCACACCGCCCTCGGCAACCGGGAGCATGACGATTACGCCCCGACGACGCTGGACGCCCTGGTCGCGCAAGGTTACGACTATTGGGCGCTCGGTCATGTTCACGCCCGCGCCCATGTCCTGGCCGCGCCCTGCCACATCGTCTTTCCCGGCAATCTGCAAGGCCGCCATGTCAAGGAGACCGGCGCCAAGGGTGCCAGCCTGGTCACGGTCGAGGACGGGCGGATTCAGTCGGTGGAACACCGCGCGCTCGACGTGTTGCGCTGGGCGCGGCCCACCGTCGACCTGTCGCCGGCCTCCGACATCGACGGGGCCCTGGCCCTCGTCGGGCGGGCGATCGCGGCCGAACTGGACGTCGCCGACGGCCGTCCGGTCGCGTTGCGCCTTCATTTGACGGGCCGCACCGCCGCGCATGGCCATTTGACGACACGGCCCGAGGATTTCCGCCAGCAGGTGATCGCCGAAGGGCGTCACCATGGCGCCGGGCGGGTCTGGCTGGAATCCCTGCGCAACGAAACCCGGCCCCCGGCCGATCCCGCCCTGCTGGCGGAACGGCCCGATGTAACCGGCCGCCTTGCCCGCATCATCGCCGAGATCGCCGCCGCGCCACCGCCCGGGCTTCTCGGCGATTATCCCGAGCGCCTGCGCGAGCGGCTGCGCGCCGTCGAGATCCCCGCCGAGCACATCCTGGCGACCGGGCCGGACGAGGCCACGATGGCGCGGCTTCAGGCCATGGTCCTGGCCGCCCTGGCGGAAGGCTGACCCCATGCGTATCGCCCGCCTCCGGCTCGAGAATTACGGCCCCTTCGAAGCCCGCGACCTTGCCTTCGACACGCGGCCCGGCACGGTCAATCAGGTGATCGCGCCCAATGGCGCCGGCAAGTCCGTGCTGCGCCAGGCCCTGCGCGATTTCGTCTTCGGCATTCCGGGCCAGAGCCCGATGAGTTTCCGCTTCGGTTACAAGGGGATGCGCCTTCTCGCCGATGTCGTCGATGCGGACGGCACCGCCATCAGCCTCGGCCGGCGCAAGGGCCGGGGCCATACGCTGATCGGCGCGGACGGGGCGGATGTGCCGGAAGCCCTGCTGTCCCGTCTGACCGGCGGCGCGGACGATGCCCTGTTCCAGCGCCTGTTTTCCCTCGACACCCATCTGCTCCGGGTCGGCGGCGAAGCCCTGATCGCCACCGGCGGTGAGATCAATGACGCGGTATTCGCCGCGGGCGGCGGCACGCTGCAGATCCGCGGCATCCGCGAAGCCTTCGAGAAGGCGCGGGACGACATCGCCCCCGCCCGCCTGACCGCCACCAAGCCCTTCTATCTCGCCCTCGAGGACCAGAAGACGGCAAGCGCCGACCTGAAGCATGATCTGGTCCGGCCCGAGGACTGGCGCCGTCAGCAGGCCGACCGGGCCGCCACCGCCGCCCGTCTGACCGAAATCCGCGAAGCGCAGGGCCATGTCCGCGTCGAGGTCGAGAAACTGAACCGCATCCGCCGGGTCCGGCCCTGGCTGGAACAGCACCGCCTGGCCGTCGCCGCCCTCGCCCCCCTCGCCGATCATCCGGCCCTGCCCGCCGGTCTCGACAAGGACTGGCAAAGGGCCGGCGATGCCCTCGCCGCCGCCGAAGCCCAGCTGGCGACCCGGCAGGAGGAACTGGCCCTGCTTCAGGCGAGGGCCACCGAACTGCGGCCGGATCAGGCCCTGCTCGCCGAGGCGGAGGCGATCGACGACATGCACCGGACCCTCGGCGAAGTCGGCGGCGATCACCGCGACCTGCCGCGCGTCGCCGCGGCCGAACAGGCCTCGGCCGATCTCGTCGCCGCGCTGGAACGGGACCTTGGTCTTGCGCCCGGTGCCGCCCTGCCGCCGCCGCCGCCCATCGCCGCCGCCCGCGACCTGATCCGGCGCAGCGAAGCCAGCGCCCGGGCCGAAACCACGGCCGCCAGCGACCTTGCCGCGGCCGAGGCGGATCTGGCCGAAGGCCTCGCCGCGCTGGCGGCCCTGGCCCCGGCGGGCGATACCGCTGCCCTCGCCACCGCCCGCGAACGCGCGCTGGCCGACGGCAATCCCGCCCGCCGGCTGGAGGAGGCGGAGGGCCGCCACGACAGCGCCCGGGCCAGATTGGCCGCGATGCTGGCCGCCGTTCCCGGCTGGACGGGTGATGCCGCCACTCTTCTGGCCGTCGTCCCCCCCGCCGCCGGCACGGTGGCCCGTCTGGACGAGACCCTGCGCAAGGCCGGACGGGCGCTGGACAATGCCGCCGCCGAGGCCGCCCGCCTTGCCGCCGAAGACGAGAAGGCCGGGCGCGAAATCGCCGCCTTGCTGGAAGCCGGCGCCTTGCCCGAGCCCAGCGTGATCGCCGCCGCGCGCAAGGCCCGAAACGACACCTGGAGCCTGATCCGCCGGGCGAAATTCGGTCTCGGCGCCGACCCCGCCCTGCTGGAAACAGCCGGGGGCGAGACGGCAACCGCCGACGCGCTCGACCGGGGCATCGCCGAAGCCGATACGCTGGCCGATCGCCGCGACAGCGAGAGCAACCGCCTCGCCCGCCTCGCGCAGTTGCGCATGGCAAGGTCCGCCCTCGCCGACGACAGCGCCCGCGCCGCCTCTGCCCGAGCCGAGGCGGAAACCGCGCTGGCTTCCGCCCGGCGGGACTGGGCCACCCTGACCGCCGGCCTTGGCCTGCCCGAGGCGACGGGCGCGGCGGCGCTCAACGAATTCCTCGCCGCGCGGCTTCGCGTCGCCGATACCGCCGCAGAGACGGAAGCCGCCCGTGCCGCCCTCGACCGGGAAGCGGCCCGGCATCAGGCCCTGGCCCATGATCTCGCCGCCCGTCTCGGCACCGCGCCCGCGCCCCTGCCCGAAGTCCTGGCCGAGGCGGAGCGTCGGCTCGCGGCGGCCGCCAGCCTCATGGCCGAACGCAAGACCCGTCAGGCCACGATCGACACCGCCCGCCGCCGCCAGGGCGAAGCCGCCCGCAAACGCGATACCGCCGAACAGGATTTCAAGACCTGGCAGGCGGACTGGGCCCGCAGCCTCGCCGCGCTGGACCGCCCGGCCGGGGAGCCGCCGGCGGCAACCGAACGCGCCCTCGACCTTCTCGAGCAACTGCGCGGCGAGCGGCGGCAATTGGCCGACCTGCGTCACCGCGTGCAGGGCATGAATCGCAACATCGAGGCTTTCGAGACCGGCATCCGCGCCCTTGCCCGCCGTCTTGCCCCGGATCTCGCGGCATTGCCGCCGGCGGACATCGAGCGCGGCCTTCGCCTTCGCCTTGTCGACGCGCGCCGGCTGGAGACCGCCGCCAGCACCCTGGCCCCTCAGATCACGGCGGCCATGACGGCACGGGACAAGGCCGTCACCGCCCGGGCGGAAACGCTGGCCGCGACCGAGGCCCTGCGCCGTCGCGTCGGCGGCGGGGATGACGCGGAAGTTCTCTACCGGCTGGACTCGGCAAGGGCCCGGGTCGCGGCGGAAGCCACATTGGCGCTGGCGGCCGAGCGCCTCGCGGCGGAGGGCGATCACTGGCCGCTGGATGTGCTGGCGGCCGAGGTCGACAGTCTCGATCCCGTCGCGGTCGACATCCGCCTCGACGCGCTGGAAGGCGAGGCCGCCCGCCTGTCGGCCGAGCGCGACGAGGCGGTGCTACGGGAAGCGGAACTGGCCCGGCTGGCCGCCGAGCTGCAGGCGACGGACCGCGCCCTCGACGCCGAGGACCGGCGCCAGCAGGCCGGCGCGCGCCTGCTTCGGCTCGCCGGGGATGCCCTGCTGGCCCATGGCGCCGCCGCCCTGCTGGCGGAAGCCCTGGACCGCCTGCGGAAGGAAGAGGACGAGGACAGTCTCCTCGCCCGGATCGGCGCCCGTTTCGCGCGTCTCACCGGCGGCGCCTATCAGGGCGTGACGGCCGACGAGGATGATGCCGGCCGGCCCCACCTGCTGATGATCGAGGCCGACGGGGTGACGGCCAAGCGGGTGGAGGAATTGTCGGAAGGCGGGCGCGACCAGCTCTATCTCGCGCTGCGTCTCGTCATGATCGAGGATTACGCGGGCAAGGGCCCGGCCCTGCCCTTCATCGCCGATGATCTGCTGCAAACCTCGGACGAGACCCGCAGCCGCCTCATCCTGGAGGCGCTGACGGACCTGTCGCATCACACCCAGGTGATCGTGCTCAGCCACCACGAGCAGGTGGCGCGCATCGCCGAAGGGCTCGGCGACGCGGTCCGGCTCATTCGCCTGTAATCGCCGGGACGATCACCAGACGCCGGTGCTGGGCATGGATTTCCACGGCTCGGCCGGGGGCAGCGGCGCGCCCTTCTGCAGAAGCTCGACCGAAATCAGGTCGGGCGAGCGGACGAAGGCCATCCAGCCGTCGCGGGGCGGCCGGTTGATGGTGATGCCCGCCGCCTGCAGCTTCGCGCAGGTCGCGTAGATATCGTCGACCTCGAAGGCGAGGTGGCCGAAATTGCGCGCCGTGCCGTAATCTTCCGTATCCCAGTTGTAGGTCAGCTCGACCAGCGGCGCATCGGTGGCGCCCGCATCGGCATCGACCGGCGCGGCGAGATAGACGAGGGTGAACCGCCCGCCCTCGCTCTCCATCCGGCGCACCTCGCGGAGGCCGAGATGGGTGCAGAAGAAAGTCATCGCGGCGTCGAGGTCGCGCACGCGGATCATCGTGTGCAGAAAACGCATGTCATTCTCCTGTGGATACGGTCGGGGCTCAGAAGCCACGAAATACGGACTTGCGCTTCTCGGCGAAGGCTTTCAACCCTTCCTGAAGGTCATCCGACGCCCAGCAGGCGGAAATCCGCTCGGCCGCCGCCGTCTCGTCGAGATCGCCCCGGGCGATGCCGTTCAGGGTCTGCTTCATGCCCTGCACCGCGAGAGGGGCAAGGCCGAGGATGCGCTCGGCCAGCGCATCTACCTCGGCGGCGAGGGCCTCCCTGGCGACGATCTTGTCGAGGAAACCGATCTCGACCAGTTGCTGCCCGGCGAATTCCTCGACCGAAAGCACGAGGCGCTTGGCGACATTGAGGCCCAGCCGCTCGACGAGGCGCGACAGGCCCAACACCGGGTAATGGATGCCGAGCCGGGCCGGCGGCACGAACATCTTCATGCCCTCGACCCCGATGCGGAAATCGGCCACCAGCGCGATCTCGACCGCGCCGCCGAAAATGCCGCCATTCAGCGCCGCGATCACCGGGATCTTCAGGGCCTCCAGCTGGTTGACGAAAGCCTCCAGCGCGCCCTCGCGCTGCTCGCCCGAGGTCAGGTCGTTGATCGAGACCCCGGAACAGAAACTCTTCGACGTGCCGCCCGAAAGGATCAGCAGGCGGATCGAGGGATCGGCCGCGATCGTCGCGAGGTGGGCGCCGAAACGCTCCAGATCGGCCCGCTCCAGCGCGTTGTGGCGCTCCGGCCGGTTCAGGGTGATGGTGGCGCGCGCGCCTTCGACGTGGAGGAGGACGGTATCGGTCATGGCCGGCACCCTACAAGACCGCGTGCGGCGCAGCAACCGGCGCGCGCGCAAAGCAGGGCTTGCGAAGCCCCCTCATCTTGGCTATTAGAAGCGCCTTCGATGGCCCCCGGCCTGCCGGCGTAGCTCAGGGGTAGAGCAACTGATTCGTAATCAGTAGGTCCGCGGTTCAATTCCGCGCGCCGGCACCAGCGCCAAGCCATTGATTTCAAAGAGAAATTTCCGCTTTTCCGGGCCGTTCGGAACGGAACGTAACGGGAACTGTCAAACTTTTCCCGCGGCAAACCGTTCAACTCTTGTTGCCTGACCGTTCCTCGGAGAGGCCATGTGCGGTCGCTATACCTATCGGCTGAATTGGCGGGACATCCACAGGCTCTACAGCCTGACGATCGACGCGCCGCCGTCGAACCTGCAACCCCGCTATAATGTCGCGCCGACCCAGGTCGTGCCCATCGTGCGGGCGGATCACGAACTCGCTTGGAGCCGCTGGGGCATGATCCCGCCCTGGGTCCGCGACCTCGGCGACATCCGCATCACCACGATCAACGCCAGGGCCGAGGGGCTGGACGATTCCCGCCTCTATCGCGGGCCGTGGCATCAGGCGCGCTGCCTCGTGCCAGCGTCGGGCTGGTACGAATGGCACACGGTCGGCCGCTCGAAACAGCCGCATCTCATTCAGCGCCCGGGGGCCGGGACGATCAGCTTCGCCGGCCTGTGGTCGCTCTGGCGCTCGCCCGAGGGGCACGAGATCGTCTCGCACACGATCGTCGTCACCGACGCAGCGCCCGCCCTTCGCCACATCCACGACCGGATGCCGGTGATCGTCCGGCCGGAAGATCACGAGGCATGGCTGACCGCACCCGAGCCCCCGGCGCATCTGCTGCGCGCCGACCCCGGCCCCTGGGACGATGTGCTGGTCGCCCCCCGCGTCGGCCGCGTGACCGAGGATGACGAGGGGCTGATCCAGCCCCTTCGCCGCCTGATCTGAGGGCGGGCGCGACACCGCCCTTCCGGTCTCAAGGCTCGTAAGGCACGAAATCGCTCTTCGCCGTGCCGCAGGCCGGGCAATACCAGTCGTCCGGCAGGTCGGCGAAGCGGGTTCCCGGCGGGATACCGTCATCGGGGAGGCCGGCGGCCTCGTCATAGATCTCGCCGCAGGTCGCGCATTGCCACAGCTTGTAGGACTCCTCCGACATGGCCGCGCTCAAGCCGTCATCTCGAAGCGGATCGGCACATGCTTCGGCCCGCAGACGAATTCGGACTGGGCCATCTCACCCTCGCCCGCCATCTCGAGATGCTTCAGGCGGGGAATGACTTCCTCCCAGAAGCACCGCATCTCGAGCCGCGCCAGATGCTGGCCCAGGCAGATATGCGAGCCGTAGCCGAAGCCGATGTGGCGGTTGGGCGTGCGTTCGGGATTGAACACCATCGGATCCTCGAAGGCATCCTCGTCCCGGTTGCCCGAGATATAGGACAGATACAGGAGGTCGCCCTTCTTGATCTGACGGCCGCGCAGCACGTAATCCTCGGCGGCGGAACGGACGAACTGCTGCACCGGCGAGGCCCAGCGGATCGATTCCTCGACGAAACCGGGGATCAGCTTCGGATTGTCTTGCAGCTTCTTCAGGAGCCCGGGCGTCTCCGCCAGTTTCCACATCGAGGTGGCGGTCGTCGCCGAGGTGGTGTCATGCCCGGCGGTCGAGGCGATGACGAAATAGGAGATCATCGCCCGGTCTTCCATCGGGCAGCCGTTGACCTTGCCGTTGGCGATGACCGAGGCGATGTCGCCGCGCGGGCAGCCGCGCCGGTCCGCGATCACCTTGTCGTAATATTCCTTGAATTCGGCATAGACGATGTCCCAGGTCCGGATGATCTCGCCCGGATCGGTCGGGTCGGAGCCCGGACGCTTCAGGTCGGGATCGGCATAGGTGAACAGCCACTGCGTCAGGCGCAGCATCTTGGCGTGGTCTTCCTCGGGCACGCCGATGATGCTCAGCACCACTTCGAGCGGATAGTGGAAGGCGACGTCCCAGGCGAAGTCGCATTGCGGCGCCAGTGCGGCCAGCCGGTCGGCGTAGCGCTTCGCCATCTCGCGCACCTTGGGCTCCAGCGCCGCGATCGACTGCGGCATGAAATGCGGCGCGGTGACGTTGCGGTAATCCGTGTGCTCGGGCTCGTCCATATGCACGAGGGTGCGGAAGATATGCGGCAGGCCGCCGGTATAGTCCCGCATCAGCTGCTCGGCATATTGCGAGGCCAGGGTCTTCGAGCGTTCGGCGTTCAGGAAGATCCTGTCCTGGCGCGTAATCTCCCGGATATCGTCATATTTGGTGACGATCCAGTGCGGATCGAACCCCGGCACTTCCGCGACCGACAGCGGATAATCGCGGCGCAGCGTCTGGAAGATGTCCTGGATGCGCTCGCGGCTGCCGAAGGTCGCGGGCGAGAAGATGGGGGCGACGAGATCGACCGGAATCGTGGTGGTTTCCATGATTTCCTCCTGATTGTTCTTTGCTTGGGATGCGCGGCATCCACCGGCCTGAACCCTATCGCCCCGAGAGATCGCCTCACTGTCCGAAAGGATAGTTCTCGGTCGCGCCTTCTCCGCTAGGGATCGGGCAAGGGGCGGCCGGCCCCGCCAACGACGGGAGGACCCATGATCACCGACCATTTCAGCCCGGACCTGCTCAAGGGCCGCACCGCCTTCATCACCGGCGGCGGCAGCGGCGTGAACCTCGCCATCGGCAAGGCTTTCGCGGCGCTGGGCGCGAGGATCGGGATCTGCGGCCGAACGCGGGAGCGGCTCGAAAGCGGCCGGATCGCCCTCGAGGCGCTGGGCGCCGAGGTCTTCACCGCGGTCGCGGATGTCCGCGACGCCGAAGCTGTCCAGGCCGCCCTCGATGCCTGCCGCCTCGCCCTCGGTCCCGTCGATATCCTGGTCTGCGGCGCCGCCGGCAATTTCGTCGCCCCAGCGGAAGCCATCAGCGCCAAGGGCTTCCGCACCGTCGTCGAGATCGACCTGCTCGGCACTTTCCACGCGACCCGGGCAGCCTTTCCGCAACTGCGCGAGACGAGGGGCAACATCCTCTTCGTTTCGGGCGGACAGTCCTTCGTGCCCTTCGCCTTCCAGGCCCATGTCGGCGCCGCCAAGGCGGGGATCGACAATCTGATGCGGAACCTGGCGCTCGAATGGGGCCGCTACGGCATCCGCTGCAACAGCATCGTGCCCGGCCCGGTGAAGGATACCGAAGGCATGAAGCGCCTGGGCGGCCAGGAGGACCCGGACCTGTGGCGCGCGATGACGCCGCTCGGCCGCATGGCGGAACAGGAAGAAATCGGCCAGGCCGCCGCCTTCCTGGTCTCGCCGCTGGCGAGCTATGTCAGCGGCGCCCGGCTCTGCGTCGACGGCGGACAGAACCTGACCGGTTCCACCCTGTTCAACGCGGCGATCGCCCGCGCGCTGGCGGCGGAGACCGGGGATCCCGCCTAGTGGATCGCCCTATTGCAGCATGCCCATCGAGCGGGCCTTGGCGACCGCCGCCGTCCGCGTCCGCACGTCGAGCTTGTCGAAGATATTCCGCAGGTGCCATTTCACCGTCGGCAGCGACACGAACAGACGCTCGGTGATCTGGCCATTGGTCAGGCCCTGGGACACCATGGCGAGGACGCGGTATTCCTTCTTGCTGAGGCTGGCGCGGGCCGCCACCTCGCCGGACAATGCCCCGTCCTCGTCGTTGTCATCGGGGGTGACGGCCGGGGTCCCGGCCAATCGCGCCACCAGCGCGAGCGCTTCGGCCGGCAGGCTGTCCCGGATCGAGGCGACATGCTGCGCGATCGCCGGGGCGAGGGGGCGCAGGATCGCCTCATGGTCGAGAATGCTGCGCGCGAGGCCCAGCGAGGCGGCCTTTTCCACGGCTTCGACGAGGGTGCGAAGGGCGAATGTCGTCTCGCCATCGGCATGATGGGCCGCCGCCTTCACGCAGCAGGCCTGGACCCACAGGCGAAGGCGACCGCTGGCCCTGGTCGCGGCGACGATCGGCAGGACATCGGCGATCGCCCGCCGGGCATGGCCCGAGACCAGATTCTGCTTGGCGTTCAGCAGGCGTTGGCGCTCGGCGAGTTCGGGCGTATCCGCCCCCTCTTCGCCGGGATCGCCGCCATCGACGATGTCGAGGCCGCGCCGGACGACGGGACTGAGATCGAGGATGATCTCGTTCCTTATGAGATGAAGCATCTTCAGCGCGGGCGCCCCGAAGCGCCGGATCGACAGGGGTTCCATGTCGCGCAGCAGGTCGAGCGCGGCCCCCGGCCCCTTGTCGATCAGGGCGAGACGCGCAGCGACCCGCCAGCCGCACAGGGCGATGTCGATATTGCCGTGCTGGGCGATGCTCGGCAGGCTGCGCCAGATCAGCAGCCGCGCCTGATCGAGCTGGCCGCGCTCGTAGCAGGCATCGGCCAGCACCAGTTCGGCCGAGGCCCGCATCAGCTCCGACGGCTGATTGCGGGCCAGCATGTCCTCGATTTCCTTGCAGGCCGCCTCGGGCCGGCCCTGCAACAGGAAAAACAGGGCGGAGAGTGTCGTGACCCAGCCAAGGCCGTAACTGGTATTGGCCCGGGCGATTTCCCGCCGCGCGAGGTCGAGGGATTTCAGCGCGCCCGCCATGTCGATCTGGGTGCGCTGGCACAGCGCCATCGCCACCGCGACGGTCGCCCGGTCGAAGGGCGTCTCGGCCGCGCCGCCCTCCAGCCAGTCCCGGCCGAGCATCAGGGCATCGCCATGGCGATAGGTGAAATAGGCGATCAGGAACCGCAAAAGGCCGAGCTGGCGCCCCTGCGGGTCCTGCCGCCGCAAGGTCTCGAAATGGGCGTCCATGATCTGGCCGGCCCGGTCGTAATCGCCCGAGAACAGCGCCGCCCAGACCATCCAGAAGGCGATCCTCGGCCAGGTCGGGTCCGCCGGCGGCAGGCGCTCGGCGCAGCTCAGGAAACGGGCGGTCTCGCCCCGCCGGGTCAGCAGCTCGGGGGCGCAGGCCTCCAGCCATTCCGCCGCCAGGCCCCCCTCGCCGGCCCGGAAGGCATAGTCGATCGCCTCGATCCAGTCGCCCTTGCCATGGTGCCACAGCGCCGCCCGGCTCAAGGACTGGGCGACCAGCGCGGGGTCCTGCCGCAGGGCATTCATGATCAGGAAATCGCGGAACAGCGCATGCAGCCGGACCTGCGTGCCCTGGCGGTCCAGCCGCATGACGAAGAGATTGCGCTCCTGCATGTCGTGGAAATGGTCCCGCGCCGCGCCATCGCCGGTGACCGCTTCCGACAATTCAGCGGTGATATTGTCGAGAGGTCCGACGCGAAGGAGAAAATCGCGCAAGGGCGGCGGCAGGGTGCGGAAGACTTCCTCGTTCAGGAACTGGCCGATATCCTGATCGGCGCCGGAGAATTCCTCCGCCAGCTGGCGCAGGCTGGCGCCGGCGGCGACCAGCAGGCGGACCAGTTGCAGCCCGGCCGCCCAGCCTTCGGTGCGCCGGATCACCCGCTCGACCGCATCTGCGTCGGCCCGGCAATCATGGCCGATCAGCCGCCGCGCCTCCTCGGGCGAAAAGGCGAGGTCGCCGGCATCGAATTCGCCGACGAGGCCGCGCAGCCGCAGATGCCCGAGGGCGAGCCGGACCCCGCGCCGCGTGCCGATGACCGCATGAACCAGGCCCCTGCCCTCGCGGATCAGGACATCGAGGGCATGCGCCGTCTCCTCGCTGTCGCAAAGGTGGAAATTGTCGATGAAGAGCACGATCCGCCGGCCCCGGGCGACGATGGCGTCGGCCAGCCCCTTGGGATCATGGGCCGACAGCAGGGCCTCGATCGTCGTCCGATCGCCCCCCATCCCGTCGTCGCGACCGCGCCCGTCGTCGCGACAATGGGCGACCGCCTGTTCCAGCATCGAGACGAAACGCCCCGCCTCGGCGTCGAAATGATCGCAGCCGAACCAGGCCGCCTCGCCCCCTCGCCCGCGCCAGGCGTCCAGGACCTGCGCCATCAGGGCCGACTTCCCGCTGCCCGTGGGCGCCGTCACCAAGGTCACCGTATTGCCGGCGATACTGGCGCAGATCGCCTCGATCAGCCGGCCGCGCGGGACGAGCTCGAGATTGAATGTCGGCGGACTGAATTTCTCATGCCTGCCCATGGCTCCCTCCCAGGAGATCCCGCGGGCTCCGATCTGCGCCGGGCGCCGCCTTGTCCTTGATCCCGGCCCGGCCGGAACACGACACCATCCGCCGCGCCCCCGCCCCGGCCCCTGACCGAAAGTATAGTTTGGTGGGAAATCGGGCGAGTGGGGATTTGGGCGGGGTGGGCGCAATACCCGCATAGGGGCCGACGCGTCAGGCCGGCAAGGGATCCGTGCCGCGATCGAGCAAGGCCAGATAGTCCGAATAGGCGTAGATACGGCCACGTTGCCGCCCCGTGGTCTCGCGCACGACATCGATTCTGGCGAGATTTTCCAGCGCCGTGCTGGCGGTCGGGAAAGAGATGGCGAGCTTTTCGGCGACAGTCTGGATGGTCATGATCGGGCTGGCCTGCATCAATTCATGGACTCGAAGCGCGGACACGGCCGCGCGGCCGAGGCCAGCGATCCGCTGCCGGTGAGCGTCGAACATGGCGATCAGATCGCGTGCCGTCGCGGTGGCTTGTTCAGCGGTCTCCGCGACGCCGGTCAGGAAAAACTCCATCCAGGTCTCCCACGTCCCGGCCTGGCGGACTTCCTGCAAGAGCCGGTAATAGTCGTCGCGCCGGGATTTCAGGAACAGGCTGAGATAGAGGATCGGCTCGCGCATCACCCCCGCCTCGCACAGGATCAGCGTGATGAGCAGCCGGCCCAGACGCCCGTTGCCGTCGAGAAAAGGGTGGATCGTCTCGAACTGGACGTGAGCCAGGCCCGCCCGGATGAGCGGGGGCAAAGCCGCATCCTCGCTGTGCAGGAAACGCTCGAGCGCGTCCAGGCATTCGTCCAGCCGGTTCGGCGGCGGCGGCACGAACAGGGCGTTGCCGGGCCGGGTTCCGCCGATCCATTTCTGCGAGCGGCGAAACTCGCCCGGTTGCTTGGCGGCGCCCCGTCCCGACTTGAGCAGGATGGCGTGCATTTCGCGGATCAGCCGGAGCGACAGGGGAAATCCACCCCGCATCCGGGAGACGCCGTGCTCGATCGCCGCGACGTAATTCGAAACCTCGGTCACATCGTCGAGCAGGGCCGCCGACGCTTCGTTATTTTCGAAGAGCAGCAGATCCGACAACGACGATTGCGTCCCCTCGATCTGCGAGGACAGGAGGGCTTCCTTGCGGACGTACATGTAGAGGAACAAGGGCGTCGAGGGCAGGATCGTCGTCATGCCATCGAGCCGCCCGACCGCGGCGATGGCGCGTTCGTAGACCCGCATGAACCGTGCGAGTTCGAGCGGCGGCATCGGCGGCAATGGCGCGGGCATATAGGCGCGCACCCGCTCGCCTCCCGCGCTCGTTTCGACATAGGCCCCGAGCCTTTGGTTCGCCCCGTCCGCCACGCGCGATCCTTTCATTAGCCTTTTCATTATTAAAACATATCGCCATATACCTTAATAGAGGACCGAGCGAATTCAAGGCTGCCGGCATACGGGCGTCTACACGGAAAGGGGCCTTGGACCGCGATAGGGGACAGACGCGGCCGAAGTTCGGAAGTCGTGGCCACTGGATGTGCACCGAGCCGCCATTCCTCTCCGGGCTCGATCCGGCGATGCACTCGACGCTGCGCGCCCGCGCCCGCCGCGCGGCGGGCAAGCCGCAGCGCGACGACGCATTCCGCCTGTGTATCCTGTGTATGTTGTCCGTGCGCGGCCGGTTCGACCCACCCCAATGGGCCTTGCGGCGGCTGGCACCCGGCGACTTGGCCGAATGCCGCGCCGCTCTGGCGGCAGACTGGGAGAAACATCAGCATGAGAGGAAACCATGATGCGCTCAACACGACCCCCACGCTATTCGCCTCCACGCCAGACGAAAGCCATCCAGGGGCCGGGAACAGCTCCGCCGCGCCCCGTAGGCAAGGCAGGCCACACGCCCGCGAAGGGCAGCAGTTCGCGGCCGCCCAAATGAGCGAGCCAAGGATTGCCGAGCTGCGGCTCACCCCTAAGCGTCTGTCCCCTGGGCAGTCCTTCGGGCGGGCATGACGCAGGCAGAGGCCCGCGCAGCGCTGGGTCCCGGCCCCAGCCGAGAGCTGCTCGAACGGGTGCGTTGGGGACAGATCGTGTTCCAGCCGCCGATACAGTTGAACGGCCGCGACGAGCGCGAGGTGCGGGCCAAGAGGACAAAACCGGCCCAACCCCGCAAGCCCGTCAAGTATGTCAACCAAGTCGATGCGGCTCCGCAGCCCTGCCTGTGTTGTCGGCAGCCTTTTGCGAGCAGCGGGCCGGGCAATCGGATGTGCGACCGGTGCCGCACCCGAAACGTGAGCCCCTACGCGCTCTGACCCTTCACTTGCCTTGGGAAGCTTCGATGGCGGGAGGCGGCGCAGGGATCTTGAGGGCCCCCTGGAGGTAGGCAGCTGCCAACCCCGCAATGACCGTCGCCACAATGCCGATCCCCCACGACGCCACCCTGGGCCATGCCTTGCCGAACCAGCCCTTCTTTTTCTCGCGCAGGTAGATCGCTGCATAGGGCACGTAACGGGAGTGCAGCGCGTTGACCCCGAAGATCAAGGCCAGAACAACCCCCATCAAAATCGCCCGATCCTTCAAACCGCTCAGGCTTGGTAGGAATACAATGGCGGCCAGCAGCATCACCTGGTTGATGCCGATCCCCCACCGCTTGAAGTTCGTGATGTAGGTGCGCTCGTACCGTTTCAGGTCGCGCTTCAATGTCTCAAGCTGTCCGAGAACCCACGCTTCGTTCGCCCCCTGCGTCATGGCCGTGTTCACCTGGGGGCCAAATTCTATGGAGACGACCTGGTTCGATCCTGAGCCATCGGGCTTTTGGGCGAATATCTTGATGATCTCTGCCCGATCCACGGTGAATTGGAGCTGCTTGAAGTCCTCAAGGTAGCGGGCTTGTTCGGTGCCTGCGACCACGGTGACAATGACGCTGGGAAACTCCCGCCGAATGCTTCCTGCAATTTCCGTGATCTGGTCCTTATCAATCTCAATCGCGCCAAAATTGTGCCGGGCCGTGTGAAATTGCTCTGCCCTCTGCACGTCGGTCGGCTGTTCGCCGCCCGTGTGCGGGAGTAGCGTGAAGGTGCCCGCCGAGCCGATGGTGGTCTGCCAATCGCCGTGGATTTCGCCCTTGGCGTTCATCGTGCCAGTGACGGTGAGCCGCCCAAACTCGACGCCCTCAATTTCCGCTTCGGGCTGACCGGTCAGGGTGAGTGTGGGTGCATCAAAGGTGCCCCGCACCGCGTAAACCGCAATGCCAACGCCTTCCTCATTCATTCGTAGGGTACCGGTCAGCGCCGCATCTTCACCTTCCAAGGTGACGAATACATTGCCGATGTTTGTGCCCCAAGCGCGGCCAGCCCATCTTTTCGTCAGCGCCATAAATCCCCCCGAGCATCGGCTTAGACAACATGCCACAATACGAACAGGCGGGAAGGCTGAATAAACCCCAAGTATCAGCCCCCCCCCTCCTGCGACCGTCCGTCTCGCCTTGGGGCGGCCTTGTCTGCTAGGCTCGCGCGATGCGCGACGCTGACCTGAAAGACTTCACTGCCTTCCTGCATGAGTTCCAGTCCGAAACCGACCGGGGAGCCGCGCTAGTCGGCGCTGCCCTGATCGACCGGAAGCTGGCGGACACGCTGCGCGCGTTCTTCGTCACCGGTAAGACAGCCGGGGAGCTGCTGGACGGCGGCACTGCCCCCCTGGGGACCTTCTCGGCGCGCATCAAGGCGGCTCACGCCTTGGGCCTGATCGACGCCTTCGAGCTCTGCGAGTGCAACCTGATTCGGAAGATTAGGAACGAGTTCGCCCATAGCGTTCACGGGCTGGCCTTTGCCGACCCGACCATCACTGGCCTCTGCGACAAGCTGCAGTCCGACCTACCAGGCGGCCGGGCAGCCTTTGCCGGGAAGCCGCGCGGGGTGTTCATCAATGCGATCGTGCTAACCGTAATGCGCCTCACCTACCGCGCCGAGTGGGTGGCGAAGGAGCAGCGGACCACGAAAAGCTGGCCTTAGGCCTTCAGCAAATCTGCTCCCCTGGGCGCTCCTCTGATGAGGAGCCCGAAGGCCTCAAAACGCTGCTAAGTTATTGAAAATCTGGAGCGGGCGAAGGGATTCGAACCCTCGACCCCAACCTTGGCAAGGTTGTGCTCTACCCCTGAGCTACGCCCGCTCTGGCGTTTGTCCGGCGGCCTGAAATCGCAGTTTCCCTTGGGAAACTGGAGCGGGCGAAGGGATTCGAACCCTCGACCCCAACCTTGGCAAGGTTGTGCTCTACCCCTGAGCTACGCCCGCTCTGGCGTCGGACGACGTAATCTGCGGCATTCCAAAGGCCGCTGATCGCGTCGAGGCCGGCACTATACGCAGGCGCCCGATCTTTGCAAGCATGTTTTTCGGCGCCGTCCGGCGCTAGAAAGGAGCCATGCCGCTGACCGATTCCGAACTCCTCGCCCGTCTCGATGCCCTCGGCATCGCACATCGCACCCACGACCACGCGCCCGCCCATACCGTCGAGGAAGCGCAGGGCTTGCGCGGCGCCTTGCCCGGCGGCCATGCCAAGAACCTGTTCCTGAAGGACAGGAAGGGCGGTTTCTGGCTGGTGGTCGCCGAGGAGAATACCCGTGTCGACCTGACGGCGCTGGAGAAATTCCTGCAGGTGCCGCGCCTGTCCTTCGGCCCGGCGGAGATGATGATCGCGTTGCTGGGCGTTTCCCCCGGCTCGGTCACGCCGCTCGCCCTCGCCAACGAATCGGCGGCGCCGGTCCGCCTCGTCCTCGACGAGGGGTTGATGGCTTTCGACCCGCTGCATTTCCACCCTCTGCGCAACGACCGCACAACGGCCCTCGCCCGCGCCGATTTCCTGCGCTTCCTCGAGGCGGTCGGCCACCCGCCCCTGATGGCCGATCTCGCGGGGCTTGCCGCGGCCCGGGCGGCCGCGCGGGCCAAGGCGCGGGACTGATCACCCCTTGCGCACACCGGCACACCGCCCAATCTAGCAGGCCGAGGTAAAAACCCGCGTGCCTTCGGGCGCCGGGGCGCCTAAACATGAGCCCAACGCTCGACAAGAGCCACCGCGACACAGGCAACGGAACAGAAGTCATGGAAACCCTCATCGGACAGGGCAAGGCGGGTACCGCGGGCAAGCCCGGCCCGAGCGCCGCCGATCTCGTCAAGGACAGTGGCCTCGCCACCTTCCGCCAGGACGTCATCGATGCCTCGATGCAGGTCCCGGTCATCGTCGATTTCTGGGCCACCTGGTGCGGCCCCTGCCGCCAGCTCGGCCCGGCGCTGGAAAAGGCCGTGGTCGCGGCCGGCGGCGCGGTCCGCATGGTCAAGATCGATGTCGACCAGAACCCCGAGATCGCGCAGCAGATGCGCATCCAGTCGATCCCCGCGGTCTATGCCTTCTTCCAGGGCCAGCCGGTCGACGGTTTCACCGGCGCCGTGCCCGACAGCCAGGTGAAGACCTTCGTCGAGCGCCTGGCCAAGATGGGCGGCGGCGCCGGCTCGCCGGTCGAGGAAGCGCTGGAGGCGGCGCGCCAGGCCCTGGCCGAGGGCCAGAGCGACGAGGCGGAAGGCATTTTCGCGCAGATCCTGCAGATGGAAGAGCAGAACGCAGCCGCCCTCGCCGGCCTCGCCAAGATCGCGGTCGCCCGCGGCGCCCTCGACGAGGCGGCGGAATTCCTCGGCGCCGTGCCCGAGGACAAGGCCGGCGATGCCGAGGTCGCCAGCGCCCGCGCCGCCCTCGCCCTCGCCGAGGAAGCGGGCAAGGTCGGCGACCTCGCGCCGCTGGAAGCGGCGCTCGCGGCCGATGCCGACAATCATCAGGCGCGTTTCGATCTCGCCGTCGGGCTTCATGCCGCCGGCGACAATGCCGCCGCCCTCGACCATCTGCTGGAGATCGTGAAGCGCGACCGCAAATGGAACGACGAGGCGGCGCGCAAGCAGCTGGTCAAGCTGTTCGAGGTGCTCGGCTTCGACGATCCGCTGGCGATCGACGGGCGTCGCCGCCTGTCCTCGATCCTCTTCGCGTAACGGGCGGGCGATGTCGGCCCGGGCCGGACTTGCCGGGATCGAGGAATTGCCGCCGATCCTGCCGATCTTCCCGCTGGCGGGGGTTCTCCTGCTGCCGCGGGGTCGCCTGCCGCTGAACATCTTCGAGCCGCGCTATCTCGCCATGGTGCGGGATGCGCTGGCGTCGGGGCGGACCATCGGCATGGTCCAGCCGCTGGACCCCGCCAGCCGCGAGCCGGAACCGGCGGTCTATCCGATCGGCTGCGCCGGCCGCATCACCGGCTTCACCGAGAATGACGACGGCCGCTTCCAGATCACCCTGACCGGGATCAGCCGCTTCCGCATCCGGGAAGAATTGTCGCGCGTCACCCCCTACCGCAAGGTGATCGCCGATTACGACGACTTCACCGATGATCTGGAGCCGCCGCCTCATGCCGGCGATGTGAATCGCAACCGCCTCGCGCCCGCGCTGCGTTCCTATCTCGAACTGCACGGCCTGTCGGCCGACTGGCAGGCGATCGAGAAGGCGCCGGCCGAAAGCCTGATCAACGCCCTCGCCATGATCTGTCCCTTCACCCCGCCCGAGAAGCAGGCCCTGCTCGAGGCGCGCGATATCGGCGATCGGGCGGACATGATGATCGCCCTTCTCGAGATGGCGGTGGCGGCCCGGCCCGGCGCCCCCGAAACCAAGCTGCAATAGGCAAACCCATGACCGATGCCCCGAACAAGCCCGCCAACGGCGGCACCGTCGACCCGAAGCTGCTGGAAATCCTGGTCTGCCCCGCCTCGCGCCAGCCCCTGCGCTATGACCGCGAGAAGGGCGAGCTGATTTCCGACGCCGCCCGCCTCGCCTATCCGATTCGCGACGGCATTCCGATCATGCTGATCGAGGAAGCGCGTTCGCTCGACGACGACGGCGCCTCGGCATGAGTCCCTGGCCGGTCGAGATCCGCCTGCGCCGCGCCGAACGGGCGCTGGAAATCGATTGGGACGATGGCCGCAAGGATGTCATTCCGGCCGAATTGCTGCGGGTCGAAAGCCCTTCGGCCGAGGTTCAGGGCCATGGCCCGGCGACCAAGAAACTGGTCGCGGGCAAGAAGAATGTCACCGTCACCGGGGCGGAGCCGATCGGCAATTACGCCGTCCGCCTGATCTTCGACGACGGCCACGACAGCGGCCTCTTCACCTGGGAAACGCTCCGCCGCTTCGGCGAGACCAAGGCCGACATGTTCACCGCCTATCTCGAAGCCCTGCACGGCGCCGGCCTGTCGCGGTAAGGCAACACCTTTCCCCTCACGCCGGCCCCAGCGCCAGGCGCAATTGCCGGTCCGCTTCACCGTCGCCATCGGTCAGGGTGGCGAGGCCGACGCCGAGGAGGCGGATGCCGCCCGCCGTCGGCAGGCTGTGCAGGAACAGTTCCACCGCGATCGCCAGCAGTTCGGCGCCGCCGCTCACCGGCTCGCGCAGGGTGCGGCTGCGCGTCACCTCGTTGAAGCGGGGATCGCGCACCTTGATGGTGACGGTGCGCCCGCTGTAGCCATGGCGCTCGCAATGGCGCCAGACCTTCCCGGCGAGATCGGACAGTGCCGCCTCGACCTCGGGCAGGCTGGTCAGGTCCTTGTCATAGGTCGTCTCGGCGCTGATCGACTTGCGCTCGCGGTCGGCCTCCACCGCGCGATTGTCGATGCCGCGGGAAATCCAGTAGTAATGCCGCCCGGCCTTGCCGAAATGCCGTTCGAGAAAATCGAGGTCGCGGGCGCGCAGATCCGCCCCGGTCTCTATGCCGAGGGCTTTCATGCGGGCTTCCGTCGCCGGGCCGATGCCGTGGAAACGGCCGACCGGCAAGCTCTCGACGAAGCCGGGCCCCATGGCCGGCGTGATGACGAAGAGCCCGTCGGGCTTGCGGTGATCGGAGGCGAGCTTGGCCAGGAACTTGTTGTAGGAAACCCCGGCCGAGGCGGTCAGGCCGGTCTCGGCCCGGATCTCGGCGCGGATCATCTCCGCGATCCCGGTCGCCGAGGCGATGCCCGGAATATTCACCGTGACATCGAGATAGGCCTCGTCGAGGGATAGCGGCTCGATCAGCGGGGTATATCGTGCGAAGATCTCCCGGATCTGGGCCGACACCGCGCGGTAGACATCGAACCTGGGCCGCACGAAGACGAGATCCGGGCATTTGCGCAGCGCCGTGACCGAAGGCATGGCGGAGCGGACGCCGAAACGCCGCGCTTCGTAGCTGGCGGCGGCGACCACGCCCCGCGCCCGCGCCCCGCCGACGGCGACGGGAAGGCCACGCAGGTCGGGATTGTCGCGCTGTTCGACCGAGGCATAGAAGGCATCCATGTCGACATGGATGATCTTGCGGATGCTGGGCGCCTGCTGTTCATCGCCGGTCATGAGGCGACTCCGATATCCCTGCCCGAGGTTCTAGCAAAGCCTTGACCTGGAACAAAGCACGAATGAGCCGCACCGTTTACCTGTCGGCGACATCTGAAACAGAACCGATCCCATGGAACGCAAGACCAAGATCAATCTCTGGTACATCCTTCTGGCCGTGTTCGGCATTTTCATGCTGCGCGACCTCTGGGTGCAGAGCCAGACGGTGGAGGCCATCCCCTACAGCCGTTTCGAGCAGTTGCTGGACGACGGCAAGCTGCGCGACCTCGTCATCGGCAAGGATTACATCAGGGGCGAATTCACCGCCCCCGAAGGCAAGAAGACCAATTTCGTGACGACGAGGGTCGAGCCCGAACTGGCCGAGAAGCTGCGCGCCAAGGGCATCGAATATTCCGGCGCGGCCGAGGACAACTGGCTGAGCAATCTCCTGTCCTGGGTGCTGCCGGCCCTGATGTTCGGCTTCCTGTGGTTCTTCGTCATCCGCCGCTTCGCCGAGAAACAGGGCATGGGCGGCATGATGGCGATCGGCAAGAGCAAGGCGAAGGTCTATGTCGTCGCCGATACCAAGGTCACCTTCGCCGATGTCGCCGGGGTCGACGAGGCCAAGGAAGAATTGCAGGAAGTGGTCGATTTCCTGAAATCGCCCGAGGAACACGGCCGCCTCGGTGCCCATGTGCCCAAGGGCGTGCTTCTGGTCGGCCCGCCGGGCACGGGCAAGACCCTGCTGGCCCGGGCTGTCGCCGGCGAGGCGGGCGTGCCCTTCTTCTCGATCTCCGGTTCGGAATTCGTCGAGATGTTCGTCGGCGTCGGCGCCGCCCGCGTGCGCGACCTGTTCGAGC
>JAOZVS010000137.1 GCA_025869435.1 Zavarzinia sp.
ACAGATCATTGCCCTTCTGCACCGGGCCGTAGAACAGATCGCCCTCGTTGGGGATGGCGTCGCCGCCGCGAATGTTCCGCTCGAACGGGTCGGGGGAATAGAAATGGTGGGGCGTCTGCACCATCGAGAGCTTGGGGTCGGACAGGAAGCCGCCAACCGTCATCTGCAGGAAGGCCCGCGTCGGCACATGATCGGCATCGAAGACGCAGATCAGTTCGCCATCCGTCACGGTCAGGGCATTGTTCAGATTGCCGGCCTTGGCATGGGTATTGTCGGGACGGACGATATAATTGACGCCGACTTTCCGCGCGAATTCCCGGAACTCCGGGCGGCGCCCGTCGTCGAGGACGTGAACCCGCAGCTTGCCGGCCGGGTAATCGATATTGGCGGCCGCGAGGATGGTGTCGCCGACGATCTCCAGGCCTTCATTGTAGGTCGGGATATAGACGTCGACCGTCGGCCACAGGCTGACGTCATCCGGCAGGATCTCGATCTTGCGGTCAAGCGGTAGCGCGGTCTGGAAATAGCCCAGCAGCAGGATGACCCAGGCATAGAATTCCGCCATGACGAGCCCGATACCGAGCAGGGCGCCGAACCAATGGTCGAAACTCAGGGTCTCGGTCACCCGCCAGTAGAGATAGCGGGTCGACACCAGCACGGAGAGCACGCTGAGGGCGATGGTCATGTTGTGGCCGCGCCACCGGTTCATGACCAGCGCCCCGATGAAGATGACGGCGCCGAACACCATCTGCTGGTAAAGGTCGAAAGGAGCGACGATCACCGGAATGGCGATCAGCATCCCCAGCACGACGCAGAGATAGAGCGCCCACCGCGGCATCCGGTTTTCAAGCGCCGGGCCTGCCCCGGTCGTCAGCCGCCGCACGGCTTGAGTGATGGTCATCGATGAGCCTCGATCGCGGGCGGGAGCGGTGCCGAATTCCGCGCCTCCTGCTTGAGGCGGGAGGACAGGACTTCGGCGAGGTGCTTGATGTCTCGGGCGCCGACGCTGGCCGGTGCCTGCTCGAAGACCGAACGCTGCCAGCCGATCGCCTCGGCCACCGCCTCGTCGCGGTAAATCTCCCCGATCAGGTGATCGGGAATGCGGCCGGAAACGAAATCCGTGACCGAGCGGCTGAGCTGGCGCCGGGGATCGACCTGGTTGAGCACGACGAGCGGCCGCCGGGCGCCATAGAAATGGCCCCGCTCGATCAGCGGCAGCAGCGACAGCGACGTCGCGTCCGCCAGCAGAACCGCGACATGGGTCGCCCCGATGCGATCGAGACCGCGCAGGGCGGGCACCGGGCCGGGCGGCAGATCGGCCAGGACCACCCAGTCGGGACGCTCGAGGATGGAGCCAAGCCCGCGCATGAGGTAATCGGGCTCATCGGTCAGATGACGCTCGAAACGAAGCCGCTGCTCTTCGGTGACCTGGCCGTAGGGCAGAAAGAACACGCCAGAGTTCGTCGGCATGGCCAGATTGGGCCATTCCTCCGGCTCGTCGGCGAAGGCGACATAGCCGCGCTCGTCGTCGAGGGCCATGCCGAAATGCAGCCGCAGGCTGTTCTGGACATCGAAATCAATGACAAGGACGCCCCAGCCCAGCTGGTGCAGGGCAACGGCGACATTGGCGGTCAGCGTGGTTTTCCCCACCCCACCCTTTGGCGATGAAAAGGCGAGAACCGGCATCAGCGCAATCTGTCGAAAAGGGGTTTCAGCGGCGTGCCCTTGGGCGAAGGATCGGGGGGAGAATGATCGGGGGCCGACCCGGCCTTGCCGCCATAGCGCTCGAACACACGCGAAAGATCGGCGGCGGCGGGCTTCATCGGCGCGGAAACCGCGACCGCCACCGGATGGTGAGGGGTGGATACAGAAGGATGAACCAATGGGGCGGCCATGACCGGCTCGGCGGTGGCGACCTCAGGCGCCGCCACGGTCTCGACCACCACGGGCGCGACGACGGGAACGAGCACGACCTCGAAAGCCGGCGCGACCGGCTCGTGAGCGGCGACAGGCGCCATCGACGCCATCAGCGGCGACAGGGCTTCCGACACCGGCCCAGCAGGTGCGGCAACCTCGCTGACGGGGACCTCGGCGACGGGGGCCTGCCGCGACGGAGCGGCCGGCCCGGCATCGAGGGAGCGGGCAACCGCGGCCATCATCGGCAAGGCGCTTTCGTCCAGGGCGGCGATCCGGCTGTTGCGGGTCAATTGCCCGAGATCCTTGTAATCACCCGCCTTGCGCTCCAGGCCCATGGCCCGAAACAGCCTCGAGGTATCATCCGTTGCCGACATTCATGACCCCCGCCTCGCGCCGTTGACACGCGATCCCGCTTTCAGTGTTTACCGAAAATACACCAAATTTTAGCCATGTTATTGGGGCAAATTGCCGTCGCAGGCGCAAGTATTCAACGGAATGGGTTAATTTTTTCTCCTTTCCGGGATTTTATCCTCCGCGAGTGCCCGCGTGCGGCGCAAAAGCGATGCGTGTCAGGCCGACCGTCGCGCCTCGGGCGAGACTGATTCGCCGCGCCCTTCGATCAGGCTTTCAACGACGAAGGCCGCATCCCGGGCGATGCCGGAAAACCGGCCCGAGCCCCAGGTGTGCAACCACGGCAGGCCGAGGAAGCACAACCCCGGCACCGACGAGACACCCCGCTTGTGGGTCGGATAGCCGCGACCGTCGAAGACCGGGACCTCGACCCAGGTGAAATTGGGCCGGAAGCCGGTCGCCCAGATCACGCTGGAAATTCCCGCCGCCGCAAGGTCAAGCACGCCGCCGCCCTCCCCCGCCGCCGGATGCCAGGCCGGGACATAGGGCGGATCTTCCGGCGCCGCGATCCCCTGTTCGGCCAGATAGGCGTCGATGCCTTCGCGAATCCGGTTGTAGGTCGCGTCGGCGGCATCGAGATTGGCGGCGAGATCGTCGCCGAAGATCATCGCGCCATCGGCGACATCCTTCAGGCGGCCGTGCAGCGCCATGCCTTCGAGCGCGTGGCGGCGCAGGTCGATCTCGCGGCCGCCGCCGCGCCCGGTCAGATAGTGGTTGGCCTTGCCGCGCACCTTCTCGCCCAGGGGATGGCGCTCGACCGGCAGGTCGTAATGGCCCATGTCGTGCAGCCATTCGACGGCGTCCCGCCCGCGATAGCGGCGCGGCGAGCGCGGCGCGCTGCCGACGCAAAGATGCACCTTGCGCCCGTCGATCTTCAGATCCTCGGCGATCTGGCAACCCGACTGGCCGGAGCCGACGACAAGCACGGCGCCCGGCGGCAAAGCCTCGCTGTTGCGATAGCGGGAGGAGTGAATCTGCAGGATGTCGCGCGGCAGGCGCTCCGCCACCCGGGGGATGTTCGGGATGTGATAGCCGCCGACGCTGACGATGACCTGGTCGGCGGTATAGGTGCCGTCACTGGTCTCGACCACGAAGCCGCCTTCGCCCCCCTGGCGCAGGGCGGTGACCGCCACGCCTTCACGCAGGGGCGGCTCGGTCCTGGCGATGAAGGCATCGAGATAGGCGAGGATCTCGTCCTTCTTCATGAAGCCGAAGGGATCGGCGCCGGCATAGGGAAAATCCGGCAGCTGGCACTGCCAGTTCGGCGTGACCAGGCAGAAATTGTCCCAGCGTTCCTCGCGCCAGGCGTGGCCCCGGCGGTTTTTCTCGAACACGAGGTGATCGATGCCGCGCTGCTTCAGGAAATAGGAAGCGGAAAGGCCGGCCTGGCCGCCGCCGATGACGAGGACTGGATAGTGGTTGCTGGTCATGGGAGTTCTCCCTGGATGTGCAAGGTCTCGATGGTGACGACGGCCGAGGCGGGCTCGGCGATGGTGGCGGCGGCCTGTTCGATGCGGGCGAGCTGGCCCAGGGCCCGCGAACAGGGGAAGCCATGGCGCGCCCGCACCCGCTCGCTCGCGGCGCGAAGGCCGGCGCGGCTGCGGGCGAGGAAGTCCTCGAGCGGATAGCTCGTGCCGGCGACGAAATAATGGGCGATCGACGATGACGGCGAATAACAGGTCTCGACCGCCCCATCGGGCCAGCGCACGCGGAACCAGACTTCAGGCATCCTCTCGATCTCCCTGCGGGACGGGGCCGCAGCCGATCAGCGGCTGGTCGGCGAAATTCCAGAGCATGGCGGACTCGCGCCCGTCGGCGATGCGCACGAGACCGCTGGCATCACAGCCGCCGACATCGGCGCAGGCGATGCCGGCGGCGGCGAAACGCCCGCTCACCGCATCGACATGGTCGGGCGGAACGGCGAGGACATAGCCGAAGCTGGGAAAGACGGTCAGCCAGCGCTCCAGCGCGACGCCCTCGGGCCGGGGAATCCTCGTGACGTCGATCGTCGCCCCGAGGCCCGAGCATTCGAGCAGCATCAGGGCCGTGCCCACGGCGCCCGCCATGCTGATATCCTTGGCGGCATGGGCCAGCCCGTCCTCGGCGAGGCCGGGCAGGATCTCGATCTGCGCCCGCAGCCGGGGCGGCAGCGCGGTCGAGCTGCAGTCCCAATAGGGATGGGGATCGCGGAAATGGCCGCGCAGGTCGATCGCCATCAGCAGGCGATCGCCGGCCTCGGCGTCGAAACTGGTCAGCAGCGCTTTCGCCCGACCAATGATGGCGACCGACAATTGCTCGCCGCCAGCGTTCCGCGTGTTGCTGTGACCGCCGACGATCGGCACGCCATAGGCAGTGCTGCCCGCCGCGAGACCCGACAGAATGGGGGCGGCATGGTCGCCATCCCGGCTCCACAGCGCGTCGACGACGGCGATCGGCCGGCCGCCCATGGCCGCGATATCCGAGACATTGACCATGACGCCGCAATAACCGGCGAACCAGGGTTCCGCCGCGACGAAATCGGCCATGAAGCCTTCGATGGCGAACAGGAGGTAACCGTCGCCGTCCGGAATGGCGGCGCAATCGTCACCCACCGCGATCGGAGAGCCGCCGCCAAGGCCAAGGGCCGTCATCACGGCGGAAATATCGCGCTTGTGGCCAAGACCGCGCGCGCCGGTCAGGCGCAGGGCGAGATCCGCGATGCTCACATCCGCCTCCCGATCAGCACGGCGAAGCCCGCCTCGGCATCGGATACCGGGGCATAATGATCCAGATCCGCTTCCATGAAGTGATGCGGCCGGCCGTGCAGGTCGGAGACGTCGAGCGTCGCCCAGTGCAGGCGGTGGAACAGCGGCGCGTTCTGCGCCTGGACATGAGCGGTGAAGCGCCGGCAGCCGCGCGCAGCCGCCGTGCCGACCGCCAGCCGGATCAAGCCGCTGCCAAGCGCCCCCAGCCGCCGCCAGGCCGGCTCCACCGCGAGGCGCGAGCCGGCCCAGTGGCCCGGCGCGTCCTCGTGGATGCGGACGGTGCCGACCACCTGATCGGGCACGCCGAAGATGGGGGCGAGCGCGACCAGCGGCAGCGCGCGGGCATCGGTCTCGTCGCGGTCGTCGCCCGCGAAGATCTTCTGTTCCCGGCAGAACACCTGGCGTCGCAGCGCGGCCGCGCCGGCCACTTCCCAACGGGCGATGGCCAGTTTCACCCGGGCTTCGCCGGTGACATAGGGCAGGACCGGCTCGAAGATCATGGCTCAGACCTCGAAGCTCGACAGGGCGGAACAGGCGCCGCATTTGCCGCAACCGGCCTTGATTTCGGACGACAAAAGGCCGGCGGCCTTCAGCATCGCGCCGAGCGGTTGCAGGATATCGCGCATGAAGGCGGGCGACGGCGTCGGATGGTCTTCGAGCGGCGTGCCCGAAATCGGCACGAAGGGCACGACGAAGGGATAGACGCCAAGCTCGATCAGCGTCTCGGCGATCGACAGGATCGCGTCCCGCGTATCGCCGAGGCCGGCGAGAATATAGGTCGAGACCTGGCCCCGACCGAACACCGGCACCGCCGCCCTGAAGGCGTCGAGATAGCGGCTGACGGGGACGCTGGCCTTGCCCGGCATGATCTCGGCCCGAAGCGCGGGCGTGACCACTTCGAGATGCATGCCGAGCGTATCGATCCCCGCCGCCTTCATGCGGGTGAACCAGGCATCGTCGTCCGGCGGCTCGCACTGGCCCTGGATCGGCAGGTCGACCGCCGCCTTCACCGCGAAAGCGCTTTCGCACAGCACGGCGGCACCGCGATCCGTGACATTGGGCGTTCCCGTCGTCATCACCATGTGCTTGACACCGTCGAGGAGGACAGCCGCGCGGGCGACTTCCGCCAGTTGTTCCGGCGTCTTGCGGGCGACGGTGCGGCCGGCGGCCAGGCTCTGGCCGATCGCGCAGAATTTGCAGGTCTTGGTCCGGCTCTGATAGCGGATGCAGGTCTGCAGGATGGTGGTCGCCAGCACGTCACGCCCATGCAGCGTGGCGATCTGCGAATAGGGCACGCCGTCCAGCGTCTGCAGCTCGTAGAAGCGCGGCTTCAGCGGGAAGGAGACTTCCCCGACCGCGACGCCGTCGCGGCGGATGGTCGAGACGCCGGCCGCGTCGGGCTTCTCCGCGACATAGGGCGAGGCGAAGGCGGGCGCGGTGTGAACCGGGACCATCACCGTCTGGCCCTCGACCGTCATCGCCTTGTGGTCGGACGGTCCGGCGCCTCCGCGCCGGCTGGCAGCACCCGCGTCCGGATCAGCCAGCCGAACCCCGAAGGACTGCAATTCGGTGATCAAGGTCTGCTGCGTCGTCGGCTTCATGGGCGTCGCTCCGCGGGCTGGAGGGCAGGGACAGGGGATCGAGGACCGGCACCACGGGGCGGGCCGGCCGGTTGTCGAGGTGGAGGGACAGGAGGTCGGGCCGGGCGTAATGGCCGATGGAATCCATCATCCGCTTGCGCTTGGTGATCAGGGCCATGTCGAGATCGGCGATCAGCATCCCCTCCCCTTCGGTCAGGGGCGGCACCAGATGCTTGCCCTCGGGGCTGATGATCGCCGTGTGGCAGCCACCGCGCAGGCCCTTCTGCAGCTTGGGATCGGGGGTGATGGCCTCGATCTGCTCTTCGGTCAGCCAGCCGGTCGCGTTGACGACGAAACAGCCGGATTCGAGCGCGTGGTGGCGGATCGTCACCTCCATCTGCTCGCCGAAGATCGGCCCGACCATGGAGCCGGGAAACTGGCTGGCGTGGATTTCCTCGTGCTGGGTCATCAGGGCATAGCGCGCCAGCGGGTTGTAGTGCTCCCAGCAGGCGAGGGCACCGAGACGGCCGACCGCGGTATCGACGACGCGAAGCCCGGCGCCGTCGCCCTGGCCCCAGATCATGCGCTCGTGATAGGTCGGCGTGATCTTCCGCCGCTTCAGCACCAGGGCGCCGTCGGCATCGAACACGAGCTGCGCGTTGTAGAGCGAGCCATGGTCCCGCTCGTTGACGCCGAGGACGACGACGATGCGGGCCGAGGCGGCGGCCCGGGAAACCGCCTGGGTTACCGGCCCCGGCACGACCACCGCATGCTCGTAGAGCCTCAGATGGTCGGACCCGGCGAGGACCGGCGGGTGGACGAAGGAAAAGTAGGGGTAATAAGGCACGAAGGTCTCGGGAAAGACCACGAGCTGCGCCCCCTTGCCCGCGGCGTCGGCGATCGCGTTGCAGACCCGCTCGAGCGTGCCTTCCGGCCGCGCGATATCGGGGGCGATCTGGACCGCCGCCGCCCTGACCACCCGTCCACCCGCGCTCATGTCAGAGCGTCCAGGTGTTGAGGATGAAGGCGCCGTCGCGGCGATGGATCAGGATGAGATCCATCACGTCGAGCGGATTGATCGGGGTGATGCCCGCGATCAGCGAGGGCTCGCCATGGCCATAGAGCGCCTGGAGCGCGAAACGACAGGCATAGACCTTGCCGCCCTCGCCCATGAACTTCACGATCTGGTTGTTCATGGCGAGATGGCCGGGAAAAGCCTCGTCGCCCAGCGTCGGGAAGCCGCGCTGAATGCCCAGGGTTACACCCGGACCATAAAGCAGAACCGAGGTCTCGAAGCCCTTGCGCAGCAGGCGGGTCGCCTGCAGCAGGTTGACGAGGCCGATCGAGCCTTCGAAGGCGACGGTGTGGAAGGTGACCAGGGCTTTCTCCCCCGGCTTGGCCTTCACATCCTCGAAGACCTTCTCTTCGTAATTGACGAAATAGTCGCCCTTCTGATGGGCCGGTGCAGTCACTTCAGGCATTACACATCTCCCCTGGGTCCGATCGGCTCGCGCCGGGTGGTGACGAGGGAGATTTTGCAAGCCGCGTGCCAGTCAAATGACTGCACAATCGATAATCAGATTCAATTGAATGCAGTCAATATATACGGTCAATCAGGCCGTTTCAGCGCGACCAGCATTGCTTCATTTTCGACCAGCGCAAACAGTTTAGGCACCATAAAGCTCAAATTTTAATCATTAAAAGCAGCAATACCGAGCCCCGACATCACCGATTCAAACGCGCCGCAACCGTCCCCCGACCGCGAGCGAGGCTAGAGGTGGCGCGGCCCTTGCCCCTTGCGCAGATGCTTGCGCGGGGCTGAACAGCGGCGTTAAATGATGGGGCTGGCATCTTGCCGGACCGGACTGCCGGGACCGGGCATTTCGCTGGCGCGTTCTTCATATGCAGTCAATTTTGGCAATATGCGCGCCTTGACTGCATTCAATTCACATCAAGGTTCACAGATGGCCCGCAAGCTCGTCGGCTGGGTACCCCATATCGGCAAGTCCACCCGCCCGCACTATATCGCCATCGCCGATGCGATCGAGACCGACATGCGCGCCGGGCGGCTTGCCCCGAACGATCGCCTGCCGCCGCAGCGCCAGCTGGCCGAACAGCTGGGCCTGAATTTCACCACGATCGCCCGGGCCTATGTCGAGGCGCAGCGCCGGGGCCTGATCGAATCGCGGGTCGGCGCCGGCTCCTTCGTCCGCACCCTGGCGGCGACGCCCGCGACGCGCCCGGCCCGAACCGTCCAGTTGGTCGACCTGACCATGAACCTGCCGCCCGAGCCGCAGGACCCCGCCCTGGTCGAGCGGATGCGCCGGGGCCTGGCCGAGATCGGCGCCGACCTTCAGGCCCTGCTGCGCTATCAGGGATTCGGCGGATCGCCGGCCGACAAGGCGGCGGCCATCACCTGGCTGGCCCGCCACCGGGTGGAAGTGCCGGCCGACCGGGTATTGATCTGCCCCGGCGCGCATGCCGCGCTGATGGCGATCATGAGCACGATCCTGCGCGCCGGCGATACCATCGCCTGCGAGAGCCTGACCTACCCGGGCGCGCGCGCGATCGCGGCGCAATTGGGCCTGACCCTGGTCGGCCTCGCCATGGACGAACAGGGCATCGACGCCGCCGCCTTCGAGGAAGCCTGCCAGAGCCGGGGGGTGAAGGCGCTCTACTGCAATCCGACCCTGCTGAACCCGACGACGGCGACGATCACCACGCGCCGCCGCCACGACCTGATCGCCGTCGCCCGGCGCCATGGCGTCAAGATCATCGAGGATGACGCCTATGGCTGCATCCCGGTCTCGCCGCCGCCGGCCTTCGCCGCCCTCGCCCCCGATATCACCTATTATATCGCCGGCCTCGCCAAATGCCTGGGCGCCGGCCTTCGGGTCGCCTATCTGGTCGCGCCCGACGTGCGCAGCGCCTGGCCGCTGGCGGCCTTCCTCCGCGCCTCGACGGTCATGGCCTCGCCGCTCACCGTCGCCCTCGCCACCCACTGGATCGAGGAAGGCGTCGCCGAAGACGTGCTGACCACGATCAGGACCGAGTCGCGGGCGCGCCAGGCCCTGGTGCGCGACATCCTGCCCGCCGGCACCTGGCAGGCCGACCCGGAAGGCTTCCATGTCTGGGTCAATCTGCCCGCGCCCTGGAGCCGGGCCAGCTTCACCGGCCACATGCGCAATTCCGGCATCGGCGTCGTCGGCAGCGATGCCTTCGTCGTCTCGCGCGAGCCGCCGGAAGCGGTGCGGGTCTGTCTTGGCGGCCTCGCCGATCGCAAGGCGGCCCAGCAGGCCCTCGAATATCTCGCCGATGCCCTGATCCACCCGGCCCCGGCGGCCACCGCCAGCGTCATCTGAGCCGGGAAAGCAAAAGGGCCGCCCGACATGGCCGGGCGGCCCCTTCAGCTTCTCGATGGGCGCGGGCTCAGGCCAGCGCCGGCACCGAGGATTCGAAGCCCGGCGTGCCGATATTGACCGGCAGGCCCAGCAGAAAGTTGCGCATCCGGTCGCGGCACAGGTCGGTCGGCGCGATCAGCGTGCGGCGGCGATCCGAGGGGTCGGGCCGTTTCTGCAGCCAGCCGGTCGAGACCAGTTCGTCGATCTTGCGCATCGCCGTGGTCGACGGCAGCGTCGTCGCGTGACAGGCCGAGGTCACGGAAACGACCCGGTGCAGCAGCGACTGCTCGATCAGATAGAGCAGGATTTCCCAATTGGCATCGCCATCGACGCAGGACGGCAGCAGCTTGTCGCGGAAACGGCGCGCGGCCTGCAGCGCCTTGATCCGGTGCAGCATCTCGCCATCTTCCGGCGCCTGGCCCGGCAGGGTGCGCGGCTGACCGATGTTCAGCCGGTGCACCGGCTGGGACACGGCCGGCTGCGCCTGCATCGGCCCCGAGGAACGGGGCGACGACATGGCCGACGGCGAAGGCGCCGAGGATTCCCGCGACAGACGAACCGCGGCATTCTCGATGGTCGAGGTCAGTTCCTTGGCCTTGGCCAGGGTCTCCGCCAGCTGCACCGAAAGATCGCGGTCGTTGGGCTTGCTGTCCCGGCGCTGCTCCAGCGCCTCGGACGCGCGATGGATCGCGGCGACCAGTTGATCGAGATCGACCGGCTTCACCAGGAAGTCCAGCACGCCGAGCTTCAGCGCATTGATCGCACGGTCGAGGTCGGCGAAGGCCGAGAACAGAATGGTCTCAAAGATACGCGGTGAGCCCCCAAAGTGGCGCAACTCGCGTACCAGATCGAGACCACTCAACCCCGGCATCTGCATGTCGGTGACCAGCAGGAAAGGCTCGGCTTCCGCCAGCATGTTGTCCAGTGCCTCGGCGGGCACCGAATAAGCATGGACGACAAAACCCTTCAGCTTCAGGAAATCGCCAACTTCCTCGACAATTGAGGCATCATCGTCGATCACATAGACAGGCGTTGAGATCGTGTTTGAACGATTCATACCAGGCATCATTGGCGAACCCACCTCCCCCCTTTGGGCGGACATAAGACCTTTATGCCCAATCGCGCGCGGAATGGAAGCGAATTCATCCAACCCGGCGGATGCCGCACCATCGGCGGGCATCACGGTTCAGTGTCTAACCAAAGATCGTGAACAAATCGCAAATTGGTCCAAAACAGGATGATTCGCGAGACGCGATGTGAAGGAACCATGTAATTTCATGCGATTGGAGAATGGGAGCCGGGTTTACGCCCTGTTCACCTAGTTTCCCTAGACTTCGCCGGTCGGGGTGTGGCGGGGCAGCCGCAGTGTGATTCCGGCGGCCAGCGACCGCGGGGCGACCGCGCCGTCGCCATGAGGGGGTTCTGGCAGTGTACGATCGGATTCTTCGGATCATCCAGGAACGGGCCGCATTCCCGCGGTTCTTCGGTCAGGGAGCATGACCATGGCCAATGCCGTCGACATGATCCCGCCCCCGGATCTGCTCAGCCTCGCCGCCGATTTCACCTGGCGCAGCGGCCCGGATTTCCGTATCGACGAAATCTCGCCGCTGGATGTCGGCTGCGACCCGGCCGTGATCCAGATGCTGCGCGGCGCGAAACTGGACCGCCTCGCCCAGCGGACGCTTTATCCCGCCCAGGGCGAACATCTGGGCCAGTTGCTGATGCGTCTCGCGCCCATGCGCGACATCGCGCTCAGTTTCGCCCCGCGCGAGGGCGCGGTGGTGAATTTCACCCTGACCGGCACGCCCGCCGCCGATGGCGGCTATGTCGGCGTCGGCAAGGTCTGGAGCGGCCGGCCGTTCGATGAACAGCATCGCGGCGAACTCGTCGAACTGCTCGAGCGGGCGGAGGCCAACCGCAATCGCGAAATGCGCCTGCGCGAGGAGGCGGATGTCTTGCTCGCCTCGCTCCGCGCGCTGATCCAGCCGTCGCCCCTCGCCGACAAATGCGCCGAATTGTTCAGCCTCTTCGCCCGCCTGCTGCGCTTCGACGAGGCGCTGGTGGTGCGCCGGCGGACGCGCGACGAACTGCTGGTCGTCGTCGCCACCGACCCGGCGCTGTCGGGCATGAAGTGGCCCGATGGCGACATCATCAGCGCGGCCCTGATGGGCGAGGCCCTGGTCATCGCCGACATGGCCACGCTGAAGGAATGGCCCCAGTTCCCCGAGTCCCTTCGCCGGCGCTTCCGCAATGCGCTGGTGGCGCCCCTGACCATCGGCACCGAGGCGGCCATGCTGGTCGCCCTGCACAGGACCCCCGGTTTCTTCGAGCCGGCCCAGCTTGCCCTGATGCAGCGCCTCAGCCTGATCGCAACCCAGGCCTTCGAGGTCGACGAGCAGAAGAACATCCTGATCAACACGGCCAAGCTCGCCACCCTCGGCGAGTTGATGACCGTGATCGCCCATGAGATCAGCCAGCCTCTGTCGGTCATCGCCATGGCGGTGAAGAATGCCAAGCTGGCGCTGGAGAGCGAGAACGAGCGGCAGAATTCGGTCGGCTCGGCCGAACAGGCGATCGTCGTCTCCAAGCTCGACCGCATTCATACCCAGGCCCTGCGCGCGGGCGAGATCATCAGCGCCATCCGCACCCTCGCCCATCCCGATCGCCGCACGCTCGGGCTTCGCCCGGTCTCGGTCACCGAGATCATGGACAATATCCGCCACCTCACGGAAGGCTCGCTGCGCAACCGCGGCATCCAGTTGATCTGCGAAGCGCCGCCCTATTGCCGGCCGCTGAAGGCCAACCCGGTGTCCCTGCAGCAGGTCTTCCTCAATCTCGTCGTCAACGCGCGGGATGCCATCGCCGAATATTGCAGCAATCGCAACGAGCCGACCCGGGGCGAAATCCGCATCACGGTACATGACGACCGCATCTCCGATCGCGTTCTCGTCGAGGTGCAGGATACCGGCGGCGGTATTCCGGGCGACGTCATGAACCGGATCTTCGACGCCTTCTTCACCCTGAAGGAGGTCGGCCACGGCAGCGGCCTCGGCCTTTCCATCTGCCGGACGCTGATGACCGACATGGGTGGGACGATCAGTGCTTCCAATGTGGGCGACGGCGCCGTATTCAGGCTCGAAATCCCTGCTTACGTCGAGGATGCGGCAAGCGGATCATGAGTTCAGTGAAAGAGAAGCCGCGTGCCAAATCGCCGACCATCCTGGTCGTCGATGACGACGAGGATTTGCGCAGCGAGCTGGTCGAGCTGTTCGGCCGTATCGGCTACAATGTCCTTGAGGCCTGCAATGGCATCGAGGCGGTCGAGATCGCGCGCGAGCGGCGGCCCGATGTCGTCCTGATGGATGTCGGGATGCCGCAACTGGGCGGCGTCCGGGCGGCGGAAATCATGACCCTGCTGCGCCACACCGAACAGGTCGTGCTGATGAGCGGCAACCCCGAACTGGTGGCCGAGGCGGCTTCGCATCGGGGCCTCGCGCCCATCGTGCTCAACAAGCCGCTGAGTTTCGACATATGCCGCCGGGTGATCGACAGCCTGGCGAAGCCGGGGGCCTGAAGCCCCCGTCGCTTGCCTTCGTCCTACTTGGACGTGGACAGGCTTTCGATCTTGGGTCCGGCGCCGCCCTTGCCGATCGAGCCCAGATAATTCTCGTAGACCTTGCCGGATTCGGCGCCGCTCGTCGGCGCGCTGCGGCTGAGGGTCGGCGCGTTCTGCGCCTGCAGGATCGCGCGCGTGCGGGCGAAGGGCGGCAGGGCCGGCACCACCGGCGCCGCGCCGACACCGCCGAGGCTGGCCGGCCCCTGGTCCTGCGCCAGGGCCGGCACGGAGACCGCGAGCCCGGACGTGAAAGCGAGGGCGAGCACGGCCGCGACAGGGCGGCTGAAAGTCTTCTTCATGGTTTCCAACTCCGGGCAAAGGAAAGCGCGGCCTCCCGCTCGGCCGCCGGGATGGGTTGCAGAATGCCGTCGACCTGCTGCTCGTGCCCGCTGTTCAGGGCAGCGATCGCGAAATTGGTCCTGATCTGCGGGCTTTGCGGGCTGAGCTGCGTCGCGCGCGCCAGGATGTCGTAAGCCTTCGGGTAGTCCGACGTCTTCAGCAGGGCGAAGCCGTAATTGTTCAGAACACGGGGGTCCGTCGGCGCGGCCTCGGCCGCCCGGGCGAACTGCGGCACGGCCCCTTTCCAGTCCCCGACCTGGGCCCGCACCTGGCCGAGGCCGAAGGCCGCCACCGGCTGCACCCGGCGCTTGTCGAGGGCGATGTAGATCTGGTCCGCGGCATCATACTGCTTCGTGCGCAGCAGGGCTTCGCCCTTCAGGCCCAGGGCCTCGACGTCATTGGGGTGGCGTTTCAGGTAGTCGTCGAGAAACGCGAGGGCCGCCTGGGACTGGCCGCGCTCGTTCATGCCCCGGATCAGGGCGATATAGAGCGCGTCCTCTTCGGCGGTCGGCGTCACCACGCTTTCCCCCTGGACCGACATCGCGGGCGCCGAGCCTCGGCAGCCGGCGACGGCCAGCGGCAGCGCCAGCAACACCACGGCCCAGGACAGGCGCCGCGACCGCAAGGCGGTAACCGGCACGATATTCATCCCCCGTTCACCTTGGTCAGACCCTCGATCAGCCGCGACACGGCGGGGCCGGCGATGACGATCAACAGGGGCGGCATCATGAACAGCATCATCACGACGGTCAGCTGGGTCATGCGCTGACCGATGGTCATGCGGGCGCCATTCATGCGCCGCTCGATCAGCGTGTCCGAGAAAATCTTCAGCGCCGCCGTCAATTCGGTGCCATGGGCCAGCGACTGGATCAGCAGGGCGGCGAATTCCCGGCCCTCGTCGACGGCAAGCCGCGTGCCCCAGCGCTGCAGCGAGACTTCATAGCCCTTGCCCTGATCGATATCGTTCACCAGCCGGTCGAGCGTGCCCTTGATGGTGCCAAGGCCATCCGCCTCTTCCTGGGTCAGGTGGCGGAAAGCCTGTTCGATCGAAGCGCCGGAGCGGACCAGCAGCAGCAGCATGTCGATCAGGAACGGCAATTCCCGCTCGATCCGCCGACGCCGGCTGCGCGCCAGCGACGACAGGTAATAACGCGGCCCGAGGTAACCGATGGCGAAGCCGACGATGCCGGACAGCAGGGCCGTGCTCATCTTGGCCATGAGAAGACCGACGACGAAGGCCGCGATGGCGAGGCCGACACCGGCGACCAGGCGGAGGCCGGCCAGCCAATAGGGCGCGCCGGCATCATAGCGGCCGGTCGAGCGCATGATCTGCTCGAATTCGGTCAGGGTGCGCTGGCTGCGGGTCGTGGCGCGACCGACCATTTCGAAAAAGCCGCCGCCATCCACTTCCTCGTCGAGGACGGCGTCGCTGCGGCTGACATCGGCCATGCGGCCGCGCAGGCGCCTCGTGTCGCCGATATTGCGAACTTCCCCGACCAGCACATTGCTGCCGATGAACAGGAGGATCAGGGCGCCGATGACGAGCATGGCGGCGGCGATCATGTAGGACATGGTGTTTCCTCCCCGCCGCCGCTCAATATTCGACCCGCAGCAGGCGCCGCATGATCACGATGCCGATGACCTCGAGGCCAACCGCCACCGCCAGCATGGTCTGGCCCTTGTCCGCGAAGTAATCGAGATAGGATGGGTTCATCGCCATGATGGCGAGGCCGACCAGCGGCGGGATCGCCACCATGACGAAAGCCGTGCTGCGCAATTCCGACGACAGCGCCTTGAACTCGCCGCGCACCCGGATGCGGTCGCGCAGCACCCGGCTGAGGTGCTCGAGGATATAGCTGAGATTGCCGCCATAGCGCAGGTTGGTGCGCACGATCATGGCCAGCATCGCCAGTTCGGCGACGCCGAGGCGCTGGGCCTGAACCCGCAGGGCATCCGGCAACGGCAGGCCGATCTTGAGCCGCAGCGCCACCGGATCGAAATAGCACCGCGCCGCCTCGCCGGAATAGATCAGAGCCTTGTCGAAGGCCTGGGCCTGACTGTTGCCGGTCGAGATCAGCTGGCGCAACCGCTCGAGAAAGCCCGGAAGCTCCTCGAGGAAGGCATTGACCTGCTTTTCCGCCGCCGCGCTGAGAATCTGGTAGGACAGACCGAGGTAACCAAGCCCGGCGGCGAGGCCGCCGAGCAACCCAAGAAGCCAGACGGCGATGACGACGACGACGAACAGCCCGGCGACAAAGGCGACGAAACGCTGGGGCGTGACCTTCCAGTCCGCCTGCGTCATGCGCCGGGTGATGCCCGACGACGACATCATCAGAAGACCCATCAGGCGTTCGGTCTCGGGGATGTCGCCATCCACATCCGTCGCCATGCCCATCGAGCGGCCGAGCTGGGCCAGCCGCTTGCGATAGACCTGGTCGGCGCGCCAGTCGTTGATATAGCTCTCGATCAGGTAGCCGGCGGCGACGGCGGCGAGCAAGGCAAGGCCGAACTGGATCATCGTAGTCCCTCCCCCGCCGCGGCTATGGCCGGCCTTCGAAACGTCCCGCGCCGCCACCGGCCGGCGTGACACCACCGACCGCGGCCAGACGTTCGGCGAAGGCCGAATGGCGCGTGACCATGACGAAACTGCCCTGACCCGGCGACGCCGGATTGTCGCGATAGCGGAAACGCTCGTTCTGCACGATGGTCTCGCCTTCCATGCCGACGACCTCGGCGATGGAAATCACCTTGCGGACGCCGGACGACAGACGCTGGACCTGAACGACGACCTGCACCGCCGAGGTGATCTGCTTGCGCACGGTCGCGACATTGGCCTGCATTCCGCCGAAGCCGAGCAGCAGCTCGAGCCGGCTCATGGCGTCCTGCGGTGAATTGGCGTGGACCGTCGCCATCGAGCCGTCATGGCCCGTGGTCATGGCCTGGACCATCTCGACCGCCTCGCCGCCACGGATTTCGCCGAGGATGATGCGATCCGGCCTCATGCGCAGGGCATTCTTCACGAGATCGCGGGCGGTAATTTCAGGCGTGCCATCAGCCGACGGCGGCCGCGTTTCGAGGCGCACGACATGGGACTGGCGCATCTGCAGCTCGGCCGCGTCCTCGATCGTGACGATACGCTCCGTCGCCGAGATGTAACCCGACAGGATATTGAGCATCGTGGTCTTGCCCGACCCCGTGCCGCCCGAGATCAGCATGTTCAGGCGGCCACGGACGCAGGCGGCGAGATAATCCACCATCTCCTGGCTGATCGTGCCGGTACGGACCAGGTCATGGATCTTCAGCGGGATGCGCTTGAACTTGCGGATCGAGACCGTGGCGCCATCGAGGGCGATCGGCGGGATCACGATGTTCACGCGGCTGCCGTCCTTCAGGCGGGCGTCGACGAAGGGCGAGGCCTCGTCCACGCGGCGGCCGATCGGGCTGACGATGCGCTGGATGATGTTCATCAGGTGGGCATCGTCGCGGAACCGCGTCGTCACCCGCTCAAGCACGCCCGAGCGTTCGACATAGATGCGGCTGGGGCCATTGACGATGATGTCGTCGACCGTTGTGTCGGCGAGCAGCGGCTCGAGCGGGCCGAGACCGACGATCTCGAAGAACACATCGTCGAGCAGGCGTTCGCGCTCGGCGGCATTGAGGGCGACGCCCGCGCCGGCGACGACGACGGAAATGGCGCGGCTGATCTCGCTGCGCACCACTTCGCCATTGGCCTTGTCCGGCGTGAAGCCCCGCTTTTCCAGATAATCATGGACGATGGTCAGGGCCCGGAACTTCAGCTCCTGGTACAGCGGCGAGGTATAGATATCGCCATCCGCGCGCCCGCCGGGCAGATTGGTCGGGAAAGCCGTCGCCCCGAGGGTAGTCCCGCCGCCCGGCCCGCTCGTTTCACGCATCGGTCACTCCTGCCTGACAGCTCAACGCGTACCCGCCCGGCCGATGCCGAGGCGGGAGAGAATGCCGCCATGGTTGCCGGCGGCGATGCGCGCGGCGACCGCGGCCGAGGCCGCCGCCGGCGGCGCGCCGCTGGCCGGACCGATGGCGACCGCGTCGACGATGGCGCGAACGGCCCGCGCGAAGGGGCTGCCCGTCTCGGAAGCCAGGGTCCCCAGATTGCGCTGACCATCGACGACGACCCGGTCCTCGGGCACCAGGAAGGGCCGGCCCTTGGCCCGCACCGCCGTCGCGATTTCTTCCGCCGTCGGCCGGAGACGTGCAACGTGACGCGAGACGACCAGGGTGAAGTCCGGGTCCTTGTTGATCTGGCGGCGCATCCGGTCGAGCGCGGTGGACGCGCCATGGATCGAGGTCACCGACTGATCGACCACCAGGATCGAGGCATTGGCATCGACGAAGATCCGGTCGGCGACCCGGGGGGCGAGGGCCCGGTTCACGTCGATGACGATCGCCGTGAAATAGGAGCGCAGCACGTCGACCAGCTGGGCGAGGTCGCCCTGACCCGCGATCTGGGCATTCTCGTCGTCGATCGCGAGCGGCAGGATGAAGAGCCGCGGCGACTTGGTCTGGGCGAAGGCGCCATCGATCAGCGTCGAGTCCAGGCGACCGAGATCGCCCAGGGCATCGGTCATGAAATAGGACGCCTTGATGCCGAGGAGATCGACGGATTCCGATGGCGGAAAGCCGAAGTCGAGCAGCAGCACCCGCTCGGTCGGACCGGCGCGACGGGCCAGTTCGGCCGCCATGGCGACGGCGATCGAGGTCGAGCCGACCCCGGCCTTCGGCCCCATCACCGCGAGGATGCGGGCGGAATTGCTGCCGCGCTTGGCCGGCCGCGACTGCAGCAGCCAGTCCATCTGCGCGATCAGATCGTCGGCCGCGAAATCCTTGTCGATCACGTCGTTGGCCCCGGCGCGCATGGCCGGGATCAGCGAGGTGGCCGAGATGTTGTAACTGGCGACGATCAGCGGCGTCGCCGGCTGTTCAGCCTTCAGGCTGATGATCAGCTCGGTGATGTTGCGGCCATCCCAGGCGACATCGTCGAGATCGACGATGATCGCCTCGACGCCGGTCGACTCGATGAGACCGCGCAGGGTCTCGAGCTGGGGCAGGCCGCGAACGATGGAGCAACGGGAGAACAGGGCGGACGTCACCCGTTCGGCGAAGTCTTCGTCGCTGGAAACGACGAGGATGGCGCGACGTTCTGTGGTCATGGCAGCAGCCCGTATTGCGGCAGGACATCACGCAGACGGTTACGACCGAGCAGCATGTCGCCATAGGAGGGATCGTAATCTTTCAGGTCGCTGCCCGGCAGCGGCGGGATCGAGCGCGGATCCATCGGCGAGACCAGGCGCGGCGTCGCGACAATGATCAGTTCCTGGCGCTCGCGCGTGGTCTGCTGGCGCTTGAAGAAGGCGCCGAGGATCGGCAGATCGCCGAGCACCGGCAGCGCATCATCGGAATCCGCGGTCGAGGACGACATCAGGCCGGCGAGCACGAAGCTCTGGCCGTTGCCGAGTTCGAGGGTGGAACTCGCGCCGCGCTTCGTGATCGCCGGCACTTCCGTTCCCGCGATGCTGATCGCCCGGCCATAATCGAGATCCGAGACCTCGGGCGCGAGATTGAGCAGGATGCGGCTGGGGCTGAGCACCGTCGCCGAAACCTTCAGGCGAATGCCGAACTGGCGGTATTCGATGGTGATCGTGTTGCCGTCGCCCTGGGGCACCGGGATCGGGATTTCACCGCCCGCGATGAATTCGGCGGTTTCGCCCGAGCGCACCAGCAACGTCGGCTCGGCCAGGATCTGCGCCAGCTTCGCCCCCGAGAGGATGCCGAGGACGACCGAGAGGTCGGAGCCCGGCAACCGCATGAGCACGCTGAGCGCGTCGGATACCGGCGAGACGCCCGAAAGCGCGCCCGTCAGCTCGGCGCCGGGCGAAGCCACGGCATATTCGAAGCTGGTGCCCGGCCCGGAGCGGAAATCGAAACCGAGGCGCTTCAGCGTCGAGGTCGAGAGCGCGGCGAACTTGATTTCGACGCTGACCATCTGCTGCTGCATGATCTTGATCTGGTCGCTGACGCCATCGGGGAAATAGCGCGAGGCCATCTGCAACACGCGGGCATGGGCATCGTTGGAAGGCACATTGCCCTTCAGCGCGACCTTGCCGCCCGCCGCGTCGACGCGAACGCCCGAAAGCTCGGGATCCTCGCGCAGGTCGCGGGTCAGATCGCCGGTGCCGAGCGGCACGATGACCGGATAGACAAAGGCTTTCTCGCCGCCGACTTCCCAGACGATCAGATTGGTGCGCCCCGGCTTCAGGCCGAGGAGCAGGATGTCGGTCGGCCCGACCACGCGGCCGGTCACGGTCTCGGGATCGCCGATCGCCACCCGCTCGATCGGGCTGGTCAGGGTCAGCGGCGTCTGGACCCCCGGCTGGATCACCAGCGAGGGCCGGTTGACGTAATCCGCCGCCTGCGCCACGCCCCGCATCACGCCGGTGGCGGCAGGCAGGGCGAGGGTCAGGGCGATCGCGGTCGCCGTCGAAAGAACCGCACGGCGAACCTGGCGCATCACGCCTGTCGTCCTGCCGGCGCGCGGGGTCGTTGCAGCCACCCGAAGCATCATCTTCTCACTCATGGCACCGCCTGCTTGCCCGTATTGGACCCAAGGATGACTTCGATCTGACGCGGCGCGACCACGGCCGGCACGGGCAGGGCCGAACTGCTGTCGGAAGGCGCCGGTTGCGGCCGCGCCGCGCCGACGAGATCCTCGAGGCGCACGGGTTTCACCGGGTCTTCCTTGCTGTCGATCGGATTGCGCAGCGCGAGGTAGAAAGCGCCGGACTGCTTGGCGACCGCGAGCACCAGCGCCTGTTCGGGCGTGGCCGCGACCGTGATGTTCTGCATCCGGATCGCCTTGTCGCCGGCTTCCTCGGTCAGCGCCTCGCCGACCGAAAGCACCCGGAGCGCCTGCAGCACCACGCGGGACTCGCGACGCTCGGGGTTGCCCCCTTCCTCGGCCGGGCCAAGGGCGGAATTCGACAGGACGAGCTGAATGTCGACCAGATCATCGGCCCGCAGGAAATTGCCGACCGCGACCTCGTCGTTCACGCGGAGCGCGACCGCCCGCATCCCGTCCGGGATCAGCACGGAAAGACCGGGCTTGGTCTTGTCGCCGGGGGCGAGAATCGCGTTCTGCAACACGATCTGCCCCGCCGGAATGGCGACAAGCGCCACCGCGCCGACCGCCGAGCGCGGATCGCCGAGGGAGCCGACGGGCGCGGGCCCCTGCACCTTCAGGATGGTGGTCTGGGCGGCCTCGATCTTCTCGCCGCGCCCGATGTCGCGCATGGCGACAACGATGCCGACGAGATCCTGGCGCTCCGCCGTCGCCTGTTGGCCCGGCACGACCGGCGGTGGCCGGCGCATCGAACTGATTCCGAAAATGATGAGCCCAATGGCGACCGCCACCAGGACCACCCCGAAGACCAAACGAAACTTAGATCGCCCCATCGGACCGCGCCCCTGACTCCGAAGTCTGTGCCCCGGCCCCTTGCCCGATCAGATGGAATCGATCCGGGGGCCTGCAACGTCACGCCACTGTGGCGCGATTTGGTAAAGGCTTCGTTTGCGAAACGGTTGACCGGCAAATTTATGCCGCTCTTCAACACGCTACCGCACCCCGCCCCTCGACCGTGCTAACTATAATCCAAGTGAACTGCCGAAGAACCAAACATCACCCGAACAGGGAGCAAATTATCAGGGTTTCGGCGGCTTTCCGGGGCCATGGCCATGCTGGCGGAAAAGGCCCGCCGGCCGCCGGGAGCATATGCGGGCCGGGCCGCCGGCCCCGCCCGCGGCTCGCGCGGGGATCGCAGCCGCGCCCCGCGCCGATCAGGGGAAGGGAATCGACAGGCCGCCGCCCACCGAGGAACCCCGGCCCGTCCCGCCGGATGCCCCGCCGTTGAGCCGGGACCCGCAGGCGCCGAGCTGGGCCGCGAGCCCGAGGACGAGGACGAGGGCAAGCCCCCTGATGAAATGCGCGCGCATCTTGTTCAATCCCGCTCAGGCAATACAGATTTCAACCTTAACGAAAGGGCCGCGACAAGGCAAAGCCGGCCGCGGCCCCTTCATCGGCTGCCCATCAGGCGCCGAGACCCCCCAGAAGACCGCTCAGCAGGCCACCGAGGACCGGGATATCGGTCAGGGCCGCCGTGCCGCCGCCGGCCGAGAGGCCACCGGAGAGCAGATCATTCACCGTGTCGAGCACCGGATCGAGGGCGCCGTTCTGCGCCCCGGCCAGACCGTCGACCAGCTGGGTGACGGGCGCGAGCGCACCGCCGTCGGTCGAGGTCAGGTCATTCAGCTGGCCGGTCAGCGGCGAAAGCGCGCCGGTCTGCGGATCGACCAGCGTGTCGACCAGATCGGCCACCGCCTGCAGCGGCGTGCCGTCCAGCAGATTGCCGACCGTGCCCTGCACCACGTCGATCAGGCCGCCGGTCGCGCCGCCCGAGGTCGAAGTGGCGCCACCGACACTGTCCAGCCCGCCGAGGAGGCCGCCCAGCAGGTCGCCGACGACAGGAATATCGGCCAGGGCATCAGTGCCGGCGCTGGCGCCGGAAAGATCGCCCGAGAGCACGCCATTCACCGTGTCGAGCACCGGATCGAGGGCGCCGTTCTGCGCCCCGGCCAGACCGTCGACCAGCTGGGTGACGGGCGCGAGCGCACCGCCGTCGGTCGAGGTCAGGTCATTCAGCTGGCCGGTCAGCGGCGAAAGCGCGCCGGTCTGCGGATCGACCAGCGTGTCGACCAGATCGGCCACCGCCTGCAGCGGCGTGCCGTCCAGCAGATTGCCGACCGTGCCCTGCACCACGTCGATCAGGCCGCCACTGGTGGCGCCCGCGGACGTGCCGCCCAGACCGCCCAGCAGGCCGGAGGCGATATCGGAATTGGTCAGACCACCGGTCAGGCCGGAGAGAACATCGTTCAGCGAGGCGATCAGAGGCTCCAGCGCCTGATTCTGCGTGCCGACGAGGCCGTTCACCAGATCCGTGACCGCGCCGAGGGGACCCGACGCGGAGCTGGTCAGATCGTCCAGCGCGCCGGTCAGGGCCGACAGGGCGCCATCATTCGGGTTCAGCAGGGCATCGATGAGGTCGGTCAGCGGCTCGAGCGCCGTGTTGTCGGTCAGATTGCCGAGGACATCCTCAACCGAGCAGATGACGCCGTCGCCACAAGTCGCGACCGGGGTGACCGGGGTGTCGGGATCATGCACGTCGCCGAAGGGATCACCGCCGTTCAGTGCGCCGCCGACGAGGCTGATCTGGCGCAGGCCGAAGCCGGCGCCGCCGTTCAGGAAGAAATTCGGCCGGCCGAGGTTGCGGTGCATCCCGATCAGGGTCGGGCCCGCCGACTGCTTGGTGCGATCGGTGCCCAGCAGGCTGGTGCCACTGTTCAGATAGAAGCGCACGCCGCCGAAGCCCATCGAGCCGCGTTCGTCGAACACGCCGGTGGCGAACAGGGCGAGCCCCGGGACATCGGTCAGCAGGGCTTCGACCTGAACGTCGCCACCCAGCTTCGCTTCTTCCGAATAGCTGACGCCGCCGCCGATGCGCAGGTTGGGATTGGCGTAGACCGACAGGCCGACGCGGCCATAGGCGCCATCCGTCACGTCGCCGGTCTGGTAACCGACCAGGCCTTCGAGGGTGACATTGTCGAGATAATATTCCGCGATCCCCGCGACCGCGAACTGCTTCACGCTGTCGACGAAGTAGCCGCCGCCGGCGACGCCGACCAGGAACTGCTGCGGATCGCGATAGAACAGCTGGGCCGCGCCGCCGGCGAAGAAGCTCTCGTCCGCCGTCGCGCCGGCGATGCCGTCGACCTGCAGGCCCATCTTGTCGCCAAGGGGGATGGTGATCGTCGGCGCGCCGCCATAGGTGCCGCCATTTTCGTCACCGCCGCCGAACAGATCGACATTGAAGCTGGTCTCGGCGACCGCGCGGCTGCCATAGCCGAACTGGTCTTCGGAAACCGGAATGGCATCCTGCGCGGCGCCGAAACCGGCAACCGTGAACACAGCCAGCGCCGTTGTGGCGAAAAGAACAGCCTTTTTGGAAGAGATCGCGTTCATGATGACTTTGCCCCTGTCTTCAATCCGGCACGAGTTTCACTTCAAGAACCCGCACAACGACTTCGATTTACTGATTACCCTCAGGGAGCCCGGGGATCCGGCAGCGCCTAACCAAGGCTCCATGACCCCGTAATACACGCCAACAGAACCCGAACCGACGCTGTTTATCCCCTATTCGGATGACAATCCGGAATATGCATCCGTTTTGAATTGATCGATTCTCGCATCCGAAATCGGGGGGAAAATGGCGCCTTTGATCCTTGACCCCGACGCCCCGTTCTTCAAAGTTGCGGGGCACATAAGCGCCCTGGGGCCGGCCGGACATCAGACGTGACGGCCGGAGGGTGGCAAATCAGGGTGACTGCCGGGCGCACCGGTGGTGATGGAAAGCGCGGCGACATGGCACACGCATTGACGGGCAATTCACACCAGGGACCGCAGGTATTGCTGGTCGACAGCGACATCGACCGCAGCAAGCATCTGCGCGAGCATCTGTCGTCCTGGGGTTTCGCCGTCACCGTCGCTCACGACGGCTATTCCGGCCTTCGCCATATCATGAGCACCTGGCCCGAGCTGATCGTGGTCGACGCGGAACTGAAGGGCTGGTCCTCCTCCGTCGTCATCGACGGCGCGGTACGCCTGGGATCCCGCGCCCCCGTCATCATGCTGACCGACCAGGGACAGAACATGGCCTCGCGCGCGTCGCGTCGGCGCGTCATCGGCATCATCGAGAATCCCAATTCCATCAGCGAATTGCGCTCGGTCATGATGAATGCCCTGTCCAAGGTGGCCACGGACGGCGGCGGCGAGAATTTCGATCTCGCCTGATTTTCGATCCCGCCTGATTTTTCACCACGCCGACCCGACTGCCCGCGAATCCGGCGCCGGCTCGGGTTTGGGCTTTGCGCATGGCCGTGAAACGACTAGCCTTGCCGTCATAGACAGGCTGTTCGGGCGGGGTTCATGGACGGTGCGATGCTGGCGGTAGACAATGTCTACAAGCGCTTCGGCAATATCGAGGTGCTGAAGGGGATTTCGGTTTCGGCCGTGAAGGGCGATGTCATTTCCCTGATCGGGGCTTCGGGCTCCGGGAAGAGCACATTCCTGCGTTGCATCAATCTTCTGGAAACACCCGATTCGGGAGAGATTCGCGTCGAGGGCGAATTGATCCAGATGAAACGCGACAAGTCCGGCCACAACATCCCGACCGATCCGCGTCAGGTCGACCGTATCCGCTCGAAACTCGGCATGGTGTTCCAGAGCTTCAATCTGTGGTCCCACATGACGGTGCTGCAGAATGTGATGGAGGCGCCGATCCACGTCCTCGGCAAATCCAGGGCCGAGGCCATGGCCGAGGCCGAGGCCCTGTTGCAGCGGGTCGGCCTCGCCGAGCGACGGAATTATTATCCCGCCCATCTGTCCGGCGGCCAGCAGCAGCGGGTGGCGATCGCCCGGGCGCTGGCGATGAATCCAGCCGTCATGCTGTTCGACGAGCCGACCTCGGCCCTCGACCCCGAACTGGTCGGCGAAGTCCTGGCGGTCATGCGCAGCCTCGCCGACGAAGGCCGCACCATGCTGGTGGTCACCCATGAAATGGCCTTCGCCCGCGACGTCTCCAGCCGGGTGATGTTCCTGCACCAGGGCAAGGTGGAGGAGGAAGGCCCGCCGTCCCAGGTCTTCCGCAGCCCGACGTCGGAGCGCTGCCGCCAGTTCCTGGCCAAGCACCTCTAGGCGGTCCGGTCATGGCCCCCGCCCCCGCCGCCCCCCTTCTCGCCGGATTCGGCGATGTCCTCGGCTGGCTGTTCGCCGCCGTCATCGCCCTTGTCCATGGCATCACCCTTGTCGTCGGCGCGTTGTGGTGGTTGCTCGGCCTCATCTTCTGGCCGGTCGGCCAGCTGCTAGGCTTCGTGATCGACATCCTGGGTGCCGTGTTCGGCTGGCTCGGCAGCGTGATCTACGATGTCGTCGCCGACATCGCGCCGGGCGCGACCTTCTATATCGACCTGATCAGTTTCGGCAAGGGTGGCTGGGGCGACGATCTGTGGACCGGGCTTCAGCTGACCCTGAAGCTGGCGGTCATTTCCCTGTCGATCGGCCTCACCATCGGCCTTCTTGGCGCGGGCGCCAAGCTCGCGCCGAACAAATGGCTGAACATCATCGGCAATGGCTACACGACGCTGATCCGCGGCCTGCCCGAGCTGCTGACCCTGATGCTGATCTATTACGGCCTGCTGTTCGGCCTGCAGGGCCTGCTGTCGACGGGCATCCTGCCGCTGCTCTGCGATGGCACGGGCCTGCCCGACAAGCTGGCCCTGATCGGCCTTGGCGAGGACGCGGCGCGGATCTGCGTCTCGACCACGGTGCAGATCGACGGGTTCAGCGCGGGCGTCGTCGCCCTCAGCCTCGTCTTCGGCGCCTTCTCGACCGAAGTGCTGCGCGGTGCCATTCTCGCCGTACCCAAGGGCCAGCTCGAGGCGGCGCGGGCCATCGGCATGTCGCGCCGGCTGACCATAAGGCGCATCCTGCTGCCCCAGGTCTGGCGCTACGCCATGCCCGGCCTCGGCAACCTGTGGCTGATCATGATCAAGGACACCTCCCTCGTCTCGGTCATCGCCCTCGACGAATTGATGCGCAAGACCAGCATCGCCGTCGGCGTGACCAAGCAACCCTTCTTCTTCTACAGCGTGGCCTGCCTGATCTATCTCGCCATCACCGGGGTTTCCATGATCGCGACCACCCGCATCGAGCGCTGGGCCTCGCGCGGCGTGCGCCGGGCCTGAGGGGAAAACCGATGGATCCGAGCAGCAATACCGTCGACCCCGCTCTCCTGCCCGAGCCGTCCTTCATCGACGGCATCCTGCTGTTCCTGCAGTCGGCGGCGGCCTGGTTCGTCGCGGTCTTCCAGGGCCAGGTCGAGCTTCTGGACAAATATGGCTGGCGCCTGATCATGGGCCTTGGCACCACGCTCGAGATGGTCGGCATTTCGCTGGCCATCGGCGGCCTGCTGGCGATCCCGATCGCCCTCGCCCGGAAATCGAAATTCGCCCCCTTCCGCGCCCTTGCCGTTTCCTATGTCTTCTTCTTTCGCGGCACGCCGCTGCTGGCGCAGATATTCCTGATCTATTACGGCTCGGGCCAGTTCCGGCCCTTCTTCGAATCCGCGGGGCTATGGCCCATCTTCCGCGAAGCCTATTGGTGCACGCTGATCGCCTTCAGCCTGAACACCGCCGCCTACACGGGCGAGATCCTGCGCGGCGGCATCGAGGCGATTCCGCCCGGCGAGATCGAGGCGGCCCGCGCGCTCGGCATGAACCGCTGGCTGATGCTGCGCCGGATCATCCTGCCCGGCGCCTATCGCATCGCCCTGCCGGCCTATGGCAACGAGATCATCCTGATGATCAAGGGCAGCGCCATCGCCATGGTGGTGACCATCCTCGACCTGATGGGCCAGACCAAACTGGCCTATGCCCGCAGCTTCTCGTTCGAGATCTACCTTTATGCCGCGGCGATCTATCTCGCGCTGACCTTCATCCTGACCCGGGCCTGGACACGGCTCGAATCCTGGATGAACCCGCAGCGCCGGCCGCCGCCCCAGGCGGCCTGACTGCGACGCCGGGTCAGTCGCGCCAGAAGCGTTCCTGCACCAGGACCTCGGCCCACTGGCTGCGCAGGCTCTTGCGCTTGCGCTCCAGCGAGGCGCCGTAAAAACCGGTCAACACGCCTTCGGCATAGGCGCGGCCGGCATCGGCCTTGCCGAGCGTGGTGATCAGCCGCTGGGCGACCGAGAGATCGTTGAGATTGCCGAGGAAATCCTGCAACCCCGCCAGCCCGTCGAGGAAACGCCGCACTTCCCGCCCGTCGAACAGCGAGCCGAAGAATTCGAGGGCATAGCGCAGGCGCTTGATCTCGATGCGCAGGGCATGAAGCGCCTCGGGCTCGAGCGCCATGATGTGCCGGCCGCTGCGCCGGACCTGCCTGAAATGGCGGTCCAGCGTCTCCACCGCGAAGGATTTCACACTCTCGTCGAGACGCTTGGCATCGCCATCCTCGCGCCATTCGCGGGCCGCGACGAAGCGCCCGAGCGACAGCGCGAGGCGGGTGTGCCGCTCATCCTCGATGGCGCGCCAGGCGATGCCATAGCCGAGGCGCCGTTCGGCCTCCGCCTGCAGCAGGACGCGGTCGAAGCGCGCGTCGGGGCCGAGGGATTCGAACACCGGGCCGGCGACATCGCCGATGAAGACATCCCAGTCCCGCGCGGGGCCGAGGCTGCCGGCCAGCCATTTCACCTCGTCCGACAGGGCGCGTGACGGCTCGGGTCCCAGCACCTTGCGGAACAGCTTGAAGCCCGAGCGCAGCCGGCGCAGGGCGACGCGCATCTGATGCACGCCCTCGACATTGCTGCCGTCGGCCACGGCTTCGACATTGGCCAGCCAGTGGCTGGTGCAATCGGTGACGATGCGACCGAAGGCATCGCTCGTGGTCTCGCCGGCCTCGATATCGAGGCGCGGTGCCTTGGCCGGCGCCGCCAGCGTGCCGGCGGCGAGGCGCGCGCCGCGTTCCGCCTTGGAGGCGACGAGGACGCGAAGGGGCACCTGTTCGGCGACCGCGAGGGCAAGGGCGAAGAGATCCGCCGGCTCACCCGATTTCAGCTCGAATTCAAGCTCCGAGATCGGCACCTCGCCCTTGCCGGCGGCGCGGATCACCCCCTCATCGACCGCGACTTCGACCTCGCCGCCGGTGCCAAGGGCAAGGCGACGCACCGAACGGCGGAAGTCGGTTTCGAAGGCGGCTTCCAGCCGATCAGCGGATAGGGCCTTTGTATCCAGTACCGTATCGACCGTGCCGGGCGGAAAGGCGTCGAAATCGGGCACGGGGCTGCGACTTTCGACTTCCCACTCGCGGCGGGTGGCAAGGCCGGCCAGGCTCTTGTGCGGGACCTTGACGCCGTGAATGAGACGCCGGCCGTCCTCGCGCACGCGAAGGGTGATCTTGGCGGCGGCCAGCTGGCGGTCGGCCGTATCGAAATAGATGGTCTTCAGATGCTTGGTCGCCGCGGGCTCGAGGCTGCCCCGGCTGAGCAGGGCAAGGCGGCGGACCTTCGGCAGATCCTCGGGCGCCACCGCCAGTTTCAGCTCGGTTTCGGAACCCATCACACAAGATCCTTCGGAATGACGAACAGGTCGAGCTTGCAGCTTCGCTTCTTCAGGTCGTGCCAGCGGCCGATGTCGGCCGAAATGACGGCAAGACCGGCGGTCGGATATTTCATCGCCAGCTTTTCCTCGAGCGGCGTGCCCTGCGGCTCGATCAGGGTGGCGGCCAGATCCTCCAGCCCCGGATTATGGCCGATGACGAGAACCCGGTCGGCATCGTCCGACAATCGGCGCAGCCGGTCCAGCAGCGTCGTCGCCGAGGCGAGATAGAGTTCCCGCTCGATCAGCGCCGGCACGTCCTCGCCGAAGGCGCCCTGCACCCGGACCAGGGTCTCGCGGGTGCGCCGCGCCGCGGAACACAGGACGATATCGGGGTGCAGACCCTCGTGCCGCAGGAACTGCCCGACCAGGGAGGCCGCGCGCTCGCCCCGCTGGTTGAGCGAGCGGTCGAAATCCTCGACCGAGGCTTCGCCCCAGCTCGACTTGGCGTGACGCAGGAGAATGATCGTCTTCATCGGTGATCCCGTGTGGAGAAACAGTCAGGTCCGGCGGGGACAGGCGCCAGGGCGGCGGCCGTCACAGCATAGCCGCGCCGGGGCCATGATGGATAGCGCGGCCAATAGTCTCAATAAACCATAGATTCTATGTAATATATAATAGACATTGAATCATCCATGTGAATTGTATCAGATATCGGGGCGGTGGCCGCATCGCGCCACCCTAGCTGCACATGGAGACTGTCAGATGACGCTCAGGCTCGGCGATATCGTGCCCGATTTCACGCAGGACTCGACCGAAGGCCCGATCCATTTTCACGACTGGCTGGGATCGAGCTGGGGCATCCTGTTCTCTCACCCGAAGGATTTCACCCCGGTCTGCACCACCGAACTCGGCTACGCGGCGAAGCTGAAGCCCGAATTCGACAAGCGGAACGTGAAGGTCCTCGCCCTGTCGGTCGATTCCGTGGACAGCCACAAGAATTGGGTCGGCGACATCGCCGAGACGCAAGGGACGGCGATCAACTACCCGATCCTGGCGGACACGGACCGCAAGGTCTCCGACCTCTACGACATGATCCACCCGAACGCCAATGACACGCTGACCGTGCGTTCGGTCTTCATCATCGATCCGAAGAAGAAGCTGCGCCTGTCGCTGACCTATCCGGCCTCGACCGGGCGGAATTTCGACGAGATCCTGCGGGTCATCGACTCGCTGCAGCTGACCGATGGCTATTCGGTGGCGACGCCGGTGAACTGGAAGGACGGCGATGACGTGATCATCGTCCCCTCGCTGCAGGACCCTGCGTTGATCGCGGAGAAATTCCCCAGGGGCTACAAGGCGCTGAAGCCTTACCTGCGCGTGACGCCCCAGCCCAACCGCTGAGGCGAAGGCGGCGGGGCGGCGGCTGCCGCCCCCTGCCCGCCCGGTCAGATCCGGCGGTAGCGGGCCTGCACCGCGCGCTCGATGGCGACGGCGGTCAGCCGGTCGACCTTCAGGCCGCCGCGCACGATCTGCAACAGGCGGGCCTCGTAGATTTCCAGCTTGGCATCGACCGCCGCCAGCTCGCAAGCCAGGGCATAGGCCGTGTCATGGGCTTCGACCGGCAAGCCGCCACCGATCATCCTCATCACCTCTTCCATGCCCTTGGGGGCATGAAGCATGGCGCCGCAGGCCCGGGCGGAATCGGGCAGGCGGTTGACGTCGTAGCCCTTGAAGGCCGGCAGGGTCTTCACGATCTCGCCGATCGTGTGCAGCTCGGCATCGGTCATGTTGCCGTCGGCGGCGGCGACGCAGACCATCACCCAGATCAAGGCGTCTTGGGCGCTGATGCGTTCGGTCATGGTTTTGATTGTCCCTGTCTCTGCACTCTCGGTCGGCAGGAATAGAGGATCACCCGCCGGACGGCAAGGCGCCATCCGGCCCAAGAAAATCGCGTACCCTCTGGACCGCCGTCGCCAGCCCCACCCGCTCGACCGGCACGCCGGGCGGAAAGGCGGGCAACAGGCGGCTGGGCGTCATGCCGTCCAGAAGAACGAAGACGCCCCGGTCCCCCTGTTGGCGGATCAGGCGGCCAAAGGCCTGGCGCAGGCGGAAACGCACCAGCATGTCGTCATAGGTCGGGCCGCCGAAGGCATCGCGCCGCGCCCGGTGCAGCAGGCTGGGCCTCGGCCAGGGCACCCGGTCGAAGACGATGAGGCGAAGCGCGCGGCCCGGCACGTCGACCCCGTCGCGCACCGCGTCGGTCCCCAGCAGGCAGGCGTTTTCCTCCGCCCGGAACAGGTCGACCAGGGTGCCGACATCCATCGGGTCGATATGCTGGGCATAGAGCCGCAGGCCGGCCGCGTCGAGCGGCGCCTCGATCCTGGCATGGACCCGCTTCAACCGCTCGACCGCGGTGAAAAGTCCCAGCGCCCCGCCACCCGCGGCCAGGAACAGGCTGCGATAGGCGGCGGCGACCTCGTCCGGCTCGTCGCGACGCACGTCATTGACGATCAGCACCCGGGACTCGGCCGCATAGTCGAAGGGCGAGGCGAAACTGGCCCGCTTCGCCGGCAGGATCAGATGGGCCGCGCCGGTGCGCGCCTCCGCCGCCTGCCAGTCGTCGGCCAGGCTGGGGCCGCTGTCGCGCAGGGTCGCCGACGTGACGAGGACACCATGCGCCCGCTCGAACAGGGCGCCGGTCAGGGGCACCGTGGGGTCGAGCCAGTGACGGTGCAGGCCGACGTCGACATCCTGCCCGCGCTCGCGCTCGATCGCCATCCAGTCGACGAATTGCTCGGGCGTTTCCTCGCCCAGGGTGCGCAGCATGGAGCGCCAGGCATTGACCGGCTGCACCACCCGGCGGTCGAGGCTGCGGATGCCCGCTTCCAGCCGCAGGCGGGTCGGCGTGTCGAGATCTTCCGCCTCCTCGTCGAGACGGGTCGCCAGCCGCGCCTTCAGCGCCGCCGCCGGCTCGACCAGGCGGCGCAGCAGGGAATCGACATCGAGGGCGGCGGAGACCAGCTCCGTCGGCGGCTCGATCACCGGGGCTTCCAGCGCGAAGAGGCTTTGCCGGTCCGTCGCCCGCGCGGTGACGAAACGGCGAATTTCGGCGAGCAACCGCTCCACCGGGCCATTGCCTTCGCCCCCGGCGACCCGGGCGGCCCAGCCCTCGCCCGGCAACTGGGCGGCGGCATGGCGAACATCGGCCAGCGCTGTTTCCGCCGATTCGTCGCCGCCGATCAGGTCGCCCAGCCTTCGGTCGATGCCGCGGCCCCGGCCGGCGCGGCGGTGCCCCGCCTCGGCGCCGCGCACCCAGCGGCGCATTTCCGCCGCCTCTGCTCCGGTCAACTGGGCGGAAAAGGCGCCATCCGCCGCCTCGAAGACGTGATGGCCCTCGTCGAAGACATAGCGCGACGGCAGGTCCGCCGCCTCGCTGGCCAGCGCCGCCTGGATCATGACGAGGGCATGGTTGGCGACGACGATTTCCGCCGCCTTGGCGCGCGCCCGGTTGCGTTCGATGAAGCATTTGCGGAAATGGGCGCAGGCGGAATGGATGCATTCGCCGCGCCGGTCGGTCAGGGCGGCGAGCCGCGCGCCCTGCAGCAATTCGATCGCCCAGGTCGGGAAATCGCCGCCCACCATGTCGCCGTCGCGGGTGTAGCGCGCCCAGCGGGCGACGAGGCCGATCGCCGTCGCCGAAACCCCGGGGGCGATGCCGCCCGGCCCCGCCACTTCCTCGAGATTGAGGAGGCACAGGTAATTTTCCCGGCCCTTGCGGATCACGGCCTTGCGCGCCTTCACCGCCGGATCCTTGTAGAGGCGGGAGAGCTCCCGGTCGAGCTGGCGCTGCAGGTTCTTGGTATAGGTCGACAGCCAGACCGGCGCCCGGTTCTTGCGCGCCCAGACGATGGCGGGCGCGATATAGCCCAGGGTCTTGCCGATGCCCGTGCCCGCCTCCGCCAGCACCACCCGGGGCGCGCCCGCGGCTTCGCGAAGGCCGAAGGCTTCCGCGGCGAGGGCGGCGTAGTCGGCCTGGGCCGGGCGATCTTCCGCCCCCTCGCCCTTGATCGCGGCCAGGGCCTCCCGCGCTTCCGCCGCCGAGACGGGAAGGCCGAGGGGCGGCGGCGGCGGTGGCGGCTCCTCCCACTCCGGCAGGCGGTTCCAGACGTCGAGGCCGGTGCCCCGCCCCTCGCCGCCATCGGGCCGGCCCAGGGCGGAAAGGACGAGCGGCGCCCAGACCCAGCCGCCCCGCCCCATGGTGAAGGCGATGCGCGCCGCTTCCGCCGCGTCGCTTGCGCGCGACAATTCGTCGAGCAGCAGCGCCGCCGCCTGGGGCAGGATGCTCGCCTCGTCGATCAGGTCGAGGGGCGGCGCCAGGCCGAAGACACGGGCAAGCCCCCCCGCGCTCGGCAGGCAGAATTGCGCCGGCCGCGCGAAGGCGAAAAGCTCGAGCACGTCGAAGCCACGGAGCTGCCGCACGCCGAGGCGCCGAGCCGTCAGCGGCGCATGGGCCAGCAGCAATTGCCCACTGTCGGCGGCGATCGCCCCGTCGCGCAGGGACAATTCCTCGATCTCCCCGGTCGGCCGCAGGATGACGGCCTGACCGACACCAACAGCCAATGCCGGCAGGCCGAGCGGCGGAACAAGACGGGAGGAAGGCGATTCGGACATGGCGGGATGATAGACGGACCGGCGCGAAGACGAAGCACGCTCAACGCCAATGTCCCTTCATGACCGCACAGGGGACATGCCAGGAACCGAAGACGCAGCGCGGTTCGGCTCGGCCCTAACCGCGCGCCCCCTTCACAAAGTCATCTATGGCATCGCGAAACAGGTCTGCGACTTCAGGCGGCGCCTCAGCCGGACCATAGGCTCTTTGCGTATTGTTTGAGTTCGTCGTTCCGGCGCAGGCCGGAACCTCGCGACACGAAGGCGCCTCGATCGTCTCAAGATCCCGGCCTGCGCCGGGATGACGAACTTCAATGGGCATTCCAGTCGCACCATCCAACTTGTGGCAGTCGGTCACTATCGCACATGCCTCTACCTTAAAGCCTCGGCAGCCATGTCCACAACGGCGCCGCCATTCAATTGACGAAAGCCTTGCGCCGCCTTACGAACAGACCCGCGACGAAGGCGTTGCTTCAAAGGAGTTTTTGCGAAATGTCGAGCGAGATCCGCACGCTTGCCCAGAATGCCCGCGCCTGGCCCTTCGAGGAGGCACGGAAACTGCTGGCGCGGATCGAGAAGAAACCGGAAGTGCTCGACAAGGGCTACATCCTGTTCGAGACCGGCTATGGCCCCTCGGGCCTGCCGCATATCGGCACCTTCGGCGAGGTTTCGCGCACCACCATGGTGCGCCATGCCTTCAACGTGCTGACCGATGGCAAGATTCCGTCGAAGCTCCTGTGCTTTTCCGACGACATGGACGGGATGCGCAAGGTGCCGGACAATGTGCCGAACCCCGAGCTTTTGCGCGCCAATCTCGGCAAGCCGCTGACCCGCGTGCCCGATCCCTTCGGCAAGTTCGAGAGCTTCGGCCACCACAACAACGCGATGCTGCGCTCGTTCCTCGACCATTTCGGTTTCGAATATGAATTCGCCTCGGCGACCGACTATTACGCCGAGGGCAAGCTGGACGACATGCTGCTGCGGATGCTGGCCCGCTATGACGAGGTGATGGCGATCATGCTGCCGACCCTCAGGTCGGAGCGGCAGGAGACCTATGCCCCCTTCCTGCCGGTGCATCCGAAGACCGGCGTCGTCATGCAGGTGCCGATCGAGGGCCGCGATGTCGCCAGGGGCCTGATCCGCTGGACCGACCCGGAGACGAAGGAAACCTTCGAGACCCCGGTGACCGGCGGCGGCTGCAAGGCGCAGTGGAAGCCCGACTGGGCGCTGCGCTGGGCCGCCCTCGGCGTCGACTATGAAATGTCGGGCAAGGACCATATCGACAATGTGAAGACGTCGAGCAAGATCTGCCGCGTGCTGGGCGGCCTGCCGCCGGACGGCTTCAACTACGAGCTTTTCCTCGACGACAAGGGCCAGAAGATCTCGAAGTCGAAGGGCAACGGCCTGACCATCGAGGAATGGCTGACCTATGCCAGCCCCGAGAGCCTGTCGCTGTTCATGTATGCCCAGCCGAAGACGGCCAAGCGGCTCTATTTCGACGTCATTCCGCGCCAGGTGGACGATTACTTCGACCATCTCGCCGCCTATCCGGCGCAGGAGCCGGCGAAGCAGCTGGAAAATCCGGTCTATCACATCCATTCCGGCCAGCCGCCGGTGGTGAAACTGCCGATCACCTTCGGGCTTTTGCTGAACCTCGCGGGCGTCGTCGCGTCGGAAGACAAGTCGGTGCTCTGGGGCTTCATCGCCCGCTATGCCCCGGGCGCGACGCCGGAGACCCTGCCGGTGCTGGACGACATGGTCGGCCATGCCATCGCCTATTTCCGCGACTACGAGAAGCCGCACCGGAAATTCCGCCTGCCGACCGAGATCGAGGCGGCGGCGCTGTCGGAACTCGCCGCCTGGCTCGAAAGCGGCCCGGCGGACCAGAGCGCGGAAGCCCTGCAAACCGAGGTCTTCGAGATCGGCAAGCGCCACGCCTTCCCCAGCCTGCGGGACTGGTTCAAGGCCTGCTACGAAGTGCTGTTCGGCGAGGCGCAGGGGCCGCGCCTGGGCTCCTTCATCGCGCTGTTCGGCGTCGCCAATTCGGCCAAGCTGATCCGCAAGGGCCTGGCCGGCGAGTTGCTTCAGCCGGCCGCGGCGGCATGACCGACGCCATCTACAAGATCATGGACCACGCGGCCTGGGCGCAATTCCAGGCCGCCGGCACATTCGCGGGCGCCCCGGTCGATCTCGCCGATGGCTATATCCATTTCTCCGCCGCGCATCAGGTCCAGGGCACGCTGGACAAGCATTTCGCCGGGCGGGGGGACCTCGTGCTCGTCGCCGTCGATGCCGCCGCCCTCGGCCCTTGCTTGCGCTGGGAAGTCTCGCGCGGGGGGGACCTGTTCCCCCATCTTTATGCCGCGCTGCCGCTTCAGGCCGTGACCATCTGCACCGCCCTGTTAATCGGCGACGACGGGCGCCACAGGGCGGCCGAAGCCCTGGCGAGCGTCTCCGGCGTCGGCGGCTGACCGTCCATCATCTGGGCCGCGATGCGGCGCGACGCCCGGACGAGCAAACCGCCCACGGTCGCCGCGTCCATGTCGCGCGAGGGCGCGGCGATGGCGGCGATGACCCGCTCCCCTTCCCCGAAGACCGGCACCGCGACCGACAGGGCGCCCAGTGGCCCCTGACCCCGGTGTACCGCGAAGCCGACCCGGCGCTGCACCCGCAGCGACTGGCGGAAGGCGGTCCAGCTGGTGCCGAGCCCGGCTTCAGCGATGGCGGGGGCCGAGACATCGTAGATACGCCGCAGGCGGCGCACCGATTCATGGGCGAGCACGACCCGCGCCGCCGCGCTGTCGAACAGGCTGGCCGAGAGACCGCGCACCAGATCGGGCGGCGTGGCGAGGCCCGGCGCCGCCTCGACATGGGTCACCACCACCTGGTCACGATAGGGCTGGACCACGGTGACGAGCGCGAGACTGCGGGCCAGTTCCGCCAGCTGGCCGCGCGCCGTCGCCAGCAGCGGGTCATAGAGCCGGATCAGCCGGTCGAGGCCGATCACCGCCGGGCCGAGGCTGTAGGCGCCGTCCGGCCCCGGCGAGACGAGGCCCGCCGCTGTCAGGCTCTTGAAATAGCGATAGACGGTCGAGCGCGAAAAACCGGTCCTCGTCATCGCCTGTTCGACCGTCCAGTGCGGCCGCTCGGCGGCGAAAAGGTCCAGAACGCGCAACATGCGGTCGAGACTGCTCATGGAATAACGCCTCCTGCTTCGGGCCGGGAGGCGCCACAAGGCACCTCATCCTTCTGCTGATACGTGGTGGACGAGCAATCCGATCTGTTCGATTTCAACTTCTACCTTGTCGCCCTCGCGCAGCCAGGGCGGCGGATTGCGTCCGGCGGCGACCCCGGCGGGCGTTCCCGTCGCGATCACGTCGCCGGGATTGAGCGTCGTGAAGGACGAGAGATAGGCGATCAGCGCCGGAATGCGGAAGATCATGTCGGCGGTGGAGCCATTCTGCCGCTCGACCCCGTTCACCCTGGTGACGAGGCGCAGGTCATGGGGATCCCTCACCTCGTCCGCCGTCACCATCCAGG
>JAOZVS010000138.1 GCA_025869435.1 Zavarzinia sp.
TCACCGTGACCGAGGTCAAGGGCTTCGGCCGCCAGAAGGGCCACACCGAGCTGTATCGCGGCGCCGAATATGTCGTCGACTTTCTCCCGAAGGTGAAGCTCGAAATCGTGCTGGAAGACGATCTCGTCGAACGCGCGATCGAAGCGATCCAGACCGCGGCCCGCACCGGCCGGATCGGTGATGGCAAGATCTTTGTCAGCCCCGTCGAACAAGCGATCCGTATCCGCACCGGCGAGACCGGCACGGATGCCATCTGACCGTTCCGCCCAGAATTTCCTTCAGTCCAACCCAACAACCAGGACCTGAGATCATGTCAGACGCCAAGACCGTCCTTCAGCTTATCAAGGACAAGGGAATCAAATACGTTTCCCTGCGTTTCACCGACTTCAAGGGCAAGTGGCAGCACCTGGCCATGGACGAGAGCGTCGTGGACGAGGATATGTTCACCGACGGCACCATGTTCGACGGCTCCTCGATCGCCGGCTGGAAGGCGATCAATGATTCCGACATGATCCTGATGCCGGATCCGGCCACCGCGGTCATCGATCCGTTCTGCGCCCAGCCGACCCTGGTCATCTTCTGCGACATCATCGAGCCGGCGACGGGCGAAGGCTACAGCCGCGATCCGCGTTCGGTCGCGAAGCGCGCCGAAGCCTATGTCTCCTACACCGGCCTCGGCGACACGGTCTACATCGGCCCGGAAGCCGAGTTCTTCGTGTTCGACGACGTGAAGTGGAAAGTCGCGATGAACAAGGTCTCGTATGAGATCGACGACATCGAAGGCCCCTACAATACCGACAAGTCCTATGAGAGCGGCAACCTCGGCTACCGTCCGGCGGTCAAGGGCGGTTACTTCCCGGTTCCGCCGGTCGACTCGCTGAACGACATGCGCGGCGAAATGCTGGCGGTCATGGGCGACATGGGCCTGCCGATCGAGAAGCACCACCACGAAGTGGCCGCTTCGCAGCACGAACTGGGCATCAAGTTCGCGACGCTGGTCCGCGCCGCCGACTACATCCAGATCTACAAGTATGTCGTCCAGAACGTCGCCTACCAGTATGGCAAGACGGCGACCTTCATGCCGAAGCCGATCAAGGGCGACAACGGCTCGGGGATGCATGTTCACCAGTCGATCTGGAAGGATGGCAACACCACCTTCGCCGGTGACAAATATGCCGGCCTGTCGGATACCTGCCTGTACTACATCGGCGGCATCATCAAGCACGCGAAGGCGATCAACGCCTTCACGAACCCGACCACCAACAGCTACAAGCGCCTGATCCCGGGCTTCGAGGCCCCCGTGCTGCTGGCCTATTCGGCCCGCAACCGTTCGGCCTCCTGCCGTATCCCCTACGGCACCAGCCCGAAGGCGAAGCGCGTCGAAGTGCGCTTCCCCGATCCGCTGGCGAATCCGTATCTCGCGTTCTCGGCCATGCTGATGGCCGGCATCGACGGCATCCTGAACAAGATCCATCCGGGCGAAGCCATGGACAAGGATCTGTATCACCTGCCGCCGGAAGAGCTGAAGCTGGTCCCGACCGTTTGCGGCTCGCTGCGCGAAGCCCTGACGGAACTCGACGCCAACCGTTCGTTCCTGACCAAGGGCGGCGTCTTCACCGACGATCTGATCGACGCCTACATCGAACTGAAGTGGCAGGATGTGTACGCCTACGAGCACACCCCGCATCCGATCGAGTTCGACATGTACTACACCGCCTGATCCTCGACGGATCACGCGATGGGAGGGGCGGCAGCGATGCCGCCCCTTTCGTTTTTCAGACGGACTTGCGCCAGCTCTCGACCACGCGCAGATCCTCTTCCGGGCGGTCGACGACGATATCCCGCCGGCCGAGACTGACCGTCCCACCCTGCCCGTCGAGGCACAGCCAGTCGCCCTCGCGCAACACGTCCCCGCCAAGACGCACCTCGTCACCGAAGACGAGGCCGGCGCAGCCGACCAGGCAGGGCTTGCCCATCTGCCGGGCCACCACCGCGGCATGGGCGGTGCGCCCGCCGACCGCGGTCAGGATACCCGCCGACACGGCGAAACCGGCGACATCCTCGGTCGAGGTATCGTGGCGCACCAGGACCACCGGATCGCCGGACGCGGCCATTTCGCCCGCCCGTCCGCTGTCGAAGGCGATCCGCCCGCAGGCGACGCCGGGGGATGCCACGGTCGCCGTCGCCAGCACCGGCGCGTCCCCGGCGAAACGGCTGATGCCGGTCGCCGCCAGATCGAGGCCCGCGAGACGGGCCAGGGCCGTCGCCTCATCGATCAGCCCCTCGGCCACCGCGTCGACGGCGAAGCGCAGGGCCGCCCGGGGGGTGCGTTTCGCCGAACGGGTCTGCAGGAACCACAGCCGGCCTTTTTCCACCGTGAATTCGATGTCCTGCATGTCGGCGAAGGCTTTTTCCAGCATGGCGGCGCCTTCCGCGAGGGCGGCCGCCTGTATTGGCAGGCGCCGGGCCAGCATGGCCACATCCGAAGGGGCCCGGCGGCCGGAGACGACATCCTCGCCCTGGGCATCGAACAGGAAATCGGCATAAAGCCCCTTCCCGCCCGTCGCCGGATCGCGGGAAAAGGCGACGCCGGCCCCGGATGCGCCCCCGGCATTGCCGAAAACCATGGCCTGCACCGTGACCGCGGTGCCGGCCAGCCCCTCGAGCCCGTTCAGGCGGCGGTATTCGCGCGCCTTGTCCCCGTCCCAGCTGCGGAAGACGGCCCGGGCGGCGGCGCGCAACTGGTCCATGGGGTCGGTCGGCATGGCGGATTCGGTGTTTCGCTGGAAGACCGCGAGATACTCATGGACCAGCCGCTCCAGCGCCTCGGGGTCGAGTTCGGCCTCGCCTTCCGCGTCCTCGGCGCCGATCAGGGCGATCAGCCTTTCCTCGAAGGCGGCGGCGGGAACCCCGGCCACCACCTCGCCATAGAGCTGGATCAGACGGCGATAACTGTCGAAGGCCAGGCGCGGGTTGCCGGTCATGGCGATGATGCCCCGCAGGGACGCCGGATTCAGCCCAACATCGAGCACGGTTTCCAGCATGCCGGGCATCGATTTCGCCGCGCCCGAGCGGACCGAGACGAGAAGCGGCGTCCGGCTGTCGCCGAAACGCCGACCCGTCGCCGCTTCCAGCCCGGCGATGCCTTCGGCCAGCGCCGCATCGAGGGTATCGAGCGCCGAGGGATCGCCACTGTTCACGGCCGAGCAGAGCGTGGTGGGCAGGACGAAGGCCGGCGGCACATCAAGGCCAAGACGGCTCATGTGCCAGAGCTGCGCGGCCTTGGCCCCGGCGATTTCGGCGGTCAACTCGGTCCGGCCTTCGGGCGTGCCGATGAACAGGGGCTTCAGGCGGCTCATGCGGACAACTCCTCAAGCACGCGATCACGTAACGACAGGGCGGCGTGGGACAGATGATCGGTCGCGGTTTCGATCGCCCGGGCGACCTCGATGCCGAGCACCAGCGGCCGGGCATCGGGACTGGGCGCCGCCACGAGACCGGCGAAGGCCGCCCGCTCGGCCGCGTCGGCCGCGCGTTCGGCGTTGCTGACGGCGTCGATCGCCTGCAGGGCGGCGATGGCGTCGGCGCGCTGCCCCTCCGGCAGACGGGACGCGGCCTCGACCGCCCGCACCAGCCAGCCGGCGCTGTCGACCGCGATGGCGGCGAGGCGGGACAGGGGCTCGGCCGCCACCGCCGAGATATCGGCCGGCAGCAGGCTGAGCAGATAGGCGCAATCCTCGAAGGCGTCGGTCGCGTCCTCGACCTCGTCGATGATCGGCCGCAGCAGATCGGCCTGGCGCAGCCGGGCGGCGATCTCGCGGGCATTCACCGTCAGCACGTCGGCCTTGGCCTCGATCCGCTTCGCCCGCTCGGCCAGCCGCGCCCGGGCCTCGGGCCCATCGGGCCCCGTGGGGCTGAGGGAATCGCTGATCGCGCCCGCCAGCATCCGGGTCAGGCCCAGATGGCGGACCAGCACGGTCAGCACCGCGCTTTCCGCGGTCTCGAAACGGCGCGACAGCTCGGCCTGGATTTCATCGCGGATCAGGCGGGCGCTGCGCCCCGCCGACAGGCCTTCCGAGGTGTTGCGCAGGACATTCCGCAGGAACTCGGCGCAAACCCCCTCGCCCAGCGCCTCGTCCAGCCGCACGCCATAAGGTATGCGCCCGGCCGCCGTGCGCTGCACCGCCTCGACCACCAGCTGGTCGCCGCCAAGTTCGAGGAAGGCGCGATGCCCGAGATCCAGCCGCGCCGCCCAGGTCAGCAGGGCGATCGCGCCATTGCGGCCGACAAAGCCCTGCAAGGCCTTGCGCGCCTTGTTCCAGTCGATCAGGAAGACGATGCGCGAGCCGAGAAAGGCGAGAAACCGGTCCTGCGCCGCCGCATCCGCCGTCGTCAGCCGGCCGGTCAGCAGGTAGAAGACGTCTTCCGACAGGCCCTCGCCCCGCTGTTCGTCGAGCGAATTCCAGGCGACATCCTGGCCCTCGAACAGCGAGATGAAGAATTTGGCGCGCGGTCGGTGAACGTCGGTATAGGTCACCGAAACCTCGCCCGCCTCGACATGAACGACGAGGACATGGGCATCGGTCGTGCCGATGTCGTTCTGGATCGTCAGTCTTCCGCCGGCGTGAACCGCCGTGGTGCCAAGGCCGGGATGGCCAAAGGCCAGCGGCGCCGTGCGGTTGAGGCCGGACATGAAGGCGCGCACCGCCGCCTTGTCGCGAAGGCCGAGGGCATGGACACGGGCGCCGTCCAGGGTCTCGACCGCCGTCTCGGCCGACAGGCGGTTGATTGACTTGTGCAGGTCCATGACGAGAAGATGCAGGCTGTCGGCCCCGCCCCGGCGGGCCATGGTCAGGGCATCGATCGCGCCATGGTCGATACGCTCGCCTTCGCCCATCGGCAGGGCGGCGACGATCGCGCCGAGCCGGCCCGCCAGATCGCCGCTCTCGGCGATCCCGGCCGCCGCCAACGGGGCGTGCATCGCGGTCAGATCAGCCTTCAGACCCGCCAGAAGGCCGCCAAGCCCGGGAACGAGCACCTGTCCGCCGCCGATCGCCTTGGCCCCGCCACCGCCACGGGTCGCATCCTGGAGCCGGCTGAGCGCCAGTTTGATCCGGTCATTGGCGACGAGGGCCGCACTGAGGAGGCCGGGAAGCAGGACCGCCTGCTCGCCCAGCCGGGCCACGATTTCGCTTTTCACTGTCACGCCACGCTCCCGCGAAGAACCCTTCGTGGAATGCATAGCAGCATGGCGCGGACCCGTCGTCCTTGCGCCAAGTCATTCATTTAACTGTCATATCTCTCTCGCCCGGCCAGATTTTTTTTGTGCCGCGACCGCAGGAACTCGCCCGCACATTCGTTTATAGTCTCCGAGGGGCTCAAGCCCTGTTGGCACCACACCCCCCCCGGGTGGTGCCTTCGCCCGCCGGCATCCCCCCCGCCGGCGGGCTCCCCCTCAGGCCGGAACAGGCCGGGGCTTGCCCTCGTCGTCGATCGCGACCATGACGAATGTGCCTTCGGTCACCTTGACCGAAGCGGGCGCGCCAATACTGCCGTCCCGTCGCCGCTGACGGTCGACCCAGGTTTCCAGTTTCACCTTGATCGAGGTCCGCCCGACCGCGATCACCTCGCCGTAGATCGAGACCAGATCGCCGATGAACACCGGCTTGTGGAAGGTCATGGCGTCGATGGCGACCGTCGCCACCCGGCCTTCGGCCCGTCGCGCGGCGGCGACGCCTGCGGCGATATCCATATGGCTGAGGATCCAGCCGCCGAAGATATCGCCATTGCCGTTCACATCCTTGGGCAGGGGCGCGGTGCGGATGATCACCTCCAGGCCCCGGGTCGCCGGATGCGCGGGGGCCGCTTCGTCCTTGCTCATGAGCTCTCCTTCTCGATTGTCGGCGCGATTGTTGGCGCGGCGCTGGGGGAAACCCTATACTGGCCTGCCCAGTTCTGACAAAGCGTGACAATGAGCAAGCCCGCCGACCTGTTCGAGAAAACCGCCGCCACCAGCGATTATTCCGCCAAGGACATCGAGGTCCTCGAAGGGCTGGAGCCGGTCCGCAAGCGGCCCGGCATGTATATCGGCGGCACGGACGAACGCGCTTTCCATCACCTCGCCGCGGAAATCCTCGACAATGCGATGGACGAGGCGGTGGCGGGCCACGCCAGCCGAATCGAGATGGACCTCGCGGCCGATGGCCGGCTGACGGTGCGCGACAACGGCCGTGGCATTCCCGTCGACCCGCACCCCAAGTTCAAGGACAAGTCCGCCCTCGAAGTGATTCTGACCACGCTGCATTCCGGCGGCAAATTCGGCGGCAAGGCCTACAAGACCTCGGGCGGGCTGCATGGCGTCGGCTCGTCGGTCGTCAACGCCCTGTCGGAAGAAATGGTGGTCGAGGTCGCGCGCGACCGCCAGCTGTGGCGCCAGACCTTCGTCCGGGGCAAGCCCACGGGCAAGATCGAGTCGCTGGGCGCGGTGCAGAACCGGCGCGGCACCACCGTCATCTTCCGCCCCGACCCGGAGATCTTCGGCACCAGCCTGCAGTTCAAGCCGTCGCGGCTCTACCGCATGGCCCGCTCCAAGGCCTATCTCTTTCGCGGCGTCGAGATCCGCTGGAGCTGCGCGCCCGAGCTGATTCCGGCGGGCGATTCCACCCCCGCCAGCGAGACGCTGCATTTCCCCGGCGGGCTCGCCGATTTCCTGTCGGCGACGATCGAGGGCCAGCCGATGGTCACGCCCCTGCCCTTCACCGGTCAGGCGCGGTTGCCGGGCACCGACGCGGGCGAAGTGGAATGGGCGATCGCCTGGCCGGTCGATGCCGACAGTTTCATGCATTCCTATTGCAACACGATCCCGACCCCCGAGGGCGGCACCCATGAGGCCGGCCTGCGCGGCGCCCTCGCCCGCGCCCTCAAGGGCTTCGGCGAGTTGACCAACAACAAGCGCGCCGCCCAGATCACGGCGGAAGATGTGATCGGCGGCGCCACCGTCCTGCTCTCGCTGTTCATTCCCGAGCCGCAGTTTCAGGGCCAGACCAAGGAAAAGCTCTCGACCGCCGAGGCCTCCCGCCTCGTGGAAGCCGCGATCAAGGATCGCTTCGAGCATTGGTTGACCTCGGATCCCAATGCCGCCAATGCCTTGCTGGATCATGTTCTGATGCGGGCCGAGGAGCGGCTGAAGAAACGCGCCGACAAGGAAACCAGCCGCAAGACCGCGACCCGGAAGCTGCGCCTGCCCGGCAAGCTGGCGGATTGCGCCAACAGCCAGGCGGCCGGCACCGAATTGTTCCTGGTCGAGGGTGACTCGGCCGGTGGCTCCGCCAAACAGGCGCGCGACCGGGCGACCCAGGCCGTGCTGCCCCTGCGCGGCAAGATCCTGAATGTCGCCTCGGCCGCCGCCGGCAAGATGGAGGCGAACCAGGAACTGGCGGACCTCGTGCTGGCGCTGGGCTGCGGTTCCGGCTCGAAGTTCAAGGCGCCGGACCTGCGCTACGAACGCGTCATCATCATGACCGACGCGGATGTCGATGGCGCCCATATCGCCTCCCTGCTGATGACCTTCTTCTGGCGCGAGATGCCGGGCCTGATCCGCGAGGGGCATCTTTATCTCGCCATGCCGCCGCTCTATCGCATCGCGCAAGGGGCGAAGACCGTCTATGCCATGGACGACGACGACAAGGACCGCCGCATCAAGCGCGACTTCAAGTCGAACGCGAAGATAGAAATCAGCCGATTCAAGGGTTTGGGCGAAATGCCTCCCGCGCAGCTGCGGGAAACGACGATGGATCGCAACAAGCGCGTGCTGCTGCGCGTCACCGTGATGGAAGACGAGATCGAGGATACCAAGGGCCTCGTCGACCGGCTGATGGGCAAGAAGGCGGAGACGCGCTTCGCCTTCATCCAGGAAAACGCCGGCCGGGCGACCGATCTCGACATCTGACAAGGACAAGGATCGCCATGATCATGATGAAGTCCGTTCCCGCCCTTCTTGGCGCCCTCGCCCTCGGCGCCTGCGCCGCGACGACACCGACCGTCGTCACTCACCAATATGTCGACCAGGATTTTTATCGCGCCCAGGGTTACAACGCCGCCGTCCGCGACGGCGCCGCGCCGGTCACCGTCGTGGGCACGTCTTTCGAGGGTGCGGATGCCGCCGCCAGCCTCGCCCCGCTGAAGCCGCCGGCGGCGGTGGCGGCCCGGCGCTTCGTGCCCGCCGGCGACGACGGCACCCGCGTCGTCCTGATCTTTCACCCGAAGGCCCCGCTGGCACAGGCCGATGCCTGCGCGCCGGCCGCCGTCCTCGCCGCGAACGCGGACGCGCCGGATGCCGGCGGCGCCACCTTCTCGGTCCTCGCCTCGCTGTGCCAGGGCCGGCGCCTGGTTTCCACCGCCATGGTCTCGGGTCCGGCCCCGACCTCGCTCGCGGACCCGGCTTACGGCGAAATCATCGGTCAGGCGCTGGTCGAAATCCTGCCCCTGACCCTGCCGCGCGAGGTTCCGTCACTGCCCTGAGGGGCGCGGCGGACCTGCAACATATGGCCGCGCGCATGGCCGGCCTGCCTGCCCGGCGGTTGACTTGACGGCTCAATCGGCTATCGTCGCCCGTGCTGGATATTGTGCAATGCAGCGAAACAAGGCCGGAAACGGCCGGGCATGTCCGATGGTCGGGCGGCTGCCGCACACGAGAAGCGGATAACGGGTCAATGAGTTTTGAACAACTGGGCCTCAGCGCCGAGGTGCTGAAGGCGGTGTCCGAGGCCGGATATTCCGAGCCCACGCCGATTCAGGCCCAGGCCATCCCCCAGGTGCTGCAAGGACGGGACGTTCTGGGCACGGCCCAGACCGGCACCGGCAAGACGGCCTCCTTCACCCTGCCGATGATCGACATTCTGGCCGCCGGGCGCCCCAAGGCCCGTATGCCCCGCTCCCTGATCCTGGAGCCGACCCGCGAACTGGCCGCCCAGGTCGCCGAGAATTTCGAGAAATACGGCAAGTACCACAAGCTCTCGATGGCGCTGCTGATCGGCGGCACCTCGATGGATGACCAGACCAAGAAGCTCGACCGCGGCGTCGACGTGCTGATCGCCACCCCCGGCCGCCTGCTCGATCACTACGAGCGTGGCCGCATCATGATGCAGGGCATCAAGGTCCTCGTGGTCGACGAAGCCGACCGCATGCTGGACATGGGCTTCATTCCCGATCTCGAGCGGATCTGCAGCCTGCTGCCGGGCAACCGCCAGACGCTGTTCTTCTCGGCGACCATGCTGCCGGAAGTGAAGCGTCTCGCCGACAAGTTCCTGACCGATCCGGTTGAAATCTCCGTCGCCCGGGCCTCCTCGACCGCGACCACGATCATCCAGGCCATCGCGGTCGTCGACGAGATGGACAAGCGCGAAGCCCTGCGCAGCCTGTTGCGCTCGGAAACCGTGCGCAACGCCATCATCTTCTGCAACCGCAAGCGCGATGTCGACATCGTCGGCAAGTCGCTGGTCAAGCACGGCTTCAACGCCGCCGCCCTTCATGGCGACATGGCGCAGAGCGAGCGCAACGCCGTGCTGGAGCGCTTCCGCGCCGGTGAAGTGCCGATCCTCGTCGCCTCCGATGTCGCCGCCCGCGGCCTCGACGTCGCCGAGATCAGCCATGTCTTCAATTTCGACGTGCCGATCCATGCCGAGGATTACGTCCACCGCATCGGTCGTACCGGCCGCGCCGGCCGTGAAGGCAAGTCCTACACGCTGGCCAGCCCCTATGACACCAAGTTCGTCAAGGCGATCGAAGAGCTGATCAAGCAGCCGATCCCGCGCCTGAACGTCGAGGGCATCACCCCTTGCGAACTGCTGTCGGATTCGGAAGCCAAGGCGCACAAGCGTGGCCGCGGCAAGCCGTCCGCCACGGTGAAGAGCGTGAAGCTCACCAAGGGTCGTGGCAAGGCCAAGACCGAAGCCGCCCCGGACGAAATCGAGGCCGTCGCGGCCCCGGTGATCGAGGAGGAGCGGAGCCGCCCCGCCACCGGCGGCCGTGGCCGGCGCCGGCCCGAGCCGGAAGCCGTCGCGGCCCCGCGCGAGGAGAAAATGGCCGAGCGCCCGCGCGAGGAGAAATCCGAACGGCCGCGTGAAGAGAAATCCGAGCGCACCCGCGATTTCCGCGATGCGCCTGATCGCCGCGATTACAATGAACGCCGTCCGCCGCGCCGCCGCGACGACGACCTCGGCCCCAGCGTGATCGGCTTTGGCGACCATGTCCCGGCCTTCATCCTGCGCCCGGTCTATCCGGTCAAGGACACGGGCCGCGCCAACGAGGCCTGAACCACAGGCTTCCGACCGATATGAAACCCCCGGGCGAGACCATCGCCCGGGGGTTTTTCATGTCACCCCCTCGGCGGAGGGCCGCGGCACTTTCGAGGATGGCACGCAGGACATCATCACCTTCGCCAATGGCGCCTCGGTCCACGCCAGCGATTTCGTCTTCGTCTAGGCGCCGCCCCCGTCCTGTCGGCTCGCCCCGAGCATCGGCAGGACGGGGGAGACCAGGCGGGCCAGTTCGGCGGCATTGCCGGCGCCGATCTTGGCCAGCACCCGGCCCCGATGCACCTCGACCGTGCGGATCGCGATGCCCAACTCCCCGGCGATCTGCTTGTTCAGCTTGCCGTCGATCATGCGCTCCATCACCTCGGCTTCGCGGGCCGACAGGCTGCGGATCTTGCGGGCGATCGTGTCCACCGTCCGGGTCTCGACCTGACGCCTGACGAACCGGGCGATGGCCGCCTTGGCGAGATCGACGATCTGATTGTCGTTGAAGGGCTTTTCCACGAAATCGAAGGCCCCGGCCTTCAGCGTGCTGACCGCGACGGGCACGTCGGCATGGCCGGTGAGAAAGATCACCGGCGCCTCGCTGCCCATGGCCCGCAGCCGCTCGAACACTTCGGGGCCGGAGAGCCCATGCATTCGCACGTCGAGGATGATGCAGGCGCAATCATCCAGGGGCTGCGCCTCCAGAAAGGCTTCGCCCGAGCCCCAGCCGGTGGCGGCAAGGCCACGGGAGGCGAAGAGAAACGCGAGGGCGTCGCGGATCGTCTCCTCGTCGTCGACGATATGGATGGTTCCGGTCATTCGGCCGCCAGTTCCGCTGCCTTGGCCTGCGCCGGCAGGATGACGGTGAAGACCGTCCCCGCCACCGCGCCGCGCCGGAAGGTCAGCTGCCCGCGATGCAGTTCCACCAGGGTCCGGCAGATGTTCAGCCCCATGCCCATGCCATGCGGCTTGGTCGAAGTGAAGGCATCGAAAACATGCTCCGCCAGCGCGGGCTCGATGCCATGGCCCAGATCCGCGACCTCGATCCGGACGTCGCCCTCCGCCGTCGTATCCAGCGTGACGCTTAACGTATCGCCCTGGCGTCGGCCCTCGGCCATGGCTTCCATGCCGTTGCGGATCAGGTTGATCAGGACCTGCTGGATCAGGATGCGGTCGGCGCGAACCTCGGGCGCGGGATGAAGCAGGGTCTCGATCACGACCCGCTGCTCCCGCGCCTCGGCGCCGAGGAAACCCACGGTCTCCCCGATCACATCCGGCAGCGACAGCGGGTCGAGCCGGGGTTCGCGCTTCTTCACGAGGTCCTGGATGCGCCGGATGATCTGCCCCGCCCGGCCCGCCTGCGTCGCCACCTTCTCGACCGCGAGGCGCATCATGGCGCCATCGGCCTGCCGCTGATCGAGGAGGTTCAGGGCGCCGGTGGCATAGCCCGCGATGGCCGACAAGGGCTGGTTCAGTTCGTGGGCCAGGGTGGAGGCCATCTCGCCCAGGGTGACGAGCCGGCCGGTGCGGGCCATGGCCTCGTCCTGGAGCCGGGCAGCCCGCGCCGCGCGCTTCGCCTCGGTGATGTCGATCACCGAGCCCATCCAGCCCCGGTGCACGCCAGCGGCATCGATCAGCGGCGCCTCGAAGACCTGGACATCGATCATGGTGCCATCGCGGCGGCGAAAGCCAGTCTCGAAGGCCTGCGGACGGGCCTGCCCGGCCGCGAGGGCGGCCTGGCGGCCGAGGGTTTCCTGCATCCGGTCCGGCGACCAATAGGGCATGGGCGGCAGGCGGCCGACCAGATCCTCGGCCGGCCAGTCCACCAGCTTGCAGAAGGCCGAATTGACATAGAGGATGCGGCCCTCGTGATCCTTGGCGCGCAGGCCGACGGTCAGGCTTTCCTCCATCGAATGGCGAAAGGCGATCTCGCCCTGCAGCAGCTTCTCGGCCCGCCGCCGTCGCCGCGCGCTGCGCTGGAGCGTCAGCAGGGCCATGATGGCGAACAGGGCCAGACTGGCAATGACCGCGACCAGCAACGTATCGAGGAAGCCCGCCGGGCGCTTGTAGGGCGTGATGGTCAGGACGGTGCCGCGCAAGGGCGGATCGAAACTGATGGAATGGCTGAGGGCCTCGGCATCGAGCGCGCGGCGCGCCCGCGCCGCCAGCGTGGTGCCGCCGGTATCGGCCAGGCGGACGCCATATTGTTCCGCGATCCACCAGGGAATATGCCGGTCGAGCAGCAGCGGCAGCGAGACCGTCGCCGTTACCACGCCGCCGCCGCCAACCGCGAGGCCGAAGCTGACCGTATCGTCCGCGATATCGCCGTAGACCGGCCGGGACAGGACAAGCCCCGTTCGCAGGATGAGCCCCGGCAAGCGGCCATCCTCATCCCCCGACAACCCCGGCACGGCCCGGATCAGGCGCCCCGCCGCATCATGCCAGGCGATCGACAGGACTTCCGGGTTGGAGGCGATATGCAGTCGCTCGCGCGCCTCGAGGACCTGGACCGAGGCGCCGCCCGCCGCATCGAGCGCGAGGCGGGCCAGCATGTCTTCGTCGATGGAGAGCTGAAAGCGCAGGGTCTGTTCGACCCACAGGGCATCGGTGGCGAGCTTGGTCCGATGCTGTTCGGTCTCGCCGCGATCGACCACCCAGACGAAAGCGGCGACAAGGCAGACAAGCGCGAGAATGGCGGCCAGCGGCACCAGCGACAGGAGATCGACCCGGCTGGTCGTCCATCCGTCCTGGATCACCCATGGGCTTTCCCCCGCGGCCTTTTCCTTGCCTTCCCGCAGCACCTGGTCCTCCCCGGCGATGCCGGTGCCTCAATCTCGATGCCGGGTTGCCCCCGGTCCATTGCGGTAACCCACAATAGCGGCGCCGTCCGGGACGTGGCAAGCAGTCAGCCTGACCGCCGACAAGCGCGGAATGCCTGGAGGAAACAAGATGTTGAATCGTCGCCAATTCACCCGGCTGGCCGGCACGGCCGCCCTGGCCCTGGCCGCGCCGGTCCCGGCCTTCGCCGCCCCGACCATCATCAAATTCAGCCATGTCGTCGCCCCGGATACGCCCAAGGGCAAGGGCGCCCAGAAGTTCAAGGAACTGGCGGAGAAATACACGAACGGCGCCGTGATCGTCGAAGTCTATCCGAACAGCCAGCTCTACAAGGACAAGGAAGAGCTGGAGGCGCTGCAACTCGGCGCGGTCCACATGCTGGCGCCGTCGCTGGCCAAATTCGGCCCCCTCGGCGTTCAGGAATTCGAGCTGTTCGACCTGCCCTATCTGATGGATGGCTATGACGCCCTGCGCAAGATCACCGATGGCGAGGTCGGCAAGATGCTGCTGGGCAAGCTGGAAGCCAAGGGCATCAAGGGCCTCGCCTATTGGGACAATGGCTTCAAGGTCATGTCGGCCAATTCGCCGCTGCACACGCCGGACGACTTCCTCGGCCTGAAGATGCGTATCCAGTCCTCGAAGATCCTCGAGGCCCAGATGCAGGCGCTGGGCGCCGTGCCGCAGGTCATGGCTTTCTCGGAAGTCTATCAGGCGCTGCAGACCGGCGTCGTCGACGGCACCGAGAACCCGCCCTCCAACATGTATACCCAGAAGATGCACGAGGTGCAGAAGCACGCCTCGCTCTCGAACCACGGCTATCTCGGCTATGCCGTGATCGTCAACAAGGCCTTCTGGGAAGGACTGGACCCGGCGATCCGCAGCCAGCTGGACAAGGCGATGACGGAATCGACCGAATACGCCAACTCGATCGCCAAGGAAGAAAACGAGAAGTCGCTGGCGGCGATGAAGGCGGCGGGAAAGACCGAATTCCACGAGCTGACGGCCGACGAAAAGGCGGCCTGGGTCGCCGTCCTCACCCCCGTGCACGAGAAGATGTCCGGCCGTATCGGCGCGGATCTGATCAAGCAGGCCTACGCCGCGCTGGGCCGCTGAAACCCTGGCTGAAACCCCGGGGGCGCGCCGCGCGCCCCCACTTCCTTCGAGGTTCGCCATGATCCTGCGCTTCCTCGACCGTTTCGAAGAGGTGATCATCTCGGTGCTGATGGCGGTGGCCGTCGCGCTGATCTTCGTCGCGGTCGTCCATCGCTTCTCCCTCGGCTTCGCCGCCGATATCGTTTCCTTCGCCCGCAAGAACGACATGCCGGATCTGGCGGACGCCGCCCGCTCCGTTTTCAAGACCATCAATGCCCTCAAGCTGACCTGGGCGCAGGAAGCCTGCATCTATCTCTTCGTCTGGATGGCCAAGTTCGGCGCCGCCTATGGCGTCCGGGTCGGCATCCATGTCGGTGTCGACATCCTCGTCGAGCGCCTGTCGCCCGAAAGGCGCCGGCCGGTGACCATCGTCGCCATGTCGGGCGGTGTGATCTTCACCGCGCTCGTCGCCTGGATCGGCGCCGATTTCGTCTGGCATGTCGCGGCCGGCGGCCAGACCTCGCCCGATCTCGAAATGCCCATGTGGGTGGTCTACCTCGCCGTGCCGCTCGGCTCGGCGCTGATGTGCTTCCGCTTCCTTCAGGCGCTGAGGCTCTACATCACCACCGGTTACATCGCGCATCACGACCACAGCGCGGTCGACGGTCTCGACGACGAGCCGGCGGCGCAGCCGAACGGGGGCCGCGCATGACCGCGATCATCGTCTTCCTGATCCTCGCCCTGCTGCTGGTCACGGGGATGCCCGTGTCCATCGCCCTCGGGCTCACGGTTTTCACCTTCCTCATCGCCTTCACCAATATCCCGATGGATTCGATCGCCCTGAAACTGTTCACGGGCATCGAGAAGTTCGAGATCATGGCGATCCCCTTCTTCATCCTCGCCGGCAATTTCCTGACCCATGGCGGTGTCGCGCGGCGGATGATCCGCTTCGCCACCTCGATGGTCGGCCATTGGTACGGCGGCATGGGGCTGGCGGCGGTCTTCGCCTGCGCGCTGTTCGCCGCGATCTCCGGCTCGTCCCCGGCGACGGTGATGGCGGTCGGCTCGATCCTGATCCCGGCCATGGTCAAGCAGGGCTATCCGCCACAATTCGGCGTCGGCACCGTCGCGACCGCGGGCGGTCTCGGCATCCTCATCCCGCCCTCGATCGTCATGGTCATGTATTCGGTCGCGACCTCGGGCATGGTGGTGACCGGGCCGGACGGCGGCCAGGTTCTCTCCGCCTCGATCGGCTCGCTGTTCATCGCCGGTGTCGTGCCGGGCTTGATGCTGGCCATGATGCTGGGCGGCACCACCATGTACCGCGCCTGGAAGAACGGCTATCCGCGCATGGCGCGGGCCAGCTGGCGCGAACGGATCAAGGCCTTCCGCGAAAGCGTCTGGGGCCTGATGCTGATCGTCATCATCATGGGCGGCATTTATGGCGGCATCTTCACCCCGACCGAGGCGGCGGCGGTTTCCGCGGTCTATGCCTTCGTCATCGCCATCTGGGTCTACAAGGACATCAAGCTGCGCGACGTGCCGAAGGTGCTGCTGTCGTCGGCGGCGATGTCGGCGATGCTGCTCTACATCATCACCAACGCCGTGATGTTCGCCTTCATCCTGACCTCGGAGCAGATCCCGCAGGCCCTGTCGGAGTGGCTGGTCGGCCTTGGCCTGGATCAGTTCGGCTTCCTGTTGGCGGTCAACCTGATCCTTCTCGTCATCGGCATGGTGATGGAGCCGTCGGCCATCGTCCTGATCATGGCGCCGATCCTCTATCCGGTCGCGGTGAAGCTGGGGGTCGATCCGGTGCATTTCGGCATCATGATGGTGGTCAACATGGAGATCGGCCTGATCACGCCGCCCGTCGGGCTCAATCTCTATGTCGCCTCGTCCATCTCCCGACTTGGCCTGACCGAGGTGACCAAGGCGACCTGGCCCTGGCTGCTGACCGTCCTGGTCTTCCTTGGCCTCATCACCTATCTGCCGAGCATCGTGCTCTTCCTGCCGCGCCTGATGGGCATGTGACGGCGACAAGAAAACGCCCCGGCCTTTCGGCCGGGGCGTCGTCATTTCACCCGTGGCGTTATGGTCACTTCAGCATGAAGGCCATCAGCTTCTCGATCCGCGGACCGAAGGGCGGCCGCATCATCGAGAGCAGGTTGAACTTCGACTGATGCATAACCGACTTCTTGTGGCTGAAGGTCAGGAAGCCGTCGCGGCCGTGGTAGGAGCCCATGCCGGAGGGACCGACACCGCCGAACGGCAGATCTTCCTGGGCGACATGCATCACCGTCTCGTTGATGCAGGCCCCGCCCGAGGTCGTGCGGCTCAGCACCTTGTTCTGCACCGCCTTGTCGTCGGAGAAGACATAGAGCGCGAGCGGCCGGCCATGGTCGTTCACATAATCGATCGCCTCGTCGATCTGGCGATAGGTCTTGATTGGCATCAGCGGCCCGAAGATTTCGTCCTGCATCACCTTCATATCCTCGGTCGCGTCGAGGATCAGGGTCGGCGGGATCTTGTGGGTCGGCTGCTGCTCGAAATTCTCGTTGCCCGGATTGACCTCGACCACCTTGGCGCCCTTGGCCTTGGCGTCGGCGATCAGGCCGCGCAGGCGGTCGTAGTGGCGCTGGTTGACGACCGAGGTGTAGTCGTCATTGTCCTTCAGGGTCGGATAGGACTTGGCGACCTGCTTCGAGACCATGTCGATGAACTGGTCGCGCTTTTCCTCGGGCACGAAGACGTAATCGGGGGCGACGCAGGTCTGACCGGCGTTCAGGAACTTGCCCTGCACGATGCTGCCCACCGCCGCCTCCATCCGGGCGCCACGATCGACGATGGTCGGCGACTTGCCGCCGAGTTCCAGCGTGACCGGCACCAGGTTCTCGGCCGCCGCCCGCATGACATGACGGCCGACCGAGGTCGCGCCGGTGAAGAACAGATGGTCATAGGGCAGCTTGGAGAAGGCTTCGCCCACGTCCGGCCCGCCGGTGACGACCGAGACCTCGAGATCCGAGAAGGCGGCGCCCAGCACCTTGGCCATCAGGTCCGAGGTGCGCGGGGTGAATTCGGACGGCTTCAGCATCACCCGGTTGCCGGCGGCGAAGGCCGCGGCCATCGGCCCGAAGGCCAGCTGGATCGGATAGTTCCACGGCGAGATGATGCCGATCACCCCGAGCGGCTGGAAGATGATGCGGTTCGACGCCGGGAAATAATTGATCGAGGTCGGGCGCTTTTCCGGCTGCATCCATTTGGCGAGATGCTTCGACATATGCTTGATGCCTTCGGCGGTGACCACGAAATCGGTCAGCATCGTCTCGTGCTTCGAGCGATGGCCGAAATCGGCCGAGACCGCGTCGAGGAAGGCGTCCTTGTTGTCGAGCAGGGCTTTCTTCAGCCGGGCCAGACGGTCGCGGCGCAGGGCGACCGAAGGCGGACCCATCTTGAGGAAATCCTTGCGCTGGCGGTCCAGGGTCGTCCGCAGGGCCGCGGCGACACCACCAACCTCGATTCTCGCTTCCACAGTGCTCATGTTTCCTCTCCCCGGGCCGTAAGGCCTCTTTCAACCGAATTTAATCCGATAATTTGTCAGACTATGCGCGCAAGCGCGAGACGGCGCAATATTTTCACCCCGACTGCAATATGACAGTTTTTTTGTGCAGTGCGGAAAAATCGCGGTTGACGCAATGCACGTAAAAGCATATCTACGCTTCATGTTGCGCCGCACCATTTTGTAGCCGTGCGGCGGCAGGTACCCGCGTAGCCAAATCCCCTTTCACACAATAATCCGATCAGGAGAGTTGAAATGGCCACCAAGAAGAAGACTGCCGCCGGTGACGTTGCTGGCGAAGTCATGGAGACTGTCGTGGAATCCGTCGAGACCGTCGAAGAAGCCACCCAGAAGGCCGGCGAAGCCGTCGAGACCGCGATCGACAACGCTGGCAGCCAGCTCGAGAAGGCCATTGCCTGGAGCCGCGATCAGGTGACGGAAGTCACCGCCAAGGTCGAGGAAAACACCAAGAAGGCCGTCGCCGAGGTGAAGGACAACTTCGTGAAGGCGACCGACTGGAGCCGCAGCCGCTACCAGACCCTGAAGACCAATGCGACCGAAGCCGCCGAATTCGGCAAGGCTTCGATGACCGATGTCGTCGCGTCGGGCAAGGCCGCGGCCGAGGGCCTGAAGTCGGTCGGTGAAGCGGTCGTCGAGGCCGTGAAGATCGCGACCGAGGAAAACGTCGACACCGCCAAGAAGCTGTGGGCCGTGAAGTCCATCGGCGAGGCCGTCGACCTGCAGGACAAATACACCCGCACCGCCATCGACCTCTATCTGGCGCATACCCAGAAGATCGCCGAGACCACCGCTTCGGCGTTCCGCGCCACCATCGAGCCGCTGCACGCCCGCTTCGCCGCCCTCGCGGCTGAAGTCGAAAAGCGCCGCGTCGCTTAAGTTTCCGGCGATAGCATGCTATAGGGGCGGCCTTGTGCCGCCCCTTTTCTTTGTCTGCCGGATAAAAACCCAATGACCTATGCCGTCGGCCTGCTTCTCGACGCCGGAATCGTCTTCGCTTCCGACACGCGCACCAATGCCGGTGTCGACCATGTCTCGACCTTCAAGAAAATGACGGTCTTCGAGGTTCCGGGAGAGCGGGTGATCGTCCTCATGGGCTCGGGCAATCTCGCCATCACCCAGTCCGTGGTCAGCCAGCTCCATGCCTGGAACGAGGCCCTGCCGAAGACGGGCGCGGCCCGCGCCCGCGCCAACCGGGCGATCAGCCGAGCCGGCACCATGTTCGAGGCCGCCCGCATCGTCGGCGCGGCCCTGCGCGAGGTTCATGCCCTCGACAACGAGTATCTCCAGGCCCATGGCACCGATTTCAACGCCATGTTCATCCTGGGCGGCCAGATCGGCGAGGAAAAGCCCCGCCTGTTCCAGATCTACGCCGCCGGCAATTTCATCGAGGCGGGCAAGGACACACCCTATTTCCAGATCGGCGAAACCAAATACGGCAAGCCGATCATCGACCGCATCGTGCGCCCGGAGACGTCGCTGACCGTCGCCGCCAAATGCACGCTGATTTCCTTTGACTCGACCATGCGCTCCAACGTCTCGGTCGCCATGCCGCTCGACGTGCTGGTCTACGAGAGGGACAGCCTGAAGGTCGGCCACTACCGCCGCATTCCGCGCAATGATCCCTATATGACGGCCCTGTCCGAGGGCTGGTCCAAGGGCATTCTCTCCGCCTTCGAAGCCCTGCCCGATCCCGACTGGCCGGTCGGCACCGCCGAGTCCCGACCAAGGACCCGGCGCCGCAAGGCCTGATTGCCGTCGCGGCTTCCTCGGCAAAACTGAATGGGGTTCACAAAGATTTCGGCACGGTCATAATCACCCGGTCCCGCGCAGAGAGGACCAATATGACCTACGAAACGATCCTGTTCGAGCGCCGGGGAGGCCTCGCCCACATCACCCTGAACCGGCCCGAGGTGCTGAACGCCCTCAACTATCCGATGTACAGGGAATTGTCCGACGCCCTCGATGCCGTCGCCGCCGATCCGTCTTTGCGGGCCGTGCTGCTGACCGGCGCCGGACGGGCCTTCTGCTCGGGGGCGGATCTGTCCCGCAAATTCGCCATTCCCGAAGGCGGCACCATCGGCGATGGCGTCGCCGAGGCGATGCATCGCCTGATCAACCCGATGGTCGCGCGCATCGCCGCGCTGCCGAAGCCCGTCGTCGCCGCCGTGAACGGCGTGACCGCCGGCGGCGGGGTCGGTGTCGCCCTGGCCTGCGATATCGTCATCGCCGCGAAATCCGCCTATTTCGTGCAGGTCTTCGGCCCCAATCTCGGCATCGTGCCCGACATCGGCTGCACCTGGATGGTGCCGCGCCTCGTTGGCCGCGCCCGGGCGCTCGGCCTTGCCCTCACCGGCGAGCGGCTGCCGGCGGAAAAGGCCGCCGACTGGGGCCTGATCTGGGCCGCGGTCGAGGATCAGGACCTGATCACCAACGCGACCGGCCTTGCCGAGAAACTGGCGGCGGGCCCGACCACCGGCTTTGGCCTGATCAAGAAGGCGATCATGGCGTCGGAGCACAACAGTTTCGAGGCGCAGCTGGCGCTGGAAGCCGAATCCCAGCGCATCGCCTTCAACACAAACGACACGCCGGAGGGCGTCGCCGCCTTCCTGCAGAAGCGCAAACCCGTCTTTACCGGAGCCTGAGCCGATGGCCAGCGAGTACACGAAGATTACCGTCGCCGTCGATGGCGACGGCGTGATGACCCTCACCCTGAACCAGCCGGAAGCGCTCAACGCCGTCTCCAAGGCGATGATCCGCGAGATATGCGCCGCCGTCACCCTGGCCGAGGATCCGGCCGGCGGCGTCCGCGCCCTCTTGATCACCGGCGCCGGGCGCGGCTTCTGCGCCGGGGCCAATCTGGCGGACCCGGACGGACTGACCGGCGACGGCGTGCCCGATGTCGGCCTGGTGCTGGAAGAATTCTACAACCCGTTGTTCAAGCGTCTGCGCGACCTGCGGGTGCCCATCGTCACGGCGGTGAACGGCCCCGCGGCGGGCGTCGGCATGAGCTTCGCCCTGATGGGCGACATGGTGGTGGCCGGAAAATCCGCCAGCTTCCTGCAGGCCTTCGCCAAGATCGGCCTTGTCCCCGATGGCGGCTCGTCCTGGCTGCTGCCCCGCTTGGTCGGCCGGGCGCGGGCGATGGAACTCGCACTGATGGCCGAGAAACTGCCGGCGGAAAAGGCCCTCGACTGGGGCCTGATCAACCGCGTGGTCGAGGATGCCGAACTGATGGCGACGGCGACCGAGATCGCCCGCAAGTTCGCCAAGGGCCCCACCCGCGCCCTCGGCTTCATCCGCAAGATGATGCAGGCCAGCCTCGAGGCCAGCTACGACCAGCAGCTCGATCTCGAGCGGCAATTGCAGCGCGCCGCCGGCCAGACCGCCGATTTCCAGGAAGGCGTCGCCGCCTTCCTGCAGAAGCGCCCGGCGCAATTCACCGGCAAGTAAGTCGGGGCCAAGGGGGCGTGGCCGAGGTCACGCCCCGTCCCTGCCGATCGATCCCGCCAGGAAATCGAGGAAGGCGCGAATGCGCGCGGCCAGATGATCATGGCCGACATAGACCGCGTGGATCGTCTCGCTTTCGCCCGCGTTGAAATCCTCCAGCACTGGCAGCAACCGCCCCGCCGCGATATCGGCCGCGACATGGAAGGCGCCCAGCCGCGCGAGCCCGAGGCCCTGCAAGGCCAGCTGGCGCAGGATGACGCCATTGTTGCCATAGGCATTGCCGGTCACCGGCAGGGTGAAACCCTCGCCGCTGGCGGGATCGCGAAACGGCCATTCGTCGAGGCTGCGGCGGAAATTGAAGCGCAGGCAATTATGCCGGGCAAGGTCCCGGGGCAGCGCCGGCAGTCCCTGCGCTGCCTCATAGGCGGGTGCGGCCACGATCACCCGCCGGTTCTCCAGCAGTTTCCGCGCCTTCAGCGCCGAGTCCCGCAACGGGCCCGAGCGGATCGCGATATCGGTCCGCTCGTCGACGAGATCAATCACCGTGTCGGTCAATGACAGGTCCAGCTCGACCTGCGGATGACGCGCCAGGAAGGCCGGCACCAGCGGCAGCAGGCAATGCTCGCCGAAGGCGACCGAGGCTGAAACCCGCAGGCGGCCGCGCGGCGCCGCCCCGGCGCCGGTCGCCACCACGCGCTCCGCCTCGTCGATCTCGGCGAGGATGCGCCGCGCCCGCTCGAGATAGAGCGCGCCTTCCGCCGTCAGTTGCAGCATCCGGGTCGAGCGGACGAAAAGCGGCAGGCCCAACCGGTCCTCCACCCGCGTCACCAGCTTGCTGACGGCCGAAGGCGACAGGCCGAGCTTGCGGCCGGCCGCCGAAAATCCCCCGGCCTCCGCCGCGGCGACGAAGACGCCCATTTCGCCCGCGCGATTGTCCATGATCGGCCTTTGAATTTGTTTCAAAGATACTGTTACCGATCAGGACATTCATTCTCAAGCGATGAAGCCGCATCTTCCCCGTCAATGATCCTCTCGACAGGGATGCGCCATGCCCATCGCCCTTTACGCCCTGACGATCGCCGCCTATGCGATCGGCACCACGGAATTCGTCATCGTCGGCCTACTGCCGACCGTCGCCGCCGATCTGGGCATCACCCTGCCGCTGGCGGGGTTGATCGTCAGCGTCTATGCCCTGGGCGTGACCTTCGGCGCCCCTGTCCTCACCGCCCTGTCGGGCCGGATCGAGCGGAAACCCCTGCTGCTGGGTCTGATGGCGCTCTTCATCGCCGGCAATGTCCTGGCCGCCCTCAGTCCGGGTTACGGGATGCTGCTGGTCGCCCGCGTGCTCTCGGCCTTCGCCCATGGCGTCTTCTTTTCCGTCGGCGCGACCATCGCCGCCGATCTGGTGCCGGCGAACCGGCGGGCTTCGGCGATCGCGCTGATGTTCATGGGGCTGACCGTCGCCATCGTCACCGGCGTGCCGCTCGGCACCTTCATCGGGCAAAGCCTGGGCTGGCGCGCCACCTTCTGGGCCGTCGCCGGCCTTGGCCTCGTCGCGATGACGGGCATCGCCGTCCTGCTGCCGCGCGGCATCGCCAAGGCGCCGCCCGCCTCCCTGCTGGACCAGTTGCGCGTGCTCGGCTCCGGCCGGCTGTTGCTGGTCTTCGGCATGACCGCGCTTGGCTATGGCGGGACCTTCGTCGCCTTCACCTATCTCGCGACCATCCTGCAGGACATCACGGGCTTCGCCGCTTCCAGCGTCAGCCTCATCCTGATCCTCTACGGCGCCGCCATCGCCGCCGGCAATATCGCGGGCGGCCGTATCGCCAATCACGATCCGGTGAAGGCGCTGATCGGCCTGTTCGTCGCGCAGGCGCTGGTGCTCGGCCTCTTCACCCTGACCGCGCCCCTGCCCGTCCTTGCCCTGCTGACCCTGACCGCCCTCGGCTTCCTGTCCTTCGCCAATGTGCCGGGGTTGCAGCTCTATGTCGTGCAGCTGGCCCGGGAACATCGGCCCATGGCGGTCGATACCGCCTCCGCCCTCAACATCGCCGCCTTCAACCTCGGCGTCGCGCTCGGCGCCTGGATCGGCGGGCTGGTCGTCGCCTCGCCCCTCGGCCTGGGCGCGACGCCCTGGGTCGGCGGGTTGATGGTGACGGGCGCCCTGCTGCTCACCCTGTGGAGCCGCGCGCTCGATGGCCGGAAGACCACCGCCGTGCTGTGCGAAGCCTGAACCTTATTTGAAAGGACCCTGTCCCATGCACAATGTCACTGCCCATGGCGCCGAAATTCCGGTGCTTGGCTTCGGCACCTATCGCGTCTCGCCCGCGGATACGCTTCGCATGGTGCCCCATGCCTTGAGCCTCGGTTATCGCCACATCGATACCGCGCAGATCTATGGTAACGAGGCGGAGGTCGGCGATGGCATCGCGAAGTCCGGCATCGCCCGCGACCGCATTTTCCTGACCACCAAGATCTGGGTCGACAATTATCGCCGGGATGCCCTGCTCGCTTCGGCCGAGACCAGCCTTCGCAAGCTGAAGACCGACCATGTCGACCTGCTGCTTCTGCATTGGCCGAACCCCTCCGTTCCGCTGGCGGAACAGATCGGTGCCCTGAACGAAGTCCAGGCGGCGGGCAAGGCCCGGCACATCGGCGTCTCGAACTTCAACACCGCGCTGATGACCGAGGCGGCCAGCCTCTCGCCCGCGCCGCTCGTGACCAATCAGGTCGAGTATCATCCTTATCTGGAGCAATCGAAACTGATCGCCGCAGCGCGGGCCGCCGGCCTCGCCATTACCGCCTATTACGGCATGGCGGACGGCAAGGTCTTCGCCGATCCGGTGCTGCGAGAGATCGCCGGGCACCACGGCAAGAGCATCGCCCAGGTCGTGCTGCGCTGGCTGGTCCAGCAGGATGGCGTCATCGCCCTGAGCAAGACAGTGAACGAAGCCCGGGCGGCGGAGAACCTCGCTATCTTCGGCTTTACCCTCACGCCGGACGACATGGCCGCGATCAGCGCTCTCGCCCAGCCGAACGGCCGTCTTGTCAGCCCGCCCGGCCTTGCCCCCGCCTGGGACTGAGGCGGCCGATAGGAATCATCTCGGGCGCGTCCGGTCCGCCGAGCGCGCCCGCCCAGTCCCCCAGCCAGCGATCGACAGTCAGGCCGGCATCGGCGATCAGACGGTCCAGTTCCGCTTGCCCCGGGAAAGACAGACGGGACCGCGCGCCGTGGCGCCGGCCCGTCGCCACGACCTCATAGACCGTCTCATAGGTAACGATCCCGGCAGCATCATCGCGCGCGACATCATTCCAGGCGTGAACGAGGCCGAAGTCGGGATGGATGATCTCCCGCCGGGATGCCTCGGGGGTCCATTCCCGCCATTCTTCCCGCAGCGGATTACGGCTGTCGAAAATGAAACGCCCTTCCGGCGCGAGATGCGCGGCGATGGTCTCCAGCACCGCGCGCCGGTCGTCCCCGGTCAGGAAGACCTGGAAGGCATGGCCGGTCAGCACCACCAGATCGAAAGTCCGGCCAAGCCGGATATCTCGCGCGTCGCCTTCGAGCCAGGAGACCCGGTCACCCCCCACCCGCCGCCGGGCGATATCCAGCATCGCCGCCGCCGGATCGATGCCGGTGACGACACAGCCGGCGAGGGCAAGACCCGCCGCCAGTTGCCCGGTACCGCAACCAAGATCGAGCACGCGAAGGCCGGGCCGGGTCATCGCCCGGATGCGGTCGAAATCCTCGCCCCAATGATTTTCGAGATCGTAGAAACCGGCCAGTGCCGGGTCGTCATAAAGCCGGTCGTCGGCGCTCATCGGCCGAACAGGCGCGACCACAAGCCGCCATTGGCCGGTTGGCCCGCCTGCCAGCCCATCTGCCAGAAGGCGGCTTCCAGCCGGCAGCTTTCGGCGAAGGTGCGAATGAGGGACGACATCCGCGCCTCGGTCGCCCGGACAATGGCGAGACGGTCGAGTTCGGCGATGGCGTCATCGGCGACGGCGCCATAGTCCTTGCCGGCATACATCTCGATCCAGGGCAGGTAGCGATTGTCCTCGCCCCGGAAATCCGGCCGCCCGGTGATGGCCACGGCGATGTCGCGATAGCCGACGACGCAAGGGCTCAGCGCGACCTTGAGGTCGAGCACGTCGCCCGCCAGCCCGCGGTCGAGGACATAGCGGGTATAGGCCATGCATTCGGGCGCTTCCGGCGCCTGTTCCATCTCCTCGGCCGAGATGCCCCAGGCTTTGCAGAATTCGATATGCAGGCCCATCTCGTGATTGATCAGGGCATCCAGCGTCGCCGCCGCCGAGCGCATCCCGGCGAGGTCATCGGCCTTGACCACGGCCAGCGCATAGGCCCGGGCGAAATGGATCAGGAACAGATAATCCTGCACCAGGTAATGGCGGAAGGCCGCCTCGGGCAGGGTGCCGCGGGCGAGCCCGTCGATGAAGGCATGGCCGACATAGGCCTGCCAGTCCGCCACCGCGCCGTCGCGCAGGCGGTCGAACAATCGGCTCACGCCCGCTCCTCGATCCAGGCGGCCTGGATGGCTTCGAGGATCTTCTCGTTGGAGCGGTCGGGGTGATCAGTGAAACCGGGCAGCGCCAGCACCCATTTGTGCAGGTCGGTGAAGCGCAGGTTCACGACATCTACCTCCGGGTGGAACTCTTCCAGCCCGGCGGCTATATCGTAAACATCGGTCCAGCGCATGGCGCTTACTTGTCCACCATCATGTTGCGGGTCGCGGCCGGCAGGCTGACGATCAGGCCGTCCAGCTCTTCCGACATGATGATCTGGCAGCCGAGGCGCGACGTATGGGTCAGGCCGAAGGCGAGGTCGAGCATATCCTCTTCCTCTTCGCTGGCCTCGGGCAGGGTCGCGTAGAATTCGGGATCGACGACGACATGGCAGGTCGAACAGGCCAGCGAGCCTTCGCAGGCGCCTTCGAGGTCGATCTTGTTGCGATGGGCGATTTCCAGCACCGACAGGCCAAGCGGGGCGTCAACCTCGGTCCTGGTCTTGCCATCGGGGCTCACGAAAATCATCTTGGGCATGGAAACTCTCTCCAGAAATCTGATCGGGAGGCTTAGCCCGCCTGCAGGCGGGATTCAAGCCGGCTGACGTCGACGCCGGACAGCGCGCGTCTGATGTTGCGGTCCATGCGGCGCTCGGCGAAGGGCCGGCCCGCCGCTTCCAGGGCTTCCGTCGCGGCGACCACCGCCTCGCGATCGTCGCCGGTCATCGCCGTCTCCAGCGCCGCTTTCGCGTCCTCGATCCCGGCCCTCTCCCCGACCGAGAGCAATTCGCCGTCGCTGGCCAGCGCCGCGTCGAGGGCGAGGATCAGCCGGCGGCCATCCACCCGCGCCTCGGCCAGCAGGCGGGTGACGACATCGGAGCGGGCGTTTTCGAGCGAGGCGCGCAGCATGCCGGTCATTTCGTCATCGGTCAGGCCGTAGGTCGGCTTCACCTCGACCCGCGCCTCGACGCCGGTCAGGGCTTCCCGGGCGGAGACGGTCAGCAGGCCGTCGGCATCGACGGTGAAGGTGACGCGGATGCGCGCGGCCCCGGCGACCATGGCCGGAATGCCGGCGAGGACGAAGCGGGCGAGCGAGCGGTTCTGATCGACCATCTCGCGCTCGCCCTGCACGACATGGATCGCCATGGCCGTCTGGCCGTCCTGATAGGTGGTGAAATCCTGCGCCCGGCTGACCGGGATCGGCGTGTTGCGCGGGATCACCTTCTCGATCAATCCGCCCATGGTCTCCAGCCCGAGGGACAGCGGCACGACATCGAGCAGCAGCGTGTCGGAGCCGATGGTCAGGGCCTCGGCCTGAAGCGCGGCGCCGAGGGCCACCACTTCGTCGGGGTCGATGTCCGACAAAGGCTCCCGCCCGAACAGCGCGGTCACTTCGCCGCGCACCAGCGGCACCCGTGTCGAGCCGCCGACGAGGACGACGCCCGAAAGCTCGCCGGCACCGACGCCGGCATCCTGCAGCACGGCGCGCGCCGCGGCGATGGTGCGGCCGACCAGCGGCGCGATCAGCGCATTAAAGCCTGCGCGGGTCACCGTGTGGCGGGTGGCGCGGCCGCCGATGTCGAGGTCGATCGTGGTCGCGTCCGCATCGGTCAGGGCTTCCTTGGCCCTTCGCGCGGCGGCGAGCACGGGTTTCACGTCGCCGGCCGCGATGCCGCCGCCCCGCTCCCCGATCAGATGTTCCGCGAGGGCGCGGTCGAAATCGTCGCCGCCCAGCGCCGCGTCGCCGCCGGTGGCGAGGACCTGGAACACGCCCTTTTCCAGCTTCAGCAGGGAGACGTCGAAAGTCCCGCCGCCCAGATCATAGATGGCATAGAGACCTTCCGCCGCCTGGTCGAGACCATAGGCGAGCGCCGCCGCCGTCGGCTCGTTGACGAGGCGCAGCACCTCGATCCCGGCGAGACGCGCGGCATCCCGCGTCGCGGTACGCGCGGCATCGTCGAAATAGGCGGGAACGGTGATCACGGCCTGGTCGACGGTCTTACCCAGCACCATTTCGGCGCGCTGACGCAGGGTGCGCAGGATCTCGCCCGACACTTCGACCGGCGAGACGATGCGGCCGCCGACGTCGAGGCGAACCATGCCGCCCTGGCCGTCGTCCCGAATCTTCTGCGCCAGATGCCCGCCGAGACTGGCGACATCGCCGGTGCCCCGGCCCATCAGGCGCTTCACGCTGGCGACCACCAACTCCGGCTCGCGCTCCAGGATGCGGGTCGCGACACGTCCCACCACCGGCTCGTCGTCACCTTCGAGATAGGCGACGACCGAAGGCACGATACCGTCGCCCAGCGCATCGCGCAGGATCTCGGGCCGTCCGTTCACCGACACCGCGACCAGCGAATTGGTGGTGCCGAGATCGATGCCCACTGCCGCCCGGTCCGAATCCCCGGCATGCGGCAGCGGGGTTTCCCCCGGTTCATAAATATCGAGAAGCATCAGGGCACCGCGATCCGGGGGGCCGCCTTGCGGCGAAGCTCCGACCCCAGTTTTGACAGATAGGACAGGCGGAGGGCCTGGTTCGTCGCGCCGGCCAGATCATGGCCAGCGAAGGCAAGGGCCAGTTCGCCCTCGACCGTGGCCAGTTCGGCGTCCAGTTTCGCCTTCAGCGCGGGCAGATCGGCGGGCGCCGTCTCTTCCAGCGCCTCCCGCCATTCCATCGCTTCCATGAGAAGCGCCGGGTCGGCGATGGTCTTGCCATCCTCCCCCGGCAGCGGCCGGCCTTCGAGCTCGAGGAGGTAACGGGCGCGCGGCAGGGGCTCGCGCAGCGTCTCGTAAGCCTCGTTGATCAGGGTGGCGTGCTGGAGGGAGAAGGTTTTTTCCTTGGCGCCCCGTCCGGCGAAACGGTCCGGATGGAAGCGGCGCTGGGCGGCGAAATAGGCCCGCTCCAGCGCCTGGCCATCAATGGCGAAATCCCTCTCGAGGCCGAGGCGGGCGAAATGGTCGAGCTGGCCGGGCGGCTGCAGGCTCTTGCAGCCGCCGCAGATGGCGTCCTCGATCTGTCCCCCGCAGGAATTGCAGGAGACCGGTGCCGTGATCTCGATAGCCATCAGACGTGCGCCCATCAAACGTGAAAGGACTCGCCGCAGCCGCAGCGGGCCTTCTCGTTCGGATTGATGAAGACGAAGCCCGACTTCAGCTTGTCGGTCTCGAAATCCATCTTGGTGCCGATCAGGAACATCACCGCCTTGGGGTCGACCAGGACGGTCACGCCCTTGTCCTCGACCACCTCGTCGTATTTGCCCTTCTCGTCGGCATATTCGAGCGTGTACTGCATGCCCGAACAGCCGGCGGTACGGACACCGATGCGCACACCCGCGGAAGGCTTGCCGCGCTTGTTCAGCAATTCCTTCACCCGGGCTGCTGCCGGATCGGTCAGTTCCATGATCTGACGCGCGGGGGCCGCCATGATCCCTACTCCTTACGACTGGCCGTGCTTGGCCTTGTAATCGGCAATCGCCGCCTTGATCGCATCTTCGGCCAGGACCGAGCAATGAATCTTCACCGGCGGCAGCGCCAGATGCTGGGCGATGTCGGTGTTCTTGATGGTCGCCGCTTCGTCGAGGCTCTTGCCCTTCACCCATTCGGTGACGAGGCTGGACGAGGCGATGGCCGAGCCGCAACCGAAGGTCTTGAACTTGGCGTCCTCGATCAGGCCCTCGGGCGAGACCTTGATCTGCAGCTTCATCACGTCGCCGCAGGCCGGCGCGCCGACGAGGCCGGTGCCGACACTGTCGTCGCCCTTGTCGAAGGAGCCGACGTTGCGGGGATTCTCGTAATGGTCGACGAGCTTTTCGCTATAGGCCATGGCTGTAACTCCTTGATATCGCGCCGCTCAGTGGTCGGCCCATTGGATCGACTTGATGTCGATGCCGTCCTGGACCATTTCCCACAGCGGGCTCATTTCACGCAGCTTGGAGACGCGGGCGATGATCGTCTCCGCGGCATAGTCGATTTCGGCTTCCGTCGTGAACCGCCCGAAGCCGAAGCGGATCGAGGTATGCGCCAGTTCTTCCTCGACGCCGAGGGCACGCAGCACATAGGACGGTTCGAGCGAGGCCGAGGTGCAGGCGGAGCCGGACGAAACCGCCAGATCCTTGATGCCCATGATCAGGCTCTCGCCCTCGACATAGGCGAAGGACAGGTTGAGGTTGCCGGGGATGCGCTGGGTCTCGTCGCCGTTCAGGAAGACGTCCGGCAGCTTCGCCTTCACCTTGTCGTGGAAGCGATGCGCGAGGGCATCGAGGCGCACCGCCTCGGCCGCCATCTCCTCGCGGGCGATGCGGCAGGCCTCGCCGATACCAACGCAAAGCGCGGGCGACAGGGTGCCGGAGCGCATGCCCCGCTCCTGCCCGCCGCCGTTCATCTGGGCAACCAGGCGAACGCGCGGCTTGCGCCGGACATAGAGCGCGCCGATCCCCTTGGGGCCATAGATCTTGTGGCCGGAAATCGACATCAGGTCGATGCCCATGGCGTTGACGTCGAGCGGGATCTTGCCCGCCGCCTGGGCCGCGTCGGTGTGGAACAGCGCGCCCTTCTCATGGGCGATCTTCGCGATCTCGGCGATCGGCTGGATGACGCCGATCTCGTTGTTCACGGCCATCACCGAGACCAGCACGGTCTTGTCGTTGACGGCGGCGCGCAGTTCGTCGAGGTCGATGAGGCCGTTCGTCTTCACCGTCAGATAGGTGACCTTGAAGCCTTCCTGTTCGAGGTGGCGGCAGGTGTCGAGCACGCATTTATGCTCGGTCACCACGGTCACGATCTCGTTTCGGCGGTCCTTGTTGAACAGGGCGACGCCCTTGATCGCGAGGTTGTTCGATTCCGTCGCGCCCGAGGTGAAGATGATCTCGCGCGGGTCGGCGCCGATCAGCTTGGCGACCTGCTCGCGCGATGCCTCGACCGCCTCTTCCGCGTCCCAGCCATAGGAATGGCTGCGGCTGTGGGGATTGCCGAACTTGCCGGTGAAATAGGGCATCATCGCGTCGAGCACCCGGGGGTCGAGCGGCGTCGTCGCCTGGTAATCCAGATAGATCGGCAACTGGATGTTCGGACGGACCTCGCCGCCGATCTGATCGCTGTTCCCGTCAGCCATGATGCGTTTCCTTTTCACCGCGCGTGGCCCGCGCCTTCAGCGCCCGGCCCGCAAACTCCATGTAAGCACCGAGGAAGCGTTCGACATCGCCCGCTTCCGAATTCCAACCCAGACTGACGCGAATGGCGGATCGCGCCGTCTCCTCGTCCTCGCCCATGGCGATCAGCACCGGGCTCGGCCGCACCTTGCCCGAGGAACAGGCGGCGCCCGCGCCGATCGAGACCCCGGCGAGATCGAGCGCCATCACCTGGGTCTCGGCCTTGACGCCGGCAAGCCCGATGCAGCTCGTATTGTCGACGCGCGCCGCGCCGGTGCCGAAGACGCGCGTGCCCGGCACGGTTGCCAGGATTTCGCGCTCCAGATGATCGCGTAAGGGGCCGAGGTCCTGGCGCCGCTCCGCCCGCGCCGCCGCGCCGAAACCGGCGATCCCCGCCAGATTCTCGGTTCCCGGCCGCCGGCCGTATTCCTGGCCGCCGCCGAGGGACAGAGGCAGGAGTTCGATCCCCGCCCGCTTCACCAGGGCGCCGACCCCGGCCGGGCCGCCGATCTTGTGGGCGGACAGGCTCATCATGTCGACATCGAGGGCCGGGAGATCGACCAAAGTCTTGCCATAAGCCTGAACCGCGTCGGTATGCACCAGGGCGCCATGGCGCCGCGCGATCCGCGCGACCTCGGCCACCGGCTGCAGGACACCGGTCTCGTTGTTGGCCAGCATGACCGAGACCAGCGCCGGCCCCTGCCCTTCGCCCAGCAGGCGATCGAGGGCGGAAAGGTCGATCACGCCGTGACGATCGACCGGCAGCACGGTCACCGGCACGCCCGCGCCATTCGCCGCGGCCCGGACCGAGTCATGCTCGATCCCTGAAACCAGCAGGCGCGTGGCATGGCCGCCCCGAACGGCGCCGAGAAGGGCGAGATTGTTCGCCTCGGTCCCGCCGCTGGTGAAGATCACTTCCGAGCTTTCGGCGCCGCAGAGGGCGGCGACCGCCTCCCGCGCATCTTCGATCGTCCGGCGGGCGAGGCGCCCGGCGCGGTGAATCGAGGACGGATTGCCGCCGATGGCGAGGGCCGCGACCATGGCCTCGACCGCCGCGGGGCGGATCGGCGCCCCGGCGTTATGGTCGAGATAGGTCGCGACGCTGGTCATGTCCCGTCTCCTCAGGCCACGCGCCCGACCGCGTCGCGGCCGGTGCCCGGGATCCCCAGCACGCGCCGCGCGACGACATCGGCGAGCGAAACGCTGGAGAGATAAAGGTGGATCTGGTGGCTCAACTCTTCCCACAGGTCGTGGGTGGCGCAGCGGCTGCGATTGCCGCGACAGCCGACCGAGGTGCCGAGCTGGCAGCGCGTCGCCGTGATCGGCTCGTCGACCGCGAGGACGATATCGGCGATCCGGGTGTCCGCCGCGGCCCGGCCGAGGACATAGCCGCCGCCGGGGCCGCGCACGCTCTTCACGATGCCGCCGCGACGCAGCTTGCCGAACAGCTGTTCGAGATAGGACAGGGAGATTTCCTGACGCTCGGCGATATCGGCGAGGGAGACCGGTTTGCCGCCCTCGGTATGGGCGGCGAGATCGACCATGGCCATCACGGCATAGCGCCCGCGGGTGGAGAGTTTCATCGGCCTCGCCTCCTCAATGGTTGCCGGCGCTGGCGGGGCGCGGTCCGTCGACCACTTCCCCCCGCGCCTCGGCCGTGCCGCCGAGCCTGGCTTCCAGCTCCGCGACCCGGGCCGACAGGGCCTGGACCCGGGCAACCAGGCTTTCGATCTCTTCTTCCGTCGGATCGGGCATCCGGCCAGCGGTCGCGCCATAGGCGCAGAAGTCCGGCGCATGATCGACCAGCCGGGGCGTGCCGGCGGCCTTGGCCGGAATGCCGACCACCGTGGTGCCCGAAGCGACATCGCTGACGACGACCGCGTTGGCGCCGACGCGGGCGCCGGCCTCGACCGTGATCGGTCCCAGGATCTGGGCACCGGAGCCGACGATGACGCCATCGCGCAAGGTGGGATGGCGCTTCACGCCGACCTGCGCCCGGGAATTCACCGAGGGCAACAGGCCGCCCAGAGTCACGTCGTGGTAAAGCGTGACATCGTCGCCGATTTCCGCCGTCTCGCCGATCACGACGCCAAGGCCGTGGTCGATGAACAGGCGCTTGCCGATGGTGGCGCCGGGATGGATTTCGATGCCGGTGAACAGGCGGGCGACATAGGACAGCCAGCGCGAGGTCAGACGCCAATCCCGCAGCCACAGCCAGTGGGAAATCCGGTGCAGCGTGATCGCATGGAAACTCGGATACGACATCAGCACCTCGACCCGCGACCGGGCGGCCGGATCGCGGGCGATATAGCTGTCGATTTCGTCCTTCAGGCGCGCGAACATTCGGCATTCCTTGGGATCCGCGCGCCAACTTGGCGCCGCGAGTCGAGTTTCCTTGCATCAGCGAAAGCCGGCCGTGTATAAACCCGGCCCGCCACGCATTTTGGCGAAGGGTGTGCAAATGCCCGACCGCCGAGGTCAGATTTAGGTTGTCCGACTGATCCAGTCAAGTATATGCGACGGCAAGGCGGCCATGCCCTGCGGGTCTGGCCTGCACGAAGCGCGAGCAGTTGACTCCATTGGTCGGGTATCATGTCAAGGGGACCGGAATGCCTGAGATCATTTTCAATGGCCCGGCCGGGCGACTTGAAGGCCGCTATCACCATGCCGGCACGGGGATGCCCATCGCCCTCGTCCTGCATCCGCATCCGCAGTTCGGCGGCACGATGAACAACAAGGTTGTCTACAACCTGTTTCATACGTTCGTGAACCGCGGCTTCTCGGTGATGCGCTTCAATTTCCGCGGTGTCGGACGCAGCCAGGGCAGCTTCGACAACGGCGCGGGCGAATTGTCCGATGCCGCCTCGGCGCTCGACTGGATGCAGAGCTATAACCCTTCCGCGGCGGAATGCTGGGTCGCGGGCTTTTCCTTCGGCGCCTGGATCGGCATGCAGCTGCTGATGCGCCGGCCGGAAATCAACGGCTTCATCTCGGTCGCGCCGCCCGCCAGTAAATATGACTTCACCTTCCTCGCCCCCTGCCCGTCGGACGGCCTGATCGTCCAGGGCACCGAAGACCAGGTGATCGCCGAGCCCGAGGTCGCGAAACTCGCCACCCGCCTGTCGAACCAGCGCGGCATCAAGGTGAAATACGAGACCATCAAGGGCGCCGGCCACTTCTTCGAGGACCAGATGGAAGAGCTGAAGACCAGCGTCGGCTCCTATCTCGACATGCGGCTCGGCCGGAACAGCTGACCCCCGGTCAGTGGCCGGGGCACCCCCGTCGTCCCCGGCACGCTGAGCGGCAGCCCCTTCAGGCTGCGCACCGCGAGGAAGGCGAAGGCCTCGGCTTCCAGACTGTCGCCGCGCCAGCCCTCGGCCTCCACCGGCAAAACCGGTACGCCGAGGCGCTTTTCCAGCATCGCCATCAGGGTGGGATTCAGCCGCCCGCCGCCCGTGACCAGAAAACGCGAAACCGCCGAGGGAAACCGCGCCCGCGCCGCCGCGATGGTCTCGGCGGTGAAGGCGGTCAGCGTCGCCGCGCCATCGGCGGCAGACAGGCCGCGCACGGCCCCCAGGGTGAAATCGTCCCGGTCTATGGATTTCGGCGCCGGCAGGTCGAAATAGAGGTGGTCCATCATCGCCGCCAGCACATCGCCATGCACCCGGCCCCGGGCCGCCAATGCGCCGTCGCGGTCCACGGGAATGCCGGTATGTTGCAGGGCCCAGTCGTCGATCAGGGCATTGCCGGGGCCGGTATCGAAGGCGACCGGCTCCTCGTCCCCCCGGATCCAGGTGACATTGCCGACCCCGCCGAGGTTGAGGATGGCGACCGCCCCCCTCGCCCCCCGGGCCAGCGCCTGATGATAGAGCGGCACGAGGGGCGCACCCTGCCCGCCGGCCTCGACATCGGCGAGACGCATCTGGCCGACCACGGGAAGCCCGAATTCATCGGCGAGTGCTTGCGCGTCGCCGATCTGCCAGGTCAGCCGCTCGGCCGGGCGATGCAGGATGGTCTGGCCGTGGAAGCCGATCAGTTCGATCGCCGTCTCCCCGGTCGTGTTCAGGAAATGCCGGATGGCGAGGCGGTGGGCCTCGGTGATGCGCTGTTCGGCCTCGGCGATGGCGGCCGGCACGGCATCGCCCCGTGCCCAGGTCGCGGCCAGCCGGCTCGCCTCGCGGCAGGCGGCGCGGGTCGTGGGCAGATGGGCCACGGTCAGGGCCGGGCCGAAAGCAGTCACCCGCGAACCATCGGTCTCGATCACCGCGAGATCGATCCCGTCGAGGGAGGTTCCACTCATCAGTCCGAGGGCTTTCATGGTCTCACCGATTGTAGCAAGGACCGCCTTCATGCTACATCCCCCGCACCATGACGAGCGTGAAATCCGATTTCCTGCGGCTTCTGACGGAACGCCGCTACATCCACCAGTGCACCGACCTCGAAGGGCTCGACACCCTTGCCGCGGAGAAGGCGCCCTTTGCCGCCTATATCGGCTTCGACGCGACCGCGCCTTCGCTGCATGTCGGCTCGCTCGTCCAGATCATGATGCTGCGCCGGCTGCAGCAGGCGGGGCACAAGCCCATCGTCCTGATGGGCGGCGGCACCACGCGGATCGGCGATCCCTCGTTCCGTGACGAATCCCGCCCGCTGCTCGACGATGCCCGCATCAACGCCAATCTGGCCGGCATCAAACGGGTGT
>JAOZVS010000139.1 GCA_025869435.1 Zavarzinia sp.
GACTGCAATTGGCCGCTCGACAGGGTACTCTGGATCATGACTGACGAACCGCTGCCGTCCCTGGCCGATCTCGACCGGCGCCTCCGGGAGGCGCGCGAAACCGTCTTGGGTCCGCCCGAGCCGGAAGCGCCTTCCCGAACGTCGAATGCCTTCGGGTCGGCTATGCGTCTCGGCGTCGAATTCGTTTCCGGATTCGTCGTCGGCGGGTTGATCGGATGGGCGCTCGACCGATGGTTCGGCACGAGACCCTGGTTGATGGTCGTGTTCTTCCTCCTGGGCGCCGCCGCCGGGACGGTGAACCTGATCCGCGCCGCACGCCGCCTCCAGGCGGAAGCGGAGGCCAGTGAAGAGCAAGATTCGTCAACGCGCGGCTGAGAGTTTCGAGGTTCGACATGGCCGCAGGCGGCGAAGCGCATGGTCCTCTTCACCAGTTCGAGATCACCCGGCTCGTGCCGCTCGATCTTGGTGGTGTCGATATTTCGTTCACCAATTCCGCGCTGTGGATGGTGATCATCGTCGCCGTCTCGACCCTGTTCTTCGTGATCGCGACCTCGCGCGCCGCGATCGTGCCGGGGCGCCTGCAGTCGATCGCCGAACTCTCCTACGAGTTCGTGGCGGGGCTGCTGCGCGACAACGCCGGCAAGGAGGGGATGAAGTATTTCCCCTTCGTCTTCACCATCTTCATCTTCGTGCTGATGGCCAACATGCTCGGCATGGTGCCCTATTCCTTCACGGTGACCAGCCATCTGGCGGTGACGGCGACCATGTCGTTCATCATCATCATCGGCATCACCGTGCTCGGGATCGTCAAGCATGGTTTCGGCTTCTTCCACGTCTTCCTGCCGTCGGGCGTGCCGATGTGGCTGGCGCCGCTGCTGATCGTGATCGAGGTGATTTCCTACCTCACCCGTCCGGTCAGCCTCTCCGTCCGTCTCTTCGCCAACATGATGGCGGGCCACACCACCCTGAAGGTCTTCGCGAGCTTCGTCGTCGGACTCGGCGTGCTCGCCGGCTGGCTGCCGCTTCTCTTCGTCGTGGCGCTGACGGGTCTCGAAGTTCTGATTGCCTTCCTGCAGGCCTATATCTTCACCATCCTGACCTGCATCTATCTTAACGACGCGTTCCACCCTCATCACTGATATCCTGAGAGCACTGAAGCTCCTAACTTAGAAGGAATGGTTCCATGGAAGTCGAAGCTGCCAAGATGATCGGCGCCGGCCTCGCGACCCTCGGCCTCGGCGGCGTGGGCATCGGCCTCGGCAATCTGTTCTCCCACTTCGTTGCCGGCGCGCTGCGCAATCCCTCGGCCGCTCCGAAGGTGTTCCCGAACCTGCTGCTCGGCGCCGCGCTGACCGAAGCGCTCGGCATCTTCTCGCTGCTGATCGGCCTGCTCGTCCTGTTCGGTTGATCCCGTAACACTTACCGGGATCGGAACAGGTCATGCGGCAATACATGTTGGGACTGACCCTCGCCGTCGCCGCGGTTTCCCCGGCGCTGGCCGAGGGTGCCGAGAAGAAGGGGCTGCCTCAGCTCCGCTTCGAGGATTTCCCGCCGCAGATCTTCTGGCTGGCCGTTACCTTCGTGCTCCTGCTCGTTCTTCTCAGCACCCTGGTGCTGCCGAAGCTGCAGGGCACGATCGAAGGCCGGAAAGCCAAGCTCGAGGGTGATCTTTCCGACGCCGTCCGTCTGAAGGACGAAGCGGCGGCGGCGATCGCGGCCTATGAAAAGGCCCTGGCGGCGGCGCGGCAGCGCGCCAATGCCATCGCCGCCGAAGCGAAGGCCAAGATCGAAGCCGCGGCAGCTGCCCGCAAGGCCGAGCTCGAAGCCCAGCTGGCGGAAGAAGCCAAGGCCGCCGAGGCGCGCATCAGCGCGACCAAGGCCGCCGCCCTCGCCGAGGTGCGCACCATCGCCCTCGACGCATCGCGTGCCATCACGGCCAAGGTGGCCGGCATCGAGGTCGACGAAGCATCTGCCGCCCCGGCGGTCGATGCCGCGCTGGCCCGCAACGGTTAAGGAGCGGACATCATGGAATTCCTGTCCAATCCGGAAACCTGGGTCGCCGTCGCCTTCGTGATCTTCCTTGGCGTGATCGTCTATCTCAAGGTGCCGGGCTCGATGGGCAAGGCGCTGGACGATCGCGCGGCCAAGATCAAGGCCGACCTCGACGCCGCCGCCAAGCTGAAGGCAGAAGCCGAGGCCGCTCTCGCGAAATACCGCGAGGCGACCCGGAACGCCGACAAGGAAGCGGAAGCGATCGTTGTCGAGGCCCGCGCCGTGGCCGAAGGCCTCGCCTCCAAGGCCGAAGCCGATCTGGCCGCCTCCCTCGCCCGCAAGGTCGAGATGGGCAAGGCCAAGATCGCCCAGGCCGAAGCCAATGCGATCGCCGAGGTTCGTCGTATCGCGGCCGAAGTCGCCGTTGCCGCCGCGCGCGAGATCATCGCGACAAGGCTCGACGGTGCCGCCAAGGACCGCCTGATCGGCGAGACGATCGCCTCCGTGGCGACCCGTCTGAACTGACGCTCCACGCAAGATCTGCACGATTTGAAACCCCGGCAGGGCAACCTGCCGGGGTTTCGCTTTTTATCCCCTTCTTGACGGGACGCTGACCTCTCCGTGCTCTACGCTGTGGTGGAGGGCATGTTCGGGTCGTAATGTGACAAGGGGGTTCAAGGAGCCAGCAACAGATCAGCATGGACAGCATCTCGATCCCCAATTTCTTCCTGTTGCTTCTGTTGCCGGTCATCGCCGCGCTCTTCGGCACGATCATCGTGCTCGCGCATGTCATGACCCGGACGGGGCGCTATACCCTGCTGGCGCCTTTCGCTTTCTATTTCTTCGCCGCCGCCCTGACGCTGCAATCCTTCGTCTGGCCGCCCATGACGCCGGGCGGCACGACGATCGTCGCGATATTCTATGTCGCCAGCGTCTTCGCGACCTCGGAACTGTTCCTGCGCTTCTTCGGCAAGCGGAACGATTACCGCCTGGCCCTGCCCGCCGCCCTCGCCGTTGTGGTGGCCATGCATTATTTCAGCGCGATCGCGCCCGATGTCGTGGCCCAGATCTATGTGCTGAATTTCTCCTGCGGCCTCAGCCTGATCGCGACCGCCCTTCGCATCGGGCCGGCCCGCCACGAGAAGCCCCTGATCGGTCAGGCGATCTACTGGGGCCTCATGGCGATGGGCGCCCATTTTATCCCGCGCTGCCTTCTGGCCGTGTATTTCGACGCGCAATTGCCGCCCCCGGCCGATTTCCGTGAGACGATCTATTGGGCGAGCACCAATTTCTTCGGCATCCTGACGTTTGTCGCCCTGACCACCATGGTCCTGTGCTGCATGGCCAGCGATGTCGTCGATGCCACGCGGAATGACGGTCTGCACGACCCCCTGAGCGGCCTTCTGAATCGCCGCGGCTTCGAGCACCACGCGCAGCCCGCCCATCAGGCACCCTGCGGCGTGATCTTCTGCGATCTCGATCACTTCAAGGACATCAACGACACCCTCGGCCATGGTGTCGGGGACAATGTGCTGCGGGAAGTCGGCCAGTTGATCCGGCGCCATCTGACCGCCGGCGCCATCGCCGCCCGGGTCGGCGGCGAGGAGTTCATCATTCTCCGGCCGCGCCGCGCGCAGGACGACAACTTCAGATTCGCCGAGGCCCTGCGCCGGGAGATCGAAGACTGCGCCTTCTCCGGCGTGCCGCCGGACATGACCATCACCGCCAGTTTCGGCGTGGTGACGGGCCTCGAGGGCGAAAGCCTGGACAATCTGATGCGCAGCGCCGACGCCATGCTCTATGCCGCCAAATCGAGCGGTCGAAACCGCTCCGTGACCACCTATCCCCATATCTGAGAGATGAGACCTGCTTCACCGCGAAAGCGGCGGTGATATCGCAGTGTGGCCGACATGCTGGTACACTCGCCGGCATTCAAGGGGGGAACCTGATGGCCATGGATCGTTCGTTTCTGAGCCGCTATCTCGGCATCGCGCCGTCGACGCGGGAGGAAGGCGTGTTGCGCCTGCTGCTCGAGACGGCGATTCGCACGGTGGACGCGGCCGAAGGCTCGGTCCTCGCCTATGACCGCGATGCCAACGACCTGCGCTTCGTCATGACCGTGAACGGCCCGTCCAGCCTGATCGGCCAGCGCGTTCCGATCGGCGCGGGCCTGACCGGCCTCGCCGCCCTCACCCATGAAGTCCAGATCGGCGCCCCCACCTTCAAGACCGTCGATGATTGCAACCAGGCGACCGGGGTCGAGGGCGAGCCCAGCGCCGTCATCGCCGCCCCCATGGTTTCGGGCGATACGCTAATCGGCGTGCTGACCGGCGTCCGCTTCAAGCCGGGCTACCGTTTCACCACCGATGATGGCCGGGCCTATGGCAATTTCTCGACCATCGCCGCCCTGATGCTGGACCAGCACAGCCGCCTGCGCGAACTCTCGGGCGGCACCGGCGATGTCACCACCGCCGGCTTCGGACCGGAGGAGGCACGCATCATGGCGGCTGTCGCCTCGGTCGCGCGCAGCCGGCCGGACCGCCTGCCCCGCCTCGCCCAATTGTTCGAACAGATGGCCGATATCGCCATCTGATCGGCCGCGCCCATGTCCTCCGTCGCGATTACCGAAGCCACGGCCGCCCGATTCGACGAACTGGCCGCGAGCGATCTCGCCCCGGTCGAGGTCGCCGTTATCGATTCCGGCATCGACGCCACCCATCCCGACCTCGCCGGCCGCGTCGTCAGCCAATGGACGGTCGAGGACGAGGAGGGCCGCCTCGCCGTCCATCCCCTCGAAACCGGCATCAACAACGATACTTTCGGCCATGGCACCGCGGTCGCCGGCATCATCGCCCGCATCGCGCCCAATGCCCGCATCCACGACATCCGCGTGCTCGACGCCCGCAACAAGGGCGATCCCACCGCCTCCCTCGTCGCCTTCCGCCATGTCCTCGCCCAGCGCCTGCGCCTCATCAACATGAGCCTGGCCATTCCCGCCTCCCAGCGCGAACCGCTCTTCAAATTGTGCGAAAGCGCCTATCAGCGGAACCAGGTGGTGGTCGCCGCCAAGCGCAATGTTCCCGTGACCGACGAAGGCCTGCCGGCGGAATTTTCCAGCGTCATCTCGATCGACAATCATCAGGTCGAGCCGATGAGCCTGCATTTCATCGAACAGGGCCTGATCGAATTCGCCACCCTCGGCAACGACCTGACGGTGCCCGCCCCCGGTGGCGGCTACACGGTGAAGACCGGCACCAGTTTCGCGACGCCGACGGTCACCGCCATGTGCTGCCTGTTCCTGGGCCGCTGGCCGATGCTTCGCCAGTTCGAGCTGAAAACCATTCTGAAAGCCCGCGCCCATGGCCATGTCTGACGGACCGCCGCCCGGCCCCGGCGCCGAGAAGAAAGCCCCGCCGCCCCAGGGCATTCCCCTGCCATTGGCCGGCGCCCCCAAAGGCGCCCCGCCCCCCGGCGCGATGCCGCCCGGTGGCATGAAGGGGCCGGGCGGCCCCGGCTTCCCCGGCCTGCCTTTTCCGCCGGAGCCGATGAAGTTCTCCAAGCTGCTGCGCTGGGCGGTGATGCTGGCGAAATCGGCGCCGCTGCCCTTCCTCGCCTCGGTCGGGCTCGCCGCCCTGGTCAACGCGCTCACGCCCTATACCCAGCAGGTGCTGGTCTCGCTGACCGGGGCGCTGGAAGGCAAGGGCACGGCCGATCCGAAGATGATGGCCCTCCTCTATGCCGTGCTCGCCGTCGTCGTCATCCTGCTGTCGATGGCCAGCAAGCTGGTCACCACCTGGTCGAACGAGAAGATGCTGGTCGCGCTGCGCCATCTGCTGCACGACCGGATGCTGCTGCTCGGCCCGCAGTTCCACGGCAAGGTGACCGGGCCACAGCTGGTCCAGATCATCAATAATTTCTCGGCCGGGGCGCAGTTCACCTTGCGCGAAATCCTGGCCTATCCGCTCACCCGCGGTGTCGGCCTCGTCACCGCCGGAATTTTCCTCGCCGGCAATCTGTCGGCCTTCGCCGGCATTCCGCCGCTGGCGCGCTGGATATTGCTGGCGCTCGTCGTGATCATTCCGCTGATCGGCTGGAAACTGTCGGGCGTCGTCGGCCGGGCCTTCGAGCAGGTCCGGGCCGAGGAAGCGGCCTTCGCCGACGAATTGGGCAATTCCACCGCCCAGCCCCTCGAAGTCCAGCTGATGCGCGCCCAGGCCCAGCGCTCCCGCTCGATCGGGGAGCGGCTGCAGTCGGTGATGGCGGCCAAGCTGCGCGCCACCCTGCGGCGCGAGGCGGCGCAGCAGTTCCAGGGCTCCATGTCGGTGATCCTGACCACCGTCCTCCTGATCTATGCCGCCTTTTCCTTCGACGCCAGCACACCCGTGGGCGCCCTGCTCGGCCTTATCCTGATGGTGCCGCTGGTCGTCGGGCCGATCCAGGAACTGGTCACCTTCTTCACCGGCCTTTCGGTCAACTGGCCGATGATCCGCCCGGTGGGCGAGATCATCGACGCAAAACCTGAAATCGCCGACGCCCGGGATGCCGCCGATATCGCCATCGCGGACCCGGTGGCGGAATTGGCGAATGTCACCTTCGGCTATCCCCCGGCCAAGACCCCGGTGATCCTGAACGGCGTCTCGCACCGCTTCCGGGCGCAGGCGATCACGGCGATCGTCGGCGGCTCGGGCTCGGGCAAGAGTTCGGTGATGCGCCTCCTCGTCCGGCTGTATGACCCGCAAGGGGGTGTGGTCACCATCGGTGGCCGGCCGCTGACCGCCTATACGCTGGAATCCCTGCGCCGGCAGGTCGTCACCCTGTCGCAGTTTCCGTTGATGCTGTCGGGATCCTTGCGCAAGAATTTCGAGCTGGTGAAGCCGGATGTGAGTGACGACGAAATCCTCGCCGTGCTGCGCCGGGTCGGCGTGCTCGATGCCCTCAACCGGATCCGGCCCGAGGGTGTCCTCGATATTCCGGTGACCCAGGCGGCCGGCACCGGCACCCTGTCGGGCGGCCAGCGCCGGCTGGTGGCGCTGGCCCGCGCCCTGATCCTCGCCCCGCGCATCCTGCTGCTCGACGAGCCGTCGACCGGCGTCGATGTCGAATCGACCTCGCGCCTTGTCGCGGTGCTGCGCGAGTTGTCGCGCGAGGTGACGATCATCATGGTCGAACATGACGTCGATTTCGTCACCGCCGTCGCCGACGAAGTGGTCTGTATCGAGAACGGCCAGTTCGTCTCGGCCGGGGCGCCGCAGGCGCTGATCAGCGCTGGCGGCAATCTCTTCGCCCGCTTCGTCGAAGCCCGCCGCCGGGCCACCTCGACCGATCACCTCGATATCGAGCGGGTGCCGCTGCCGGCCATCGCCAAGGGCGGGAAAGGCCCGGCTTACCCCCCCGGTGCCAGCAACTCGTAGGACCGCAGGCGCGCCTTGAAGTCATAGGTGATGGTCACCACCGTCACCTCGTCCGCGCCGACGCTGGCGGCCAGCCGGGCGATACGGGCCTTCACCGTCGCGGCATCGCCCGCGATGCCGCGCGCGCCGACAAGCTCGAGGCGCTGGCGGGCGGCGGCGGGCAAGGAGTCGATATCGATGGTGGCCGGGTCCGGGAAGGGCACGTTGCGCCCCGCCAGCAGGTTCAGCACCCAGACATCGCGGGTCCGCACCAGATAGCGCGCCTCTTCGTCGGTATCGGCGGCCAGGGCGAAGAGCGCCAGCATCACCCGCGGCCGGTCATAAAGACCGGGGCGGAAACTGCGGCGGTAAGTCTCGATCGCCTGGGCCAGATTGTCCGGGTTGATGAAATGGGCATAGGCGAAGCCCGCGCCGATCGCCCCGGCATAGGCGGCAGAATCGCCGCCCGAACCCAGCAGCCAGACATCCGGCACGCCGTCGCCGCGCGGCTGGGCATAGACGCGGGCGAAGGGATGGCTTTCCTCCATCCGCCCGGTGAGGAAGGAACAGAGATCGACCAATTGCTCGGGAAAGACTTCGGGGCCATAGGCCTGCGGCCCGGGGCGAAGCGCGGCGGTGGTGAGTTGGTCGCCGCCCGGCGCCCGGCCAAGGCCGAGATCGATGCGCCCGGGATAGAGGGTCTCCAGCATCCGGAAACTCTCGGCCACTTTCAGCGGGGCGTAATGGGACAGCATGACCCCGCCGGTGCCGAGCCGGATCGACGAGGTGACGGCGGCCAGATGCGCTATCAGGATTTCGGGCACCGACCCCGCGAAAGCGGCCGAGGAATGATGCTCGGCGCACCAGAAGCGGTGATAGCCCAGCGCCTCGGCATGGCGGGCGAGCGCAATGGTTTCCCGCAGCGCCTGCGCCGCCGTGCCGCCGACCCGGATCGGCGACTGGTCGAGGACCGAAAGACTGAAGGCCATCGGCTCAGGCCGTCTTCGGCATCAGGGCATCGTCGAGGGCGGTTGCGCGGATGTGAGCCGGACGCTCGATAAGGCGCTGCCAATAGGCGGCGAAGGCGGGCCTCGGCTCGGTCATGCCGAACTGGAGGCCAAAACCGATCTGCGAGCCCAGATAGACGTCGGCGGCACTGAAGCGGTCGCCTAGGATATAGGGTCCTTGCGCCAGCGCGGCCTCGACCGTGTTCATGACATCGGCGAAACAGCCGTAACCGACCATGGCGCGCTTGTCGGCCGGCACCTCGACCCCCATGGCCTTGTCGCCGAAAGATGCCTCATAGGGGCCGGCGGCATAGAACAGCCAGCGATACCAGGCCCCGCGCAACGGATCGCCGATCAGGGGGGCTAGGCCCGCCTCGGGAAAGGCATCGGCGAGATAGGCGCAGATCGCCGCCGTCTCGGTCACCGCCACGCCCTTGTGGACGATGGCCGGCACCTTGCCCATGGGATTGATCTTCAGATAGTCGGGCGCCTTCATCGTGGTGCCATAGTCGAGCACGCGGGTCTCGTAGACTGCCCCCGCCTCCTCCAGCATCCAGCGCGCGATTCGCCCGCGCGACATCGGGTTGGTGTAGAGGATCAGATCGCTGGTCATGCTTGTTTCCCCACATTCATGGCGACGGGGAGTGTGTCACGGCGCCGTTCGGTGGCACCATGCGAAAAACGACAGGCAGACCCAAACGGGAGGGACCATGCCCAGGCTCGAATTCTTCTTCGATATCTCCAGCCCCTGGACCTATCTCGCCTTCACCCGCATCGAGGCGGTGGCGGCGGAAGGCGGCGCGGATCTGGTGTTCCGGCCGATCCTCGTCGGCGGCGTGTTCAACGCCGTGAACGACAGCGTCTATGCCTGGCGGGAGAATCCGAACCCGGTCAAGATGCGCTATTACTTCAAGGACATGGCCGACTGGGCGCGGGAAGCGGGCATCACCATCGGCCAGCCGCCGGTCTTTCCGGTCAACAGCGTGAAGGTGATGCGCGGCTGCTTCGTGGCCGAGGAAGCGGGCGTCCTGGTGCCTTACGTCCGCGCCCTGTTCGAGGCTTACTGGGGCCGGCTGGAGGATATTTCGCGGGACGAGGTGATCATCCCCGTGCTCGACGACCTCGGGATCGAGCGCCGCGCCTTCTTCGACAAGATCAACAGCGACGACTACAAGGCGCGCCTGCGCGGCAATACCGAGGAGTTGGTGGCGAGGGGCGGCTTCGGCTCCCCCACCATGTTCATCGACGGCACCGACATGTATTTCGGCAACGATCGCCTGCCCCTGGTGCTGTCCGCCCTGAAGCGGTCGGCGTGAGGGGAAAGCCTCTATAATCCCAGACCTCGCCCGACAAACAAAAAGCCCCGCCGTCGCCGGCGGGGCTTCAAGACGGGATCCCTTGAGGATCAATCGTCGTTGTCGGCGCCTTCTTCGAATTCGCCGTCTTCATATTCGAGTTCGGCGATCAGGAGGACCGCGGAGTCGCCCTGATCGTCTTCGATCACGTCGATCGCGCCGATCTCATAGACATCGACTTCGTCTTCGTCGAACGGCATGGCGAGACGCAGTTCAGTGTCGCCGTCGATCTTCGACAGTTCTGCAATAAGCTCGGAAACCTTCATGGTCCTGATCCCCTTTGGCACGACCGGTAGAATCTTGGGCAGACCATAACCGAGCCGCGTTGCAAGTCGAGGACTATTCTCAAGCCCCGATCGCCTTCACCATGGCCTCGATCGCCGCATCCGCCTTGTCGCCCTCGGGGCCGCCGGCCTGGGCGAGATCGGGACGGCCGCCGCCGCCCTTGCCGCCCACCGCCTCGACGCCGACGCGGATCAGGTCGACCGCGCTGTGCTTCGCCACCAGGTCCTCGGTCACGCCGACGACCAGCGCCGCCTTGCCGTCATTGACGCCGACGAAGGCGACGATGCCCGAGCCGAGCTGCTTCTTGGTGTCGTCGACGAGGCCGCGCAGGTCCTTGGGGTTCACCCCCTCCAGCTTCTTGGCGACGACCTTGATGCCGCCGACATCGATCGCGGTCAGCCCGCCGCCCGAGCCGCCGCCGGTGGCGAGCTGCTTCTTCGCCTCGGCGAGTTCCCGCTCCAGCCGCTTGCGCTCGTCGAGGAGGCTGGCGACACGGTCGGGCAGTTCCGCGGGCGACGCCTTGAGGGCGGAAGCCGCCTTCTTGAGGAGGAGTTCCTCGTCGCGCATGTATTTCAGCGCCGCGGCGCCCGTCAGCGCCTCGATCCGGCGGACGCCGGCCGAGACGGCGGATTCCGAGACGATCTTGAACACGGCGATATCGCCGGTGCGGAAGACATGGGTGCCGCCGCAAAGTTCGGTCGAATAGGCATGGTCGAGGTCGGCCCCGCCCATGGAGACGACGCGAACCTCGTCGCCATATTTCTCGCCGAAGAGCGCGAGGGCGCCGGCCTTGATCGCGTCGTCGGGCGTCATCAGGCGGGTGGTGACGCCGCCGTTTTCGCGGATCGCCGCGTTGACGCCGATCTCGACCGCGTCGATCTCCTCGTCCGACAAGGCCTTGGGGTGGCTGATGTCGAAGCGCAGGCGCTCCTCGGCGACCATGGAGCCCTTCTGGGTGACATGGGGGCCGAGCACGTCGCGCAGCGCCTTGTGCAGCAGATGGGTGGCCGAGTGATTGGCGCGCAGGCGCGAGCGCCGGCCGTTGTCGACCGAAAGGTGAATGTCGTCGCCGACCTTGATCGTGCCGCCCTCGACCGTGCCGAGATGGATGTGCAGGCCCAGCTTCTTCGCCGTGTCGGTGACCGCGACCACGTAGCCGGGACCCCTGATCGTGCCGGTATCGCCCATCTGGCCGCCGGATTCGCCATAGAACGGCGTCTGGTTCACGACGATGGCGACCGAGGCGCCGGGGCCGGCGCTGGTGACGCGCTTGCCGTCGACGATGAGGCCGGCGATCTTCGCCTCCGCCTCGTTGGTCTCGTAGCCGAGGAATTCGGTCGCCCCGACCTCTTCCTTCAGTTCGTACCAGACGAGATCGGTCGCCGCTTCGCCCGAACCGGCCCAGGCCTTGCGGGCCTCGGCCTTCTGGTGCGCCATGGCGGTGTTGAAGCCGTCGGTATCGACCGCGATATCCTTGGCGCGCAGGGCGTCCTGCGTCAGGTCCAGCGGGAAGCCGTAGGTGTCATAGAGCTTGAAGGCGACATCGCCCGGCAGCGGCTGGCCCGCGCCCAGCTTCTCGACCTCGTCGTCGAGCAGTTTCAGGCCGCGCTCCAGCGTCTGCTTGAAGCGGGTCTCTTCCAGCTTCAGGGTCTCGGTGATCAGCGCCTCGGCCCGGATCAGTTCGGGATAGGCGACACCCATCTGCTTGATGAGGGCCGGCACCAGCCGGTACATCAGCGGGTCCCTGGCGCCCAGCAGCTGGGCATGGCGCATGGCGCGGCGCATGATCCGGCGCAGCACGTTGCCGCGCCCCTCGTTCGAGGGCATGACGCCATCGGCCATCAGGAAGGACGAGGCGCGCAGATGATCGGCGATCACCCGGTGGCTGGCGATCATCGGCCCGTTCGGGTCGGTATTCGTCGCATCGGCCGAGGCGGCGATCAGCGCCTTGAACAGATCGGTCTCGTAATTGTTGTGCACGCCCTGCAACACGGCCGAGACCCGCTCCAGCCCCATGCCGGTGTCGATCGACGGCTTGGGCAGCGCCACGCGCGTGCCGTCGGCCGACTGTTCGTACTGCATGAAGACGAGATTCCAGATCTCGATATAGCGGTCGCCATCGGCGTCCGGGCTGCCCGGCGGGCCACCGGCGACGCCGGGGCCATGGTCGAAGAAGATTTCCGAACAGGGGCCGCAGGGACCTGTGTCGCCCATGGCCCAGAAATTGTCCGAGGTCGCGATGCGGACGATGCGCTCGTCCGGCAGGCCGGCGATCTTCTTCCAGAAGCCGAAGGCCTCGTCGTCATCGTGATAGACCGTGACCCAGAGCTTGTCCTTGGGCAGGCCGAAATCCCTGGTGATCAGGTTCCAGGCCAGCTCGATCGCGGTTTCCTTGAAATAATCGCCGAAGGAGAAATTCCCCAGCATTTCAAAGAAGGTGTGGTGGCGCGCGGTATAGCCGACATTGTCGAGATCGTTGTGCTTGCCGCCGGCGCGCACGCATTTCTGCGAACTCGCGGCCCGGACGTAATCCCGGCGTTCCTTGCCGGTGAAAATGTCCTTGAACTGCACCATGCCGGCATTGGTGAACATCAGCGTCGGGTCGTTCGCCGGCACCAGCGGGCTGGAGGCGACAGGACGATGACCGGCCTTCACGAAATAGTCGATGAAGGTGGAACGGATCTCGTTGATGCTCTTCATGATCCTCTGAACCGCGCAAACCCCTATTGATCAGCCTTATTAGCCTTTGTTCCGCGCTCAAGTCCACCGCAGGTTACAGCTCGGGCACGGCGGCGGTACGGTCGACCGGGTATTTCACATAGAAAAGCGTGACCTCGTCGTCGACCTCGTAATCGAGCGGGGTCTCCTTGGGGAAGAACAGCACGTCGCCCGGACCGACGCTGTGGGTAACGCCCGAGGAGGTCACGCGCATGGCGCCGGCCAGAATCACCAGGACCTCGTCGAAGGGCAGGCACCAGGTGACGGTCAGGCGGCGGTAGGTGACGACGCCCGCCCCCATGGTGGACGAGACCTCGGGCCCGATCAGCTTGGCGATCTCGGCGTAATTGACCGCGGGCTGCCCCGGCTTGCCGAGATAGGTCGCGAACTGGCGGTCGGCCGCCTTGTAGCATTGCACGCTCATGTTCAGGCCTCTTCCATCATGCGGGCGACCAGGGTCTGAAAATGGTGGATCGGTGCTTCCAGCGCCGGCGAGAAACGGCCGCCGTCGAAGGCGCGGGAAACGCGGCCCTTCTGCAGCCGCTCGGCGATGGCGATGTCCTGGCGGTTCAGCTCGGCCCAGAGATCGTAAAGCGCCTGGCGCCGGGCGGCGTGTTCGGGCGCCGTCGCGCCATCGCCGACGAAATGGAAGTCCAGCCGCTCGGTCGAATGGCCTTCGTCGAGCGGGGTCACCGTCACGGTGAAATAATGGTCCGGCATCAGGAAGATCAGCACATTCGGAAACAGCGTGAGGAATTCGCCGAGCCGGGCCTTCCCGGCCGGCAGGCCGGGAAACGGCGGCAGCAGCACGGGCGCCCCGTCCCGCGTCGCCGTGCGGTTGCCGGTGCCGACGATGGTGCCATCGATCACGTCGTGATGATCCTCGGCCTTGGAATATTCGTTCACCTGCGGATGGATGAAGGGCAGGTGATAGGTGTCGCAAAAATTCTCGACCAGGAGTTTCCAGTTGGCCGCGATCTCGAAATCCATGCGGCCGGCCGGGCGGGTGGCGGCGAAATCATAATCCGCCCAGCGGGCGACGAGCGGCGCGGCATGAGCCTCGAAAGGTTCGGCATCGCCCGAGAGATCGAGGAAGACGAGATCGTTCCACTGGGCGAGACGGATGGGCTTCAGGCCGTGGTCGGCGGGGTCGAACCCTTCCAGCGTGTGGCAGCCGATACCGCCGAAATGCGGCGTCGCGCGCAGGCCCCCTTCGAGATCGAAGGCCCAGGCGTGATAGGGACAGCGCAGCAGCTTCTCCCGCCCCGCCTCTTCGACGAGGAGGAGGCCCCGGTGGGTGCAGACATTGTGGAAGGCGCGCAGGATCCCGTCCTGCCCCCGGGCGAGAAAGACCGGCTGCCCGGCCAGGGTCAGCGGCAGCACGTCACCCGGCGTCGCCACATCGGAAGCGGCGCCGACGGCGACCCAGCTTCGCGCCCACAGCCGCGCCTGCTCGCGGCGGAAGAAGCCGGGATCGGTATAGGCCTCCGCCGGCAGGCCTCTGGCCTGCGCGAGGGGGTGCTGGAGGGCGGACAACAGACCGTCAGGCATGGCAAGCAACCTTCACGACAGGGCGGGCATGATGATGAAAAGGGCGGTCGCCGGCAGCGTGGCCGAGGCATTGCCGAAACTATGCGGCCGGCGCGGGTCGTAGGTGAGCGTGTCACCGACCGAAAGCGTCACCACTTCCCCGGCGAAGCGAATGGTGACCGCCCCCTCCTCGACCAGAACGAAGACCTCGGCCGCGCGCAGGCTGTAAAGTTCCTCGCCGCCATCGGCGCCCGGCGCCAGATGGGACAGAACCGCCTGAAAGCGCCGGGTCAGGGCCGGGGACACCAGCAGGTCCGAGATGCCGCTGCCGCCGAATTCGATCGGCCGCCGGTCGGCGACACGAACGACGGCCTCCCCCGCCGCCTCGAACAGGGCCCCGACCTGCAGGCGCAGCACATCGCAGACCGCGAGCAGGGACGCGACGGACGGCGAGGTCTGGTCCCGCTCCACCGCCGAGAGGAAGCTCTTGGTCAGATCGGCGGCGGCCGCGACCTCGTCGAGGGTCATGCCCAGTTCCTGCCGCCGCGCCCGCAGCTTGTGCCCGATCTTCGCCCTGGGGCGGTTGACCTTTTCGATCTCGTCCATGATTCCAACGGTTGTTGTGGGTTGGAAGTATATCAATAAATGACTTTGTTCATCAATGATGGATTATCACGCTTCGCGGAGCGCCAGATGGGGTATCTCCGATTTGGCGACATCTGCTAGGATCACGCATCCCCAGCGTTGGAGACGCTCATGCCCCGCCCCCCTCTGTCCGGCCTCATCCTTTGCGCGGCGATGCTGGCCGCTGCTGTGCCGGCCCTGGCCGCGGGGGGGCCGCAGGGGCGCTTCGGTCTCGATGTCGAGACGACACAGGCCAACATGGTGGCCGCAGGCAAGTCCACGCCCCAGCTGCGCGAGATGCTGAATCAAACGAAAGACCTGCTGTTTTTCGAATTTTCGGGCGATACCCTCACTTTCGTCACGGGGCCGTCCATGGGCAGCCGCGTCAACGGCCGTTGCCACTGGAAGCTGGACGGGACATCCGTCCTCGTCGACCGCTGCGTCGACGGCACCGGCACCGGACCCTTCCGCTTCACGGGAACCATGTCTTATGACGAGAGCACCAATGCCATCGCCGTTGTTGGTCCGAATTCGCCGGCCCCTGTCGTTTATGGCCATCGCTAGCACCCTGCTGGCCGGCCCGGTTTTCGCGGATGGAAACATCGAAGGCGAGTGGCGCGTGGACCGGACGCTCAGCCTGCAGACCCTGACCGCGAGGAAAACGGTCTCGGCCGAGGAGGCTTCGGGCATCCTCGCCATGTTCGGCGCGGCCACCCTGTCGTTCGAGGGGGCGAAGGCCCATGTCGCCCTTGGCCCCGCCCCGGTGACCTGCGCCTGGACCTGGGGCGAGGCGCGGGAAATCCGTGTTTCCGCCTGTCTCGACAAACGCAAGCAGCCGGCGCCCGGCCCGGCGAAGCTGGAATTGTCGGGCGACGGCACCATCCGCCTGATCGAAGAGGATGGCTCCGCCCTCGCCTTCCGCCGGGCGTCCTGACTGGCATTTTTCTTGCACTGCAACACCAGCCGTCGATACCCTTGATTCGTCGGCATTCGGTAGTGAACACGGCGGTGTGAGGCGTTTTCAGATGGCCTATTCGATCGCGCTGGACGGCACGAACTGGCGCTTTCCCGACCTTCGGGACCTTCTGGCCAAGGCCACCCCGAAACGCTCGGGCGATGAACTGGCCGGTCTCGCGGCCGAGAGCGCGGTGCACCGAATTGCGGCACAGATGGCGCTTGCCGAGGCACCGCTTGCCGATTTTCTGACCGCGACCTTCGTGCCCTACGAGATCGACGAGGTCACCCGCCTGATCCTCGACGGTCACGATGCCGCGGCCTTCCGTCCCATCGCCGCGATGACCGTCGGCGAATTCCGTGAATGGCTGCTGTCGCCCCGGGCGACGCCCGAAGCCCTGGCCGCGATCCGCCCCGGCCTCACCCCCGAGATGGTCGCCGCCGTCTCCAAGCTGATGCGGCTGCAGGACCTGATCCTCGTCGCGGCGAAATGCCGGGTCGTCACCGCCTTCCGCAACACGATCGGCCTGCCCGGCCGCTTCGCCACCCGCCTGCAACCCAATCATCCGACCGACGATTCGCGCGGCATCGCCGCCAGCCTCGTGGACGGGCTGCTGCTAGGCGCGGGCGATGCCGTCTTCGGCGTCAATCCGGCGACCGACGGGGTGCAGGACTATACCCGCGTCGTCGCCCTGCTCGACGATATCCGCGAGCGGTTGAACGTGCCGACCCAGACCTGCTGCCTCGGCCATGTCACCACCGCGATCAAGGCGATCAACAAGGGCGCGCCGCTCGATCTCGTGTTCCAGTCGATCGCGGGGTCGGAAGGCGCCAACGCCGGCTTCGGCGTCAGCCTCGCCACCCTCGCCGAGGCGCAGGATGCCGCCCTGTCGCTGGGCCGGGGCACGGTCGGGCGCAATGTCATGTATTTCGAGACGGGGCAAGGCGCCGCCCTCTCGGCCAACGCCCATCACGGCGTCGACCAGCAGACGATGGAGGCGCGCGCCTATGCCGTTGCCCGCCGCTTCGATCCCTTGCTGGTGAACACGGTGGTCGGCTTCATCGGCCCCGAATATCTCTACAACGGCAAGGAAATCACCCGCGCCGGCCTCGAGGATCATTTCTGCGGCAAGCTGCTGGGCGTCCCCATGGGGGTCGACGTCTGCTACACCAACCATTGCGACGCCGATCAGGACGACATGGACGGGCTCCTGCTCCTCCTCGTCAACGCCGGGGTGAATTTCGTCATCACCGTGCCGGGCGCCGACGACGTCATGCTGAATTACCAGAGCCTGTCCTATCACGACGCCCTGTCGGCGCGGGATATCACCGGCCGCAGGCGCGCGCCGGAATTCGAGGCCTGGCTGGCCGAGGTCGGCCTGACCGATGGCGCCGGCCGCCTGCGGCCCGATCCCGACCCGCTGGCCATGCGTCCCGGCCTCGCCGCCCTCTCGGCCCGGCTGGAGGCGGCGGAATGAGCAACGAGACCAACCGCCATCTCGACGTCATCACCCCAGCGACGCCGGTGCTCGACGACCTGCGCCGCTTCACCGCCGCGCGGGTCGGCCTCGGCCGGGCCGGGTCCGGCCTGCCGACGGCGGCGCATCTGAAATTCACCCTGGATCATGCGCGGGCGCGGGACGCGGTCTGGTCGGCGATCGATAGCCGGGGCCTTGCCGGCGAGATCGCCAATCGCGGCTATCCGGTCGCCGTCGTCGCCAGCGAGGCGGGCGACCGGCCGACCTATGTCCGCCGGCCCGACCTGGGCCGGTCTCTGGCCCCGGCCAATGCCGCCCTGCTGCGCTCGAAACTGGGAGCGGCGCGCATCGTCGCCGTCATCGCCGATGGCCTGTCAGCCGCCGCGGTCAGCGCCAATGCCCTGCCCACCCTCGACGCGATCGCCGCCCGGCTGGGGGCATACGGCCTGGCGGTCGATGCGGTCGTCATCGCTGAACAGGGCAGGGTCGCCATCGGCGATCCCATCGGCGCCGCGCTCGAAGCGGAACTGGTCATCGTCCTGATCGGGGAGCGGCCGGGCCTGTCGGCGGCGGATTCGCTGGGCTGTTACATCACCTTCCGGCCGGCGGAAGGCACGCCCGATTCGGCGCGCAACTGCGTCTCGAACATCCGCCCGGGCGGGCTGGAGCCCCGGGACGCCGCCTTCAAGATCGCCTGGCTGACCCGCGAGGCGCTGAGCCGGGGCCTCACCGGCATCGACCTGAAGGAAGACTCGGCGGCGGAACTGGAAACCGGCCCCGCCGCCCCGCTGATCGAGGGTTGATCAGCGCGCGGTCCAGCCGCCGTCGATCGAGATCGAGGCGCCGTTGATCGAAAGCGCGTGATCGCCGGCGAGGAAGGTCGCCAGCGCGGCGATTTCCGACACTTCGACGAAGCGCTTGTTCGGCTGCGAGGCGAGGATGATGTCGCGAATGACATTCTCGACCGGCATGTTGTTGACCTTGGCCTGATCGGCGATCTGCGCCTCCACGAGGGGGGTGCGGACGAAACCGGGACAGATCGCGTTGCAGGTGATGTGCTGTTCGGCGATTTCGAGGGCGACCGTCTTGGTCATGCCGACGACGCCATGCTTGGCCGCGACATAGGCCGACTTGAAGGGCGAGGCGACGAGGCCATGGGCCGAGGCGACATTGATGATGCGGCCCCAGTTGCGCTTCTTCATGCCCGGCAGGGCGGCGCGGATCGCATGGAAATTGCTGACCATGTTGATCGCGACGATCTGCTCGAATTTCTCGATCGGGAAGGTGTCGATCGGGCTGACCAGCTGGATGCCGGCGTTGTTCACCAGAATGTCGACGGAGCCCAGCTTCTCCTCGGCCTCGGCGACCATGGCGGCGATCTGCTCGCCCTTGCTCATGTCGGCGCCCGAATAGATCGCGGTGACGCCGAATTCGGACTCGAGCCCCGCCCGCTCCTTCTCGATATCCTCGGGCTTGCCGAAGCCGTTGATCACGACATTGGCACCAGCGGCGGCGAAACCGCGGGCAATGCCAAGGCCGATACCACTGGTCGAGCCGGTGACGATGGCGTTGCGCCCTTTAAGCATGAATGGCCTCCTCGAGAATTGCCGCGACACAGCATGAACCCGCCCCACGACAGTTTCGAGACCTAATCGCGCAAGGCGGCCCCCAGCAATTGGTCGAGCAACGTCGGGGAATCCACGGCAAGACCGATCTCGAACACCTCGATGCCCTCGGCCATGTCGCCGCTCAGGCGGGCGGCATCCTTGGCCGTGGTGACCAGCGTGGCTTCGAGGACGCGCGCCTCTTCCCGCAGGGCTTCGATCTCGGCCGGGGCATAGGGATGATGATCGGCGAAGGCCCGCGTGCCGACGGTGATCGCGCCCGCCTCGGCCAGACTGTCGAAGAACTTGCCCGGCCGGCCGATCCCGGCGAAGGCAAGGACACGGCGCCCGTCGAATCGCCCGGCGTCCACCGGCCGGATAGCCGCGCGCAGCGCCGGCAGGCCGCCCATGTCGGGCATCGCCCGGGTCGCGGCGCCGACGATGACCACGGCCTGCGCCCGTGCCCGCGCTTCCGCCCAGTCTTCGCGTAAAGGTCCGGCCGGAATCACCCGTCCGTTGCCGAGGCCCGCGCCACCGTCGAGGACGAGGAAGGACAGGGTCTTCTTCAGGGCGGGGTTCTGGAAACCATCGTCCATCACGATGACATTACCACCCGCCGCGCGGATCGCCCTGGCCCCCGCCACCCGATCGCGCGCCACCCAGGCCGGCGCGACCCGGGCGAGCAGCAAGGGCTCGTCCCCCACCACATCCGCCCCCTGCCCCGCGACCTGCAAGGGGCCATGGGCGCTGCCGCCGTGGCCGCGCGAGAGGAAATGGGGCCGCCGCCCAAGGGCGGCCAGCCGTGCCGCGACCAGCAGGGCGAAGGGTGTCTTGCCGGTGCCGCCCGCGGTCACATTGCCGATGCAGATGACGGGAATGCCGGGATCGAAGGCAATACCCCGGGCCAGCCGGCGCCGCGTCGCCAGCCGCCAGATCGCGGACAGGGGCGACAGCGCGGCCGCCTTCCAGCCACCCCGGCCCGGCCCGGCCCAGAACTCAGGCGCCCGCACGCGGATCCAGCCCCGGCAGGTCCCGCACCGCCGCCAGCACCCGGTCGACGACACCGTCGCCAGCAGCGGCGACGGCGGTAGCCGCCGCCCCCAGCGCCGCCACCCGGGCATGATCCGACAGAAGCGCGCCCAGCAGCGCGGCGAGCGACGCCTCGTCGGCGACTTCGGTCACCGCGGCGCCTTCGCGCAGATTATCCATCACCTCGGCGAAATTGCTCATATGCGGGCCGGTGATCAGGGCGCAGCCGAGCCGCGCCGGCTCCAGCGGGTTCTGGCCGCCATGGGGCACCAGGCTGCCGCCCATCACCGCGAGCGGCGACAGGCGATAGAACAGGCCGAGCTCGCCCATCGTGTCGGCGACATAGATATCGGTGGCAGCCGTGACCGGATCGCCCGCCCGCCGCCGCGCGACCACGAGGCCCTGGGCCGCCGCCTCGGCGGCCACATCCTCGCCCCGTTCGGGATGGCGGGGCACGATCAGGGTGAGAAGATCGGGCCAGCGCGGCTTTAGCGCGGCATGGACCCGGCCGGCCAATGCCTCCTCCCCCTTGTGGGTCGAGGCGAAGAGCCAGCGCGGCCGCTCCCCCGCCTGGGCCGCGAGGGTAGCGAGGGCGGCGGCATCGGCGCCAAGGGCCGGCGCGTCGAACTTCAGATTGCCGAGGAGACGGACATCGGCCGCGCCCAGGGCGCGAAAGCGCTCGCCATCGGCCGCGCTCTGGGCGGCGATGAAGCGAAAAGCCGCCATCAGCGGACGGATCAGCCCCGGCCGCTTGCGCCAGCCGGTGAAACTCGCCTCGGACATGCGGCCATTGACGAGGGCCATGGCAATGCCCCGCCGCGCGGTATCGAGGACGAGATTGGGCCACAGCTCGCTCTCGACCCAGAGCGCGGCATCGGGCCGCCAATGGTCGAGGAAACGGCGGACGGCGGCGGGATGATCGACCGGCACGAACTGGTGGAAGGCCCCGGCAGGCAGGCGCCCGGCCATCAGCCCGGCCGAGGTGACGGTCCCCGTCGTCAGCATGACCGAAAGACCCGGCGTCTCGACCAGCCGGCGGATGAGGCCCAGCACCGACTGCGCCTCGCCGACACTGGCGCCGTGGATCCACAGCAGGCGCCCCTCGGGACGCGGGCGCCGGGGCAGGCCCAGGCGCTCGTCCAGGCGGGCGGCGTCTTCCTTGCCCCGACGACGGCGGCGCTCCAGCAGCAGGCCGACCAGCGGCGTCGCCAGCCAGGTGAGCAGCCGGTAGAGCCCGGGGGTCATCATCGCCTCGCGCCCCGAACCTTGGGCGGCGGCGGTTCGACCCGGGGGCGGCCCATGCGGCGGTCGGCTTCATGGGTCATTGTGTTCAGGTCGTCTTCCAGCCGGCACCGCCACTGCTCGAACGCGGCTTCGTCGAGCTCGGCCGGCACGGTGAAGGGCTCACCCACCAGATAGAGGCCGCGGTTGAACGGCGTCGCCAGCAGGAAGCGGTCCCAGCTGTTCAGCACGGGGCCGCGCCGGGCCGAGAAAGTGACGGGAAAGACCGGAATGCCGCCCATGGAGGCCGCGGCGATGGTGCCGCCCTTGGCGTGCATGCACGGCCCGCTGGGCCCGTCGGGTGTGAAGGCGGCATGGCCACCCGATTCGATCACCTGATGCAACTCGCGCATGGCGGCATAACCGCCCTTGCGGGAGGAGCCGCGCACCGTGGACATGCCGAGGCCCTCGATCGAGCGGGCGATGATCTCGCCATCGGCATGATTCGAGATGAGGACATGGATGCGGCGGAGCGACGGGCCTTTCCGAAAGCGCGCCATCATCAGCAGCCGGCCGTGCCAGAAGGCCATGATCATGGGCGCGCCACCGTTCCAGCTCTCCAGCAGGCGGGACAGGCCCGGGCCATCCTCCTCGAAGCGACTGGTGAGGCGCACGAAGCCGATATAGCTGCCGATAGCCCAGGCAGCCAGGCGCATCACGAAGGCCGAGCGCCCGAGGCGCCGGCCCAGCGACGGGCGCTTCTTGCGCCTATTCCGCTTCGGCTTGGGCATAGAGCCGTGCATAGAGCCCGCCCTTCGCGATGAGGTCGTCGTGGCTGCCGCTTTCGGCGATGCGGCCGCCCTCGACCACATGGATGCAGTCGGCATCGACGATGGTCGACAGGCGATGCGCGATGACGAGGGTGGTGCGGCCCTTCATCAGGCCGCGCAGGGTGGCCTGGATCAGGCGCTCCGACTCGGTGTCGAGGGCCGAGGTCGCCTCGTCGAGCAGCAGGATCGGGGCATCGCGCAGGAAGGCCCGGGCGATGCAGATGCGCTGGCGCTGCCCGCCCGAGAGTTTGACGCCGGATTCGCCGACCACGGTGCCATAGCCCTGGGGCAACCCGAGGATGAACTCATGGGCCGCCGCCGCCCGGGCCGCCGCCTCGATCTCGTCCTGCGAGGCGCCGGGCCGGCCATAGGCGATGTTGCTGGCGATCGTATCGTCGAACAGCGTCGCCTCCTGGGCGACGAGGGCCATGGCGCGGCGTAGCGACGCGAGGGTGACGCCCCGAATATCCTGCCCGTCGATCAGGATGCGGCCGCCGGTCGGATCGTAGAAGCGGGGAATGAGGTTGATGGTCGTCGACTTGCCCCCGCCCGAGGGGCCGACCAGCGCCACGGTCTTGCCCGCCGGCACGGTGAAGGAAATGCCCTTCAGCGCGGGCGTGCCGTCGTTATAGGCGAAGCGGACATCCTCGAAGGTGATCTCGCCCCGTTCGGCCGCGATCTCGGGCGCGCCCGGCGCATCGGCGACCTTGGGCTTCACGTCCAGCATGGCGAAGACCCGGTCGGCGGCGGCGAGACCTTCCTGCCAGGTATTGTTCAGGGTCGAGAGGCTGCGCAGGGGCTGATAGGCCATGATCATGGCGGCGATGAAGCTGGTGAAACCGCCGAAGCTCATTTCCGAGCTTTGCGCCTGCAGGCCGGCATAGAGAATGGCGGCGGCGATGGCGACCGCGCCCACCGCGTCGTTCAGCGGCACGGTCGCGGCCTTGGTGCGCACGCCGCGCATCAGATGGCCCAGCCGCCGCTCGACCGAGGCGCGGACGGTCGCCAGTTCGTCGGCCTCGCGGCCATAGGCCTTGACGAGGCGGGTGCCGTCGAAACGCTCGGTCAGGAGGGAGGACAGGGTGCCGGTCTCGGCCTGCGCCCTGGTCGAGACCTTCCGCGTCTTGCGGCCGAGGCGGCGCATGATGTAGGCGGCGACGGGAAAGCCGACCGAGGCGACAATGGCGAGTCGCCAGTTCTGGTAATACATCACGCCGACCAGCATGACGACGGTCACCGCGTCGCGCAGAATCCCGACCACGCCCTTGGACACGGCGTCGGACAGGAGCCCCGCGTCATAGAGAAAGGCCGAGAGCAGCCGACCCGAGTGAATGTCGTGGATCCAGGCGAGATCGGCCCGCATGAAACTGTCGAACAGATTGAGCTGGGTGTCGGCGACGATGCGCTGGCCGACATAGGACATCTGCACGCTCTGGATATAGTCGGCGATGGACTTGACGATGGCCGAGGCGACGACCGCCGCCGGCACCGCCCAGAGCGCGGTCTGGTTGCGGTTGACGAAAATCTCGTTGATCGCCGGATCGAGCAGATAGGCGAGGGTCGCCGTCATGCCGGCGACGATCGCCATCATCACGCCGGCAAGGACAAGACGCCGCGCATGGGGCCTGACCGCGCCCTTCAGCAGGCGGCGGATGGTGGATGTCGGGGCGGGCGCGGCGGCAGGCGTTGAAGTCTCGGTGGTCAAATCTGAACTCGCTATTGCGGAGCGGCACGCTATCACGTCTGCCCTCCGGCGCAAAACCCGGCGGCCCCGGCCTTGCCGGGGGTGCCCGCCCTCGCTATATGGGGCGGGCCAGAGAGAGAAGGAACGAGTTTGTTCAAGCGCCAGACCCGCAAGGCCGGGGACCAGTTCCGCCGCCTGCGCGGCGATGCGGATACGCCCTGGCGCCGGCTGGCCGGCTGGCTCGAGGTGCTGTTCATCGACCACGGCATTTTCCGCCTGCTGTTCTGGAACAAGCGGAAGGTGAACGACAAACTGTGGCGCGGCGCGCAGCCGACGTCATGGCAGGTGCGCGGCCTCGGCCGACAGGGCGTGCGGACCATCGTCAACCTGCGCGGCCCCCGCGACTGCGCGACCTATCTGTTCGAGAAGGACGCGGCGGAAGAGGCCGGCATCCGCCTGGTCGATTTCGTCATGACCTCGCGCGAGCCGCCATCGGCCAAACGCCTGCACGAGTTGAAGAACCTGTTCGAGAGCATCGAATACCCGGCCCTCATTCACTGCAAGTCGGGCGCGGACCGCGCCGGCATCACCTCGGCCCTGTTCCTCCTCATTCACGAAGGCCTGAATCCCGAGGAGGCGAAGCGCCAGCTCTCGCTGCGCTATGGTCATATCCGCCAGGGCAAGACCGGCGTGCTCGACCAGTTCTTCGACGATTACATCGCCGCCCGCGATGCGACCGGCATCGACTTCTGGACCTGGGTCGACACGGTCTATGATCCGAAGAAGATGAAGCAGGATTTCCACGCCGGTCTGATCGGCAATCTCATCGTCGACCGGATCCTGGGCCGGGAGTGAGCGCGGCGGCGACCGCCGCCAGCTTGTCCGGATTGGCGATCATCAGAACCTCGCCCACGCCGTCGCCCCTGACCGTGGGTACCATCACGAAGCGAAGACCGTCCTCGTCGAGCGCGGCGAGCCCGGGGTCGCCATTGACCAGCAGGCGGCGGAATTGCCAGGGCCGCGCCTGTTTTCGCGCGATGCCGGCGAAGAAGCGCAGGATGCGGTCGGCGCCGCGAATGGGGTTGAGCGCGGCCTGCCGCTTGCCGCCGCCATCGGACAGCAGCACGGCCTCGGCCTGAAGATTGGCGGCAAGCCCCTCGCCATCGCCGGCGATCAGGGCATCGATGAAGCGATGGGCGACCGCGTCGCGCCGCGCCTTCGGGACATGAATGCCGGGCCGCGCCGCCTGAAGCCGCGCCCGGCCCCGGCTGACCAGCTGGCGCACCGCCGCCTCGCTCTTGCCCAGGATGGCGGCGACGGCGGCGTGATCGTGGCCGAAGGCATCATGAAGAAGGAAGGCCGCCCGCTCCGCCGGGGGCAGGTTTTCCAGCACCAGCATGAAGGCCAGCGACAGATCGTCGGCCAGTTCCACCCGTTCCGCCCCGCGGCCATCGTCGCCAATCTCGACCACTTCCGCCCGGTCCGGCTCGGGCAGCCAGGGGCCGGTATAATCGGCCCGGCGCAGCTTGGCCGCGCGCAGGTGATCGATGGCCAGCCGCGTAAGCGTGGTGGTCAGCCAGGCCGCCGGCTGACGCAATTCGCCGCCTTGCCCGTGCAGGCGGAGATAGGTTTCCTGCACGAGATCCTGCGCCTCGGCCATGATCCCGGTCATGCGATAGGCCAGCCGCGTCAGGCGCGGGCGCTCGGCCTCGAAGACGGCGGCGAGTTCGCGAGGGTCCGTCCGGTTCCGCCTGTCGCTGTCCATCACCATCTCCTTGTCTCCCTTAGACGGATGGAGACGGCGATCCGTGACATCAGCCCATCATGGTGCGGGCGACATCGGGCGGTGGATTGAATTCGGTCAGTTTCGCCAGCAGCGCGTCATGAAGCCTCGGCCCGGCCGAGATCACGTTGCGATGCCGCGTCGAGGGGCGGTTGTAGATGAAGCCTTCGCCCTGGTGGGTGCTGGCGATGCCGCCGGCCTCGCGCACGATCAGGTCGGCGGCGGCGATGTCCCAGTCGCTCTTGCCGGTGAGGCTGACCGAGCCGTGGCTGAGACCGCCGGCCACCTGGCACAGGGCATAGGCGATCGAACTGGACGGGCCGATCTCGATCGCGGGCCAGGGCGTCGGCCAGAAGCGGGAGCGGAACATGTCGGCCGGGCCGACCAGCCGGGCGCCTTCGATCACATCCCGGTCGCTGACCTTGATCGCATCGCCGTTCAGCCTTGCCCCCTGCCCTGCGGCGGCGTCGAACAATTCGCCGGTCGCCGGGTTGAAGACGACGCCGGCCAGGGGTCGCCCACCTTCGACGACGGCGACGGAAACGGCATAGAAAGGCCGCTTCTTGATGAAGGCCCGCGTGCCGTCGATCGGGTCGACGACGAAGAGCCGCGCCGCCTTCAGGCGGGCGGGATCATCGGTGCTTTCTTCCGACAGCCAGCCATAGCCGGGCCGCGCCCTGGCCAGCGTCTGGCGCAGCAGGGCGTCGACCGCCAGGTCGGCGTCGGTCACCGGACCCTGGCCGGGCTTTTCCCTGATGTCATAGCCCCTGTTCTGATAGTCGAGGGCGAGCGCCCCCGCCGCCCTCGCGGCATCGATCAGGAGGGAGAGGTCGCTATCGCTCATGTGCCGGCGACGGTCATGCCTTCGACCCGCAGCGTCGGCGCATTGGTGCCGAAGCGGAAGGTGAGGTCGTTGGCCGGGGTCAGGCGGGGGAACATGTCCTTCAGATTGCCGGCGATGGTCAACTCGCTGACCGGATAGAGGATTTCGCCCTTCTCGATCCAGTAGCCGGCGGCGCCCCGGCTGTAGTCGCCGGTGATGCCGTTGACGCCCGAGCCGATCAGTTCGGTGACATAGAAGCCGCTGTCGATATCGGCGATCAGCTCGGCCGGGGAAAGCACGCCGGGGGTCATGTGGACATTGCTGGCGCTCGGGCTCGGCGGGCCGGAGGTGCCGCGCGCGGCATGGCCCGTGGTGACGAGGCCGAGCTGGCGTGCCGACGCGCTGTCGAGCAGCCAGGTGGTCAGGCGGCCGTCGTCGATCAGCTTGTGCAGGGAGACCCGCACGCCTTCGCCGTCGAACGGGCGGGAGCGCAGGCCCCGGCGGCGCGACGGGTCGTCGATGATCTCGATCCCGGGGGCGAAGATCTGCTCGCCCATGCGGTCCTTCAGGAAGGAGGTGCCGCGCGTGATCGCCGCGCCATTGATGGCGCCCAGCAGATGGCCGATCAGCGAGGAGGAAATGCGCGGATCGAACACGACCGGCACCCGCGCCGTCTTCACCTTGCGCGGATTGAGCCGGCGCACGGTCTTTTCGCCCGCGTGGCGGCCGATCGCCTCGGGATCGTCGAGATCCGCCGCGAAACGGGTGGCGGCGTAATCATAGTCCCGCTCCATCCCCGTGCCCGTGCCGGCGAGGACCGAGACCGAGACGGAATGCATGGAATTGCGGTATTCACCGGCGAAACCGCCGCTCGTCGCCATGCCGACGCGGTTGGCGCCCCAGCTGGAACTCGCCCCCTCGGAATTGGTCACGCCCGGCACGGCCAGGGCCGCAACCTCGGCCTTGGCGGCACGGTCGAACAGGACTTGCGGCTCCGGCTCCTCGGGGTCGAACATTTCAAGGTCGGGGGGCGCGGTTTCGAGCAGCGCGGGATCGGCGAGGCCGGCGAAACGGTCGGGCGGGGCGACTTTGGCCATGCCCACCGCCCGCTCCACCAGGCGATCGAGCGCGACCGAATCGATCTCGCTCGACGAGACGATGGCCTGCGACTGGCCGACGAAGACGCGAAGGCCGAGGTCCCGGGTCTCCGATCGCTCCAACTCCTCGAGCTTTCCGAGTCGCCAGGAGGCACCGAGGGAAATCGCCTCGAAATAGAGCGCGTCGGCGGCATCGGCGCCAGCGCGGCGGGCCCGACCCAGCAAGTCGTCGAGCAGATCCAGTGGTTCGGCCATCTTCTTACCCAATAGAATGCGGGGCGCATCCTAAAGGGAACGGATGGCCGGCGTCAGCCCTTGTCTTCACAAGTCTCAGCCACGCGCGGCGAGACGTGTGCCTTCCGTGCTGGCGACAGAGACCCGTGCATCCGCCCGCTCGCCCGCCGCGAGATAGAACAGGCGTTTCAATTCCTGCCGGCCGCGGGTGACATTGTCCTGGATGATGCCGGTCATGAGCGACAGCACGGCGAGGGTCAGCAGGCCGACGGAGACGATCAGGGTCGGGAAACGCGGCACCAGACCGGTCGAGATGTAATCGACAAGGACCGGAATGAAGAAGCCGATGGAGGCGAGCAGGAAGATACCGGCGAAACCGCCGAACAGGGCCAGCGGCTTTTCCAGCATCAGGAGCCGCAGGATCAGCTTCAGGATGCGGAAACCGTCACGATAGGTCGACAGCTTGGACTGGCTGCCCTCGACCCGGGCGCTGTAATGGGTCGGCATCTCGGCGGTGGCGAGGCGGAGTTCCAGCGTGTGGACGGTGATCTCCGTCTCGATCTCGAAACCGCCGGAGAGCGAGGGGAAAGCCTTCACGAAACGGCGCGAGAAGACGCGATAGCCGGTCAGCATGTCGGTGAAGGTACGGCCGAACAGGCGGGTGACCAGCGTGGTCAGCAGCCAGTTGCCGAAGCGGTGGCCCGCCCGGTAAGCCTCCGGGTCGTCGTCGACGCGGGTGCCGACGACCATGTCCAGATTTTCATCGACGAGGCGGCGCACCATGGCGGGGGCGGCACCGGCGTCATAAGTGCCGTCGCCATCGACCATGATGTAGATGTCGGCATCGACATCCGAGAACATGCGGCGCACGACATTGCCCTTGCCGCGGTGACTGACCTGGCGGACCACGGCACCGGCGGCGCGCGCCACCTCCATCGTCCGGTCGGTCGACATGTTGTCATAGACATAGACCGTCGCGCCCGGCAGCACGGCGTGGAAATCCTTCACCACCCGGGCGATCGCCGCTTCCTCGTTCAGGCAGGGAACGATGACGGCAATCTCGCGCCCGGCACCCGCAGTCCAGTCCATGTCGATATCCTTCCGGCCCTCGCGGGCCCTGGCCTTCAGCCTTCAACGTCACATAACACGAAGCGGCCGCCATTCGTTCCCGGATGCTCGAAACGATGAGGCACGGGGCGGCATGGCCCGAGAGCAAGGCCGGGCCGCAGGGTCGCGAGGGCCGGCACCACCCGTTCGCGCTCCTCGGGATTGAACAGGATCAGCGGACGGACGGCGGGATCGTCCAGCACCCGGCGGATTTCCCGCGCATAGAGCGCCTCGGTCTGGTCCGGATCGATCCAGTAGCCGTCGAAGCGCAGGAAACGGATATCCGCCGGAAAGGACGGGATCAGGAAGGCCGCCGGGGTCAGACCGGCCATCAGGATGACCACATGGGCCGGGTCCTCGATCGCCGGGACCTCGACCGCCGTCAGGTCGGCGGCGAAGGCGACCCGTTCCGTCTCGGGCGGGCGGGTCGCGGCAAGAATGACGGCGACGGCCAGCGCCCCCGCGACAAGGGCCGGGCCGCGCCGGCCGATCCAGACCATCAGCGCCGCCGCGATCAGCAAGGGCCCCAGCATCTCGAAGGCGAGAACATAACGGTAGATGGCGAAAACCACCGACCAGACCATGAGGGTCAGCAGGGTGACGAGGGCAAGGCGAAGACCCGGACCCCGCAGGCGGCCGAAGACGGCGGCCAGGAAAAGCCCGATCGCCCCCAGATAGGCCGCCGGCAGGCGAAGATCGGTAAAGACCGCCTCGGCCGCGACATGATCGACGATCCCGGCGAGGAAGGGCAACTGGATGCGCGGCCAGGGCAGACCGATGGTGAAGCCCGGATCGCTGTAGGTCCGCGCCGGGACATAGGCCGAGCCGAAGATATCGTTGAAATAGGGCATCAGCGGATTGCCGAAATGAACCCAGAGGGTCGCCATCCACCAGCCGCCGGTCAGCAGCGTGCCGGCGAGGCCGCACAGGGCGAAGAGCGCGACCCGGAGAAAGCCCCCCGCCCTGAACAATTCGCAGGCGATCACGGTCAGCGCGAGGCCGACGATGAAGGGGGCGAGCACGGGCTTCAGCCCGAAGCCGGCCCCGGCGACCAGCCCCGCCAGCCACAGCCCCCGGGGCCCAGACAGCAGGGCGGCGATCGCGCAGAGAACGAAAAGGGACAGAAGATTGTCCCCCGCCGTCGCGCCCAGAAGGCCGATGTTCATCGCCCCCGCAATGCCGGCCAGCGCCAGCAGCGCGGCGGCGGGCGCCGGCAGCGTCGGCAGGACGCGCCGCGCGATGAGATAAAGCGGCAGGATGTTCAGCCCCTGCACCGCGCCAAGAACGATCGTCGCCCCTTGCGGTCCCAGCAGATGGACGGCGAACCAGAACGGCAGGTCGATCGCCGGATTATGAAAGGTCGGCCCCATGAAGGAGGGCAGGATATCGAAGCCGAGGCGCCCCCCGATCAGGGCGTGGGGCACATACCAATGGTAATTGCGCAGGTCCCAGCCGGCGTCCTGCCCGAGATGGGCGGCCAGCAGGCCGCTGCCCAGGATCCCCGCGAACAGCACGAGGGCGGCGAATGCGCGCTCACGCGCAAAAGACCGGTATTCGGGATTCATGGCCCGGACTTTCTGTAACTTCGGCGAAGTCGCGCCGAACTACCCTGTGAGACCGGCCGGCAAGGCAGGCTCCCGCCGCCCAGATGACCCTGCGGCGGAGAATGATGCAACCGAACACTGGATGATCCAGGGGGATGACATGAACAAGACCGGTTTCACGCTCGCCGCCGCCGCGGCCACGCTTTTCTCGGCCGGCGCGATGATGCTGTCGCCGATCGCGGCTTCGGCTTCGGAAGGCGTCCACTGCATGGGCGCCAATGCCTGCAAGGGCACCAGCGCCTGCAAGACCGCGACCAATGCCTGCAAGGGCCAGAACGCCTGCAAGGGCCAGGGCTTCACCGTGACCCCGGATGCGGCGGCCTGCGAAGCGGCTGGCGGCAAGGTCGGCTGATCCGACAGACACGACACGGGGCCGGCCTCACCCGGCCCCGTTTTCTTGTGGGAGCGGCGATGGTACAGGGTTTCGGCCTCGGGATGCGCGCCGAGCATTATCTCGATCTCGACCGGGACGGCGTCGCCGTCGACTGGCTGGAGATCATTTCCGAGAATTTCATGGTCGGCGGCGGCCGGCCTTTGTGGTGGCTCGACCGGCTGCGTGCCCGCTACCCGATGGTCATGCATGGCGTCTCGCTGTCGATCGGCGGCACCGATCCCCTGAACGAGCGCTATCTCGACGACCTCGCGGCGCTGGCCGAGCGGGTGGAGCCGGCCTGGATTTCCGATCACCTGTGCTGGACCGGCGTCGAGGGCGTCAATCTCCACGACCTGCTGCCCCTGCCCTATACCGACGAGGCGCTGGCCCATGTCGCCGATCGCATCGGCCGCGTGCAGGACCGCCTGCGCCGCCCGCTGGTGATCGAGAATGTCTCGAGCTACATGAATTTCACCGTCTCCGACCTGTCGGAAGCGGAATTCCTGGCGGCGCTGGTCGCGCGCAGCGGCTGCGAATTGCTGCTCGACGTGAACAATGTCCATGTCAGCGCCTTCAATCACGGCTTCGAAGCCCTCGGCTTCCTCGATGCCCTGCCCGGCCGCGCCATCCGCCAGATCCACATGGCCGGCCACAGCCACATGGGCAGCCATATCATCGACACCCACGACGCGCCGATCGCCGAAGAGGTCTTCGCCCTCTATGCCGAGGCGATCCGCCGCTTCGGCCCGGTCCCGACCATGATCGAACGCGACGCCGATATCCCGCCCCTGCCCGAGCTCCTGTCCGAACTCGATCGCCTGCGCGCTATCGCCGCCCCTCTCGCCCCGGCGCTCGTCAGGATGTCGGCATGAGCGCCCTCACCCAATTGCAGCGGACGATCGCCGACGATCTGCTGGGCCGCGCGCCCGGCCGGATCGAGGCCCTGATCGGTGACGCCCCCCACGCCGATCGAACCACCCTCGCCGGGGTCTATCGCCACGCCTATGGCGCCCGTCTCGTGGAGGTGCTGGAGGCGGAATTTCCCGGCACGCGCGGGCTGATGGGGGCGGATGCCTTCGCGAAAGCCGCGCGCGCCTATGTCGGACGGCATCCTTCGACAGAGCCTTCCGTTCGTTGGCTGGGCCGCTTGCTGGCCGGGGATCTGGCCGCCGCTGGCGACACGGTCGCGGCCGACATGGCGGCCTTCGAATGGGCGCTGGGCCTTGCCTTCGACGCCGCCCCCGGGGAGAAAGTCGAGGTCGGCGCGCTGGCCGCGCTCTCGGGCGAGGAATGGGAGGGTTTGCGGGTGGATTTCCAGCCCGGGCTCTCGGTGCTGACGCTCCACCACCCGGTGCATGAACTCTGGCCCCTGGCCAAGGCGGGCGAGTCCCTCGCGCCCCCCGCACGGCTGGCGGCGCCCCTGGCCCTCGCCGTCTGGCGCCTGGGGCTGGAGCCGCAATATCGCCCGCTGCAGCCGGGGGAGGACGATCTCCTCGCGCGGCTGCGCGACGGGTCCCGCTTCGGCGAGGCGCTCGGCGACGCCGATCCGGCGCGGGCGCTGACCTGGTTCGCCGGCTGGTGCATGACGGAAATGGTTTCCGCCATCCGGTTCTGAATCTTCTGGAACAAGGATGCGATCCACGGCATTTCAGGCTTTGTGACAGCTTGATGTCCGAGGAGTGTCTCCATGTCCGCAGGCCCCAATCGCATCGCCGTGATCGATGGTCTGCGGGGCTATTTCCTCGTCCTGATGATGTCCAGCCACCTGAAATTCCAGGACGAGGCCCTGCTGCTGCGCCTGCATCACGGTGAATTTTCCTTCGTCGAGGACGCCCAGGGCTTCGTCTTCCTGTCGGGTCTCGTCATCGGCCTGACCTATGCCCGCATCCTGATGAAACAGGGCCCCAGGGCACTGACCGGCAAGGCCTTCACCCGGGTGGGAGAATTATATCGCCTGTTGCTGGTCACGCTGTTCATCGTCGTCGGCGCGGCCTATCTGCTGCCGGATGGAGCGCAGATCTGGGGCTGGCAGCTGGGCAGATTGGCGGAAGCGCCGCTCGATCACATCGCGGCGGCGGTCAGCCTGCTGTATCAGCCGGCCTATCTCGATATCCTGCCGCAATACATGCTCTATCTCGCCGTCGCCCCCTTCATCGTCCGGGCGACGGTGGCGGGCCACGGCCTGGCCGCCCTCGCCGCCAGTTTCGCCCTCTGGATGATGACCCAGATGGGCCTGCATCTGCCGGCGGTCGATGCCCTGGCCCGGCTGGTGGCGGAGGCCGATTCCAACGGCACCATCCGGTCCTATTTCAACCCGCTGGGCTGGCAGTTCCTGTTCGTCTGCGGCGTCGTCCTCGGCGCGGCGGTGAAATGCGGCCGGCTTGATGTCGCGAGCCTTCTCGACCGGCGGCGCGCCGATCTCGCGATCATCGCCGGCCTTCTGGTCACGGTCTTCGCCGGCTACCGCGTTGTCCACGGCCTTGGCGACCTCGGCGGGACACCGACCGGCGACCAGTTCTATCGCCTGCTGCGGCGCGAGGACCTGAGTCTCGTCTATGTCGTCAATTTCGCCGCCATCGCCTATGTCACGGCCTGGCTGCTCCGCAACGCCGCCGAGGAAGGTCTGCCCGCGCCGGTCGCCTTCGTATCGCGGACCCTGCATTATGCCTTCCGCCGGCCGTTCTTCGTCTTCCTCGGTCAGCATTCACTGCAGGTCTATGCCTTCCACGTGCTGGTCGCCTACGCCATCGTGGCGCTCGACTGGGCGGGCGGTCCCTTCGACGAGATGACCAAGAGCCTGATCATCATCGCCGCGGTCGGCAGCCTGGTGATCCCGGCCTTCTGGCACAGCATGAACCAGCAGCGCGAGGCAGCCCGCGCCCGCCAGGTGGCGGCGCTCGGTCAGCGCTGAGCGTCAGCCCCGCATGGCGGACAGGGTCTTGCGGAAGCGCGTGGCGGCGACGTAGAAGAACAGGCCGCCGATGCCCGCGACCGCCAGCAGGTTGGGCCAGATGACCGAGACCCCGGCCCCCCGATAGAGGATGCCCTGGGAGGCCGCGACGAAATGGGTCGAGGGCGAGATCTGCATCACGATCTGCAGCCATTCCGGCATGCTTTCCATCGGCGTCGTGCTGCCCGACAGAAGATTCATGACGATCAGGATCGGCAGGGCGAGCAGGCCGAACTGCGGCATCGACGTGGTGAAGGTCGCGATCAATATGCCCATGGTCGCGATCGAGAATTCGTAAAGCACGGCGGTCGCGATGAAGAGCCCGACCGATCCCGCCAGCGGCAC